>NZ_CM000961.1:0-340557 GCF_000143825.1 Corynebacterium genitalium ATCC 33030
TTGATGAAACTCGCCGGCATCCAAGGCCGCAGAAGGGGCCGCACTCCGATCACAACGCTTCGGGCTGATGTCCCGGATTGTCGTCCTGATCTGGTCAATCGTGACTTCACCGCGTCAGCGCCGCACCGGCTGTGGGTCGCTGACATCACCTACGTGCGTACCCTGTCGGGGTTTGCGTACACCGCGTTCATCACCGATGCGTACTCCCGCAAGATTGTCGGGGTTGCCACCAGGGCGAGCATGCGCACCGATGAGCTGCCTTTGGAGGCTTTTGAGCACGCTGTTTATCACGCAGGTGATCTCCGTGCTGAAGGACTTGTCCACCACAGCGATCGCGGCTCGCAGTACGTGTCCATTCGTTACAGTGAGGCACTTGCTCAAGCTGGGATCGATCCGTCCGTTGGCACCGTCGGCGATTCCTACGACAACGCGTTGGCGGAAACGGTCAACGGTCTCTACAAGACCGAGCTGATCTATCCCCACCGGCCGTGGGCGTCGGTTGGGGAAGTCGAGATCGCGACCCTTCGCTGGGTGTACTGGTGGAACAACCACCGCCTGCACGAGTCATTGGGATACATCACCCCACAAGAGATGGAAGACGCCTACTATCAACAATCACACGCCCACCCGTTGGGCGTTCAATAAGCGGAACGAAAACCAGGACGCTTCAAAGGGTGTGGATCCACAGCTGTTGCGCGAGGTTGACCGCGTGATCATCCTGGGAGGTGATGCCCAGCTGGAACTTCCCGACGACGCCCACGGAACGTGCGAACGGTGAGTGACTGACGAGCCGTCCAGGAGGGGGATAGAGGGGATCGAGCGCATGCGTCTGGTCCGTGACGACATCGACACGCGTGTACGCCGGCTCGTTGCCGAGTTGCTCGAGAACTGACCACCCCACCTCACACCATCAACGACCCCGCGCGAACTCGCGCGGGGTCGTTGATGCCTGAACTGATCATCAGCGTCGTCGGCCTGAAACCGGACATGCTGGTAGATACCAGGAGCGTGGCAGGTTAGGACTGAGCCTGCGGATGCTCCTCCTCCTGGTTACTGGTGGTGTCGGTGTCGTCGTCGGCGACGATCTCGACACTGCAGCAATCGGAGTTCGTATTCTTCTTGTGAAACAGGTCTTTGAAGCCCATGAGGGTCTCCTTTCGTTAGAGGTACGTGGTTTAGAGGATGATCGTCATCGCGTAGCCGGCCAGCATGGCCGCCAGCAGAATGGTGATCACGAAGGTGGCCAACAGTTTCGGCTTGAACACTGCCGCCAACATCGAGATTTCCGGTGGCGAGGCCCCGGACCCGCCGATCATCATCGCGAAGATCGGGCCGATGGCCACCCCGGCACCCGATAAAGCCAGGGCGACCGGCAGCATCGTCTCCAGTCGGACATACAGCGGGATACCGATCGCCGCAGCCAGTGGAATCAGCCACCAGACGTTTTCACCGGCCATAAATCTCAGGCCGTCTTCGGGCACGACCCCGTAGATGAATGCACCGATGGCCACGCCGATGATCATCGGAAGGAGCATGGGGCGAAGATCGTCCCATGCCTGACGGATCGCTGCCGGGGTTTCTTGTTTGATTCCACGCCACGGGGTCCCGTCCAGCTGGCGCCCGCCCTTGACCTTGACCTTGCGCAGCTGGTCTTCCATGCCCAGCGCGGTCCAGACCCAGGGTGCTCCCAGCGACAGCAGCACCATGATCACCGCGTAGCTGATCGCGACCTGCCAGGAAAGGGTCAGCCAGATCCCGCCGACGATAACCGGGTTGAGCAGCGGCGAAGCGATCAGGTAGGTCACGGTGGTACGAAAGGCCACCCCGGCTTTGAGCATGCTGACAAACATCGGGATCGTCGAACAGGAACAAAACGGAGTGATCGCCCCCAACGCCAGTCCCTTGACCTGACCGGGAACCGCTCCACCAGCCATCCAGCTCTGCAACCGCTCCGGGCCGAAGCGCCGGTTGATCAACGCGACCGCATAGGAGATCACCAGAAACAGCAGGAGCAGTTCGACCAGGAGGGTAGCGAACGTGCCGAGCGCGCTAATCAGCATCAACGACCTCGTTTCTCAGGGAGGTGTCCGTGCAGCAGGCGCGTTGTCCCTCCGGCGTCAACGTCGCCAGGTGCGCCAGCCAGCGCACCGGATCAGCCAGCTGAGCACAACACACCGAATTCAGCGTGGCACGACCCGTCGGCTCCGAGTCCACCAGTCCGGCCTTGCGTAGGGCAGCCAGATGATGGCTAACCAATGCCTGACTCATCCCGGTGACCTCATGGAGCTGGCGGTTGGTCATCGACTTCTCCGCCAAGGTGAGCAGGATCGTCAACCGGTTTTCATCCGACAGCGCGGACAGGGTGGGCACGAGTAACTGGGCCCGCTCGGCGGGACTGAGATCCGACGCGGGGATGGATAAGGAAATCTCTGTAAGCACACCCCGACATTAACAAGCGACTACTTGTATTTCAAGCGATGGTTTAAACGTCGGAAAAGGGGACCCTTCCCGCCTTCCCGAGTGTCTCACTTCTAAGGAAGTGAGACACCATTAACAACAATGGATTGAAAATACATAGCCCCAGGAGGAGCATGTCTCACAAGTCACACCCCAAGCGAACAATTTGTGAATGACAAAACTTCCTGTTCGCTAGGGTTAGTTCCAAGACTAACGGAACAGAACCGTCACTGCCTCTGGAGATCACTGAACAGTTGGGGGCGATCTCAGGACAAAAGGTGGGCTATGCCCGGGTGAGTTCGAAAGATCAGAACCTTGATCGTCAGATTGAACAACTCAAGGCAGAGAAGGTCTTCACCTATTACACGGATAAGGCCAGTGGTGGATCGCGTGAGCGCCCTGGACTTGATGAAGCAATGCGATATGTCCGTGCAGGAGATCAGCTTGTCGTCACGTCGATGGATCGGTGCGCGCGTTCACTGACGGATCTGTACGCCATTGTTGACGAGCTAGTCAGCAAAGGAGTGTCGGTGAAGTTCCTCAAGGAGGGACAGACCTACTCAAAAGACTCCACCCCGATCGCCAAGCTGATGCTAGGGCTGTTGGGTTTTGTTCAGTTGGGTAAGGCCGTGAAAGAGCTGGATCAACACCGTGAAATAGTTGAAAAAAAACCCCGCAGGTTTCCCTGCGGGGTGTCGTTGTTAGAACGGTGCTTCGTCGTTGTCGGCGTCAGCGCCAGCCAGGGCGGCGTTCGCCGCCTCGCCTCCGCGACGGGCTGCGCGCGCAGCGGACTCTTTCTTGGAGTCGATCAGCTGCACCGTGTCGATGCGCGCCACCAGCGGGTACTGCTTCTGGCCGTCCTTGTCGATGTAGACGTCGGTCTTCAGCGAGTAGCTCACCGCAACGCGATCGCCGGAGCCGACGCAGCCGAACACGCCGGGGTTCTTCGCGTCCTGGACGTAGCCGGTCAGCTCCACGATCTCGCTTTCCACCTTGCCGGTGGCCTTGTTCTTGAAGGTGTTGCGCGCATAGACGCTGAGTTTCACCGTCGCGCCACCGTTTGCGTGCTCGAACAGCTTGGGTGCGCGAGCTGCGTTGCCGACGATGGTGCCGTTGTTGAAGGGGTTGGACATGATGGTTCTCCTTACGTGAGTGGGTGTGATTTGCCGTGCAATTTGGGTACTTAAGCAGCTGCTTTGCTGCTGCGGGGTGGTTGCGCTGCCGTTACAGCACTGCCCAGGGCAGCGGTGCGCCTGCCGCCTCTAGGTCGCGCAGTTCTTGCGCTGCGCCCGGATCGGCGTCCTCGCCGTCGATGCCGTCGGCGAGCTGGTAGAGCAGTTCCAGGTCGGTGTGAATGAAGTCGCTCATCACGTGCCTCCTTGTTCGGATTGATGGTCAATCCGTCTGTTGGAGACAGCTCTGCTGTCTAGGGGGTTCTCCCCCGCCCCGCTAGGTGTGCATCTCTGCAGGCCACGGCCCCGCGAGAAAAAGAAACCCCGTTGCATCGCTGCAACGGGGTGTGTGGTGCTACTCGGTGAACAAGATCCTGCGGGTCTTCTCGGCGCCTTCGCGGACAAGCTCGACCATCCGCTCGCCCTGGCCGATATCGGTCAGCTTCGCCACCAGCGACGGGAAGTTCTCGTCTGGCCCGATCTCGGTGGCTCGCTGCGCAGCCACGCCAGCTAGCCCCGGCTGGCCGGTGGCGTGCGCGAGCACTGCGACAGTGGCGGTGAGCTGCGCCCGCATCCCCGGCCAGCTGGTCGGGACAGCGCGCATAACCTTCTCTATGAACGCAAGGCCCGCCTGCGGGTCATCGAGCAGCGCCGCGAGCAGCGCGTCTCGCAAGCGCTTTGTAGTGAAGCATTTCAGCGCCGATCGAACAGCGCGCGTGCTCGGCTGGGTTATTCCTGCCGCCGCCTGCTCGTATTCACGCTGCAGCACGTCGGAGAACATGGGCGGGATATACGCCAGCGCGTCTTCGATGATGTCGGCGTGCTCGGCAGCGTCGATGCCGTGATCGGTGCTGTTCAACCGTGCCTCGATGTCGTCTTTGCTCGGCTCCGGCAGCTCGCCGGTGTGCTCTAGCATCTGCCGCAGCGCCGCCGATGCGGCGACCTCGCCGACAACGCCGTGGCGCGGCTCGTCGATGAGCGGATGCTGGTACACAGACCACCACGCAGCCCCGGTGACGATCTCAGGCACCTGCACCACCCCGAGCAGCGGCGGTAGGTGCACTGCCCCGCTGGTGAGGTACGTGGCCGTCTCGTCGAAGATCGGCTGTGCAATGTCGTCGCTGATCATGTACGCGATAACAGCGTCGAGTTCCAGGTGGTTGATCCACGCTGCGAACCGCTCGCGGCTCTCGGTGAGCTTTGCAACAGCTTCGTCCAGGTCGAACCGCGCGACCGGGCCGAGGCGGACGGTGTCGACACCCTCGTCGTCGACGAAGAACGCGAGGATCAGCGAGTTGTTCGGGTAGAACCCGAGGATGCCGGGGAGGTTCGCGAGGATCTCGCCGTGGGATGCAAGCGTGTGGGAATGAGTGGACATGGCAGTGCTCCTTTGCACGAATACGGGGTGTACGTGGGCAATCCCGTATTCAGTCCGGCTCTGCCGGTCGCGCCCTGCCACGGCACCACCGCACCTGAAGCGTGCTGAGCGTCGCTAGCGCAGCCTGATGCTCGCTCGCTGGGTGCGAGCGCTAGCGACGCAGCATTGTTAGATCCCCGCGTCGCCGCTGGTTAAGCGTTACCTTTGGCGCGGTTGTGAGACTTGCACAGCAGTTCGCAGTTGCTTTCCTCGAACTGCCGGCTCCCGTGGCGTTCCTTCGTTGCTGCCGTCCTAGCAATCACTAAGCAATGCACCGAAAACCTGCGCCGCGTCGTTGGAGCGTCGCAGTTCCGTTTGGTGCAGGATTTTGACCCTAGTGCACCAGCTAGTGCACCAAATGGCGATCCGATCACAAAATGAAGAAGGCCCCTACCAGCGTTTCCACTGGTAGGGGCCTTATCTTAGTAGCGGGGGCTGGATTCGAACCAACGACCTCTGGGTTATGAGCCCAGCGAGCTACCGAGCTGCTCCACCCCGCGTCGAGTGAGTTATGAACTTCACCTGCTGCCGTATCGGCAACGGGTGTTAACTATACGCAGACTTGTCCTGAACAACAAATCCCCTGGCCACACGTGAAAGTGGGCCAGGGGCTCGTGGGGGTGTTCACCGCCCGTTCGCCGGGGGTTCGCCAGCTATTCAGGTTGAGACTGCGTGAACGATTTAGCGCACCGACCCATAAGTCCAAGACAATAACTGCCGGTCAGGAGCTTATGGCGCGACCGTTATGGGGCTGGAACCCTCAAATCGTTCACCGCTAATGGGTCAGGTACGGCCGTCGGGCCGCACCCGACTACTGCCCCTTCTGGTAGTCCTCAACGGCGCGGTCGAGCTCGTCCAGGGCTCGGCCGTATTCCTCGAAGGAACCGTCACGGGCGTCCTCGAGGCCGCGCAAGGCCTCGTCGATAGCCGTCAGGGCTTCCTCTTGGTTGGCGGGCGGGGTGGCTGTGTCGCCGTCGCCCTCGCTTTCCTCGGTCTCCGCGTCGGTGTTGTCCGGGTCCGTCGCCGTGGCCTGGTCCTCGGCGTCGGAAGTAGTCGAGTCATCGGAGTCCACGATGGAGATGTCTTGGGCCTCCTTCGCGTCAATGCCCACCTGGCTGAGCGCCTGGGAGATCGTCGGGGCGTAACCGACACGGCCCTTGTAGAACACCAGCACACGCAGCAGCTTCGGGAACGCGGACTCCTGGTCCTTGCGCTGCGAGTAAATCGGCTCGACATAAAGGATCTCGCCGTTAGCAACCGGCAGGGTGAGCAAATTACCATTCTTCAGCGTGTTGGAGCCCTCCCACAGGGTGCGGTCGCGGGCGACCTGGTCAGAGGACATCAGCGCGTCCTGAGCCTGCTTCGGACCCTGCGTCTGCGTATTGGTCGGCAGAACGCGGACGGTGATCTGGCCGTAGTTGTCCGGGTCGGAGGTGACCGACATGTGCGCGGCGAGGAACTCACGGCTCAGACCGCGGTACGGGGTGATCAGCTGGAAGGTCGGGTCACCCGTTTCTGGGTCGGCGGCCACAACGTAGTACGGCGGCTGGTTGAGCTCCTGGCGGCCTTCCGGCGCGGTCGGATCGTTCGGGACGGACCAGAAGGCGTCGTTGTTGAAGAACACGCCCGGGTCAGACACGTGGTAGCGGGCCAGCAGCTCGCGCTGGACCTTGAACAGGTCTTCCGGGTAGCGCAGGTGGTCGCGCAGCGAATCGGAAATCTCCGAAGCGGGCTTCACCGTGTCCGGAAAAGCACCCATCCACGCCTTGAGGACGGGGTCCTCTTCGTCGAAGGCGTAGAGGTCGACCGAACCGTCGTAGGCGTCGACTGTCGCCTTGACGGAGTTGCGGATGTAACCGACCTCGTTGTTGACCAATCGCTGGTTGGTGCCCTCCGGGTTGAGCGCGTCCTGCGTGGTGTTCTGCAGGGATTCACGGGTGGAGTACGGCAGGGCAGACAGCGTGGTGTAGCCGTCGACGATCCACTTGATGCGACCGTCGATAACAGCGGGGTACGTGGTGCTGTCGGTGGTCAGCCACGGTGCGACCTTCTCCACGCGCTGGCGCGGGTCACGGTCGTACAAGATCTTGGACTCGCTGCCGACACGGTCCGACAGGATGAGGTTGAGTTCCTGGTACTTCACCGCGTACGCGAGGCGGTCGACCCAGTTGCCGATGCTCACGCCGCCTTCACCGTCATAGGTGAACGAGGAAGAGTCGGTGTCGTACTCGAGCGGGCCCTGGCCGACATCGCCGACGATGGCGTAGTCGAGGCCATCTTCAGCGGACGCAATGACTGGGCCGTAGTAGACGCGCGGCTGGTCCACACGGATACCCAGCTCTTCGGCGTCTTCCTTTTCTTCCGCGTTGGCGTTGGCTTGCAGGTCCGACACCGTGAACACCGGCAGGCCACCGCGGGTGGAGCCGGCGTCCTGGGCAGCTTCGTCGACAATGTTGGCCTGTGCAGCCACAAAGCCGTTTCCGTGCGTGTACACCGTGTGGCGGTTGAGCCAGTCTTGCTGGTTCTCACGCAGAGCATTCGGGTCCAGCTCGCGAGCCGCGACGACATAGTCGCGCAGCTCCCCGTCGACTGTGTAGCGGTCCATGGCCAGCTGGTCGGGGAAGCCGTAGAAGTTGCGCAGCTGCTGATTCTGCGTGAACGTCGGCGACAGGATCTCCGGGTCGAGCAGACGGATGTTGGAGATAGTCGCGGAGTCGCGGCCCACTTCCCCGTCGTTCGTGCTTTCGGAACCCCAGTTGCTTTCGTAGGTCACTGTGGCGTCGGTAAGCCCGTACGCCTCACGCGTGGCTTCAATGTTGCGCTGAATGTACTCGGACTCGCGCGCCTGGCGGTTGGGTTTGACGGAGAACTGCTCAACCATCGCGGGCCATGCCTGGCCGATAATGAGCGAGGAGAACAGCATCAGCACAGTCGCCAGCACGGGGATGCGGAAATCGCGGAAGATGATCGACACAAAGAATGCCGCCGCTACCAGCACCGCGATGACTACCAGGATGATGCGCGCCGGCAGCTGAGCGTTGATATCGGTGTAGGAGGCACCGGTGAAGATGTCATTGCTGTCGTAGAGCAGCGTGTAGCGCTCCAGCCAGTAGTCGAGCGCCTTGACCAGCATCCACAGACCGGCAGTGACCGCGAGCTGGACGCGCGCAGGCTTGGAAATGTGGCCCTTCGTCCCGCTGACTTGGTTGGCCACCCGGATGCTGCCCAGCAAGTAGTGGGTCACCAAAGCGACAAGGAAAGCAACGATCAGCAGCATCGACAGCACGCTGACCAGCGTGGACAGCGCCGGCAGCGCGAAGGCGTAGAAGCCTAAGTCACGGCCGAATTGCGGGTCCTGGGAGCCGAAGGAAGAGGAGTTGATCCACAGCAGGAATGTCCGCCAGGAACCCTGCCCGATCATGCCGCTGATGAGCCCCACCACGATAGGCAGCCACACCAGCATGGAGCGCACGCTGGACTGGATGGAGGACTGGTATGCCGCCATCGGCGAATTCGGGTCGGCGAAGACGGAGACCCGTTCGCGGGTGCGCCACGCGATGAAGGCGGCGGCCCACGTGATCGCGCCGCCGAGCAGACCGAAGATCACGAACAGTGCCACACGGGCGAGGATGACGTTGGTGAACACCCCGCGGTATCCCACCTCACCGAACCAGCGGAACTCTGTGTAGAGGCCCACAAGTAGGGGGACGAGGAACAGAATCAGCGCAATGATTCCGAAGGTCACCAGTAGTTTATTCGTGGATTTCCCCGACTCCGGGCGGGGGCGGTTCAGGCGCGTGGCCAAATCCAGCTCCTTATAACGGCTTAGAACGATGAACTATTAAGCTTTAACACTAAAGTGCCTAACGCCTAAAAGACCAGAAGGGTTCCCCAGTTGCGCCAGCAAGCTCTCAACAAGGCCATGATGGAGGCCGTCGAGTTCGTCCACGCGGAAGGCTGGGACGCGCCGCCCACGCTGTTCGCCCTGGTGCCGACGGAGTTGGTCGTGGACCAGCTCGCCGCACTCGACGAGGAGGCGGATTCCCCGTTGACCTTGGTGGTTCAGGAGCTCCCGGAGCACATCCTGCCTGGTTCAGACGAGTTAGGCGACTATATCGCGCGCCTGGCATGGCCAGCAGAGGTCGAGGGCGTCATCCTGGCGCAGGAGATCGTCTTCATGGACACCAGCGGCACTGCCGAAGCGTCCCCGGCCCGGTTGTTCTCCGGCGTGCTGCGGGACGAAGATATTGAGCAGACCTTGCTGCAGATCCGCCCGACCGAAGAGGAGCTGGAAGCGGCTGGCCCGTTCGCAGAAGACGATATCCAACTGCGCGGCGGACCCAACGTCGCACCCGCAGTCATCGGCGCATTGCGGTACAGCTTGGAGAACGATCCGCAGGAAGACGATCTACACTAAGGGGGTCTACTTTAAAGGAGTTACCCCCGTGCCGTCTTCGTCCCTGCCCCGCCATCGCCGTGCGCCTGTCGCGCTCGCGGCGATGAGCTTGGTTGTCACGCTCGCCGCCTGCTCTGACAAAGAGAGCAAAGAGCCTTTGCCGACACCTGCGCCGGAATCCACCTCCGCTGAGACTGTGGCCGACGAATCCACGGCTGAGGAATCCACGGCGGAAACCAGCAAGCAGAACGGGTGGCGCCGCCGCAGCGACGATCCAGAACTCGTGGCTCAAGTCGCGGAGCAATTCGCGGCGCTTGCGCCCGCAGAGCTTTTCGACGCACTAGATACCTGCTCGGAAACCAGCCTGAAAGGCTCCATCGAATGCACCGGCGCTGATGTGGGAAAGATCCAGTTCTTCGAGTCCGAGTCCATGGCCGCAGACACAAAGGATCTGCTGACTGGGCTGAGGAGCTCCCGCATCGTTGAAGAGTCCGAGGACGGCAACAAGATCGTCGGCTGGTCGATGCTGGGCCGGACCGCCGTCCTCACCGTGGTGGACTCCGACAAGGGCCAGCTGCTGCAGCAGATGGTCGACAGCGGAGATGTTGACCCTGAGCAGCGCATTTACGAGCTGGGGCTAGCTGAAGACGACGGCAGCGGAGTGAAGACCCCTGCGCTCGCCACGGATGAAGAAGAGCAGGAAGGCGAGCAAGAAGAGCAAGACGCGAAGCAGCTCACCAACGAGCAGTAGCGCGCTAGTCCGCCGCGCAGGTTTTGACGGGGGATCCTTCGGAGAAGGCGGACATGGCGGCTACTGCGTCGTCAAGCGTGGCGACGCTCGCGACAACCATATCCCCCGCATCGACCTTGCTTGCTTCCTTGCAGTTGTTCTCGGGCGCGAGGAAGAGTTCTGCGCCGCCGTCGCGTGCGCCTTCGATCTTGTGCGTGATGCCGCCGATCGGACCGACGGAGCCATCTTCGGAGATGGTGCCGGTGCCCGCGACGTGCTTGCCGCCGTTGAGTTCGCCGGGCGAGAGCTTATCGATGACCGCGAGCGAGAAGATCATTCCTGCGCTCGGGCCTCCCACGTCGTTGAAGTTGTAGTTCACCGCAACATCGCCAGTGGGCTCCGAAGACATGGTCACACCCAGCAGCGGGACGGACTCATCCTGGGGGTTGGTGCCGAGGGTGATGGTGGCCTCCCCCGGCTCACCGTCGCGCTCGTAAGAAATAGTGAGCTCGTCTCCGGGATTCTTTGACCGGACGAGGTCCTGGACCTCCTGCGGGGCGGAAACATCGGTGCCATCGACAGCTGTGATGATGTCTTCGGGCTTGAGTGCGTCGGCCGCAGCGCCGTCTTCGAGGACGTCGTGAATGAGGACGCGGGTCGGCTCCCCCAGGTAGCGCATTGCCGCGACCGTGGCGGCAGCTTCGGAGGCGACGAACGTGGCCTCATTGTGCTTGCGCATCTCCTCGTCCGACATATTTGCCGGCATGATCTGGTTGATCGGTACGAGCGTGTCATCGGAGATCAGCCAGCGGCTCAGCGCTTGCCCCACGGTCATGTTGGTGCGCACAGACACTGTCGTCATGTCCAGGCTGCCTGCGGTCGGATCGACATCCGCCCCCTCAATTTCGATGACGGGGGTGCCATCGACTTCTTCCAGGGTGTTGAACGTCGGCCCCGGCCCCTGCGCCGCGAACGGCACTGTGAACCGGATATCGGTCCCCGGAATGCCCCCGGCCACGAACAACGCAGCCGCCACCGCAAGGGGAATACCGCCCCACACCACCGCAGCACGGCGGCGTTTCACGGAGGGAGCGGGTTGGTCCGCAGTAGCAGGCAAAGTCACGGCAGTAAAGCCTACAACAGCCTGTTCAAAAGACCGTGTTCGCTTAGAGCGTTGCCTGTTCAGCCCGTTTTTCATTGTAGGGCGTGTTTCACCGCCGGTAGGCTGGCCACCATGGTTAATGGATTCGGGTTCTCTTTCCCTAACGACGACCGCGATGATCGCGACGACCGGGACGGCCAGGACGGAAACGGCCGCAACGACGGCAACGGCCGCGACGATCAGGGCCGCCAGGACAACCCGTTCGGCCAGTTCGGGTTCGGCATTGGCGGCACCCAAGGCTTTAGCGGCGGCTTCGGCAACCTCGGCGAGGTCCTGGGCCAGTTCAGCGAGATGCTCTCCGGCTTGGGCGAGCAGGCCAATAAGGCCGGCCAAGAGCGCCCCAAGCAGGACGCGGTCAACTACGACGTGGCGCTGCGCGCTGCCCGCCAGGTGGTCAAGAACCCGCGTGGTGCGACTGCAGGCGACACGAATGCCGTTACAGAGTCGACGAGGCTTGCGAACCTGTGGATTGATGACGCAACGGCGCTCCCCGATTCCGGCTCCCGCCCCGAGGCATGGAGCGCGGACGACTGGCTGACCAACACCCTGCCCACGTGGAAGCGCATGGTCAGCCCCGTCGCAGAGCACATGGGCCGCGCCCAGCTCGACGCGATGCCGGAGGAGGCACGCGAGATCTTCGGCCCCATCACGCAGATGCTCGGCCACTTCAACTCGATGAACTTCGGCGCCAAGCTCGGCCAGGCGCTCGGTGACTTAGCCAACCAGGCGCTGACCGGCAATGACTTCGGCCTTCCGGTCGCGCCGAAGGGTGTCATCGGCATTGTGCCGAAGAACATTGAGCCGATTTCGGAACAGCTGTCTGTGCCGGGGCAAGAGGTGCTCGTCTACATCTCGGCGCGCGAGGCCGCTCGCCAGCGCCTGTTCACCCACGTGCCGTGGCTCGTCGAGCGCATCGTGTCGTCGGTTGAGGAATACTCCGTCGGCCTGGAGCTGGACACCTCCCACATTGAGGAGAAGATCCGGGATCTCAACCTCGAGTCGGGCGACCCAGCGAAGATCCAGGAGGCGATGCAGGAGATGCAGGGCGCGGACATGTCCCCGCGCGTCACCTCGCGCAACGCTGCCGCAGCAGACCGGTTGGAAACGCTGCTCGCGCTCGTCGAAGGCTGGGTCGAGGTTGTCGTCGAGGACGCCCTCGGCTCCCGCATCCCGTCCACTGCGGCGATGACGGAGTCGTGGGCACGCCGCCGCGCGACCGGCGGGTCCGCTGAGAACGCCTTTGCCAACGTCGTCGGCATTGAGCTGGGCGCTCCGAAGACGAACGAAGCCGCCGACCTGTGGCGCCGCGCTACCACTGCCGTTGGTGCGGAGCGACGCGACAAGGTGTGGGACCACCCGGACCTGTTGCCGACGGGAGAGCACTTGGAGAATCCGGCTGCCTTCATCGACACGCTTCTCGACGATGCTCCGGACGACCAGTTCGACGAAGAGATCGCCAAACTCGAGGAGATGCTCGCTGAAGAGCCCGGCCCAAGCGAGGACGACCGCGGCACTGACGGCAGCTCCGGCACCGAGGACGACAAGAACGACTAGTTCTGCCCGAACCTCTGGAACGCCTCTAAATAGCCCTTCGCGCGCTCAGCGCGGGGGGCTTTGTCGGCGTGCTCCCAGAACTCAGGGCCGTGGCCGGGGATGAAGGTGTGCACGAGTTCGTGAACCAACACGGCGTCGACCACCCAGTCGGGCACGTCCCGTAGCCGGTCAGAAATGCGAATGTCACCGGTCGCCGTGCTGCAGGACCCCCACAGTGTCGACTGGTTGGAGGTCCACCGCACGGATCCGATGCGCGCTTGCCCGTCGAGGACGGAGTCGTTGAGGGACTGTGCGCGAGCGAGCAGGTCCTCGTCGGACAGCGTGCTGGTGGTGAGTTTGCGCTCCATCTTCGCCAGGATGCCGTCGACAGCGTCGCGTTCCTGCGCGGCGGTGAAACGTGCCGGAATGCGGACTTCAATGCGGTCGCCTTTGAACCGCGCCTGTACCGTGCGGGTCCTGCGCTCAGAGCGGATCACGTCCACGTTGTCGCGGTCGAGCATGCGCAGTGTCCTCCCGTGTGCTGCAATGGCTCCTATGGGGGACTCAACATTAGTTCGTTTGGCGCCCGGTGTGAATGTGCTGGTCCGTGGGGAGGGATCGGTGCAGTTCGGGCTGGATGCGTCGAGAAGCGCGGTGCTGGACACGGCGCACCCGCGCCAGCTCAAGGCCATCCTGGATGCCATGATCGAGCCTACGGCCGTGCGCGATGTTCTCAACGCCCTGCGAGGCATTCCCGAGATTGATGAGCCGGAGGCGCGGGCGCTGGTCAACGATTTGCTGAACTACCGCATCCTCGTCGACGCCAGCGAACGCACCGTCGTGGTGCTCGGCACTTCAGCTTTGGCGGACGAGGTGGTGCGGTTGCTGCGCACCGGCGGGATCACAGTGCGCACACCGCTTATCGACGAACCCCTCCACCCCTTCTTTTCCCTCCTCTCCCCTGATACACCCGTCGTGGTTGTTGACCAGGTGCCCCAGCTGGTGCGGCTGCGCGAGGCGCTGGCCGATCACACCGGGTGGATCATCCCGGTATTCACGTTGGATTCGCGGGTGGTGGTCGGCCCGGCAAGCCTCGACGGGGACGGTCCGTGCCTTGAGTGTGTGCTCATGCACGCCCAGGAGCGCGACCCGCACACGCATGTCACCGCTACGGCACTGTCGCAGGCCTCGAGCACGAATGCCCCGGATCCTGCGGTGGTCGCCGCTGGCGCAGCTGCCGCCGCGGTGATCGTGCGCCGGTGCGCGGAGGTGCCAGAACCTCCCGGTGTGCTCGTTCCGGAAGCGGAGCCCGGAATCGCGCTGATCATCGACCCCTTCGGGCCGCAGTGGGTGGCTGAGCACCCCCTGGGCACGCACAAGAGCTGCCCTGCCTGCTTGTGAGGGGGCACGGAAGGGGTCAGCGGAAGTCTTCCAAGACGGCCAGCACGTCCTCGCCGTACTGTTCCAGCTTGGACGGGCCGATGCCGGAGATGTCCAGTAGTTCTGCGAGGCTTGCCGGCATCGCCTCGACGACAGACAGAAGTGTCGCATCAGTGAAGACCATGTACGGCGGGTGCTGCTTCTCGCGGGCGGTGTCCAAGCGCCACTGCTTCAAGGCTGTGAATGCGGCCTCGTTGTAGGTCGGCTCGCACTCCTCGTGCCGGCCGAGGGTCTTCTCGGCGGGCGTGGTGATGGGGTTGCCGCACACCCGGCATCTCTTCGGACGCTTGAGGCGGTCAGGGGTGGTCTCGACGTCGAGCTGCGGGGCAATGCCGTCGAGGAACCGGGACCTGTCGCGACTCTTCCGGCCGCCCTCCTGGCGGGCAAACGACCACGACAGGTGCAGGTGCTCGCGGGCGCGGGTGATGCCCACGTAGAACAGGCGCCGCTCCTCCTCAATCTGCTCGTCGCCAGCCTTGATCGCATGCGAGATGGGCAGCGTCTTCTCCACCAGGCCAACAAGGAAGACCGCATCCCACTCAAGGCCTTTGGCGGCGTGCAGGCTGGCCAACGTCACACCGTCGACAGCCGGGGGCTGCTTCGACTCCGCGCGCTGGCGCAGCGACTGCAACACTCCGGGCAGCGAGTCTGCTTCCCCAGTGTTCACGATGTCGGCGATGAGCTCCACCAACGCGTTGAGTGTCTGCCACCGTTCACGCTGCTGCGCACCCTCGGGTTCCGTGGCACTCAGACCCAGCGGGGCGAAAGCGGTGCGGGCGACAGTCACCGGGTCGTCCGGCAGGTCGTTGCGGCGGGTGGCCTGCACGAGCACGCCGATCGCCTCGCGGATCTCTGGGCGGTTGAAAAAGCCTTCGCCGCCGCGGACTTGGTAGACGATGCCAGCGTCAGACAACGTCTGCTCGAACACCGCCGACTGCGCGTTGAGGCGGTAGAGGATGGCGATCTCGCGGGGTGGGACGCCGCCGTCGATAAGCGTGCGGATCTGTGCCGCGACTTCGCGCGCCTCCGTCGGCTCATCAGCATAGGACGCGAACGTCGGCTCCGGGCCTGGTGCGCGCATGCCCTGCAGCTCAAGGCGGGTGCCAGCAGCGCGGCCGGTGGCTTTAGAGATCACGGTATTCGCCAGGTCTGTGACCTCGGGGGTGGATCGGTAGTCGCGCTGCAGCTTGACCACGGTCGCGTGCCCGTACGTCCGCGAAAAGTTCAGCAGATAGTCCGGGGAAGCCCCGGTGAAGGAGTAGATGGTCTGGTTGGCATCGCCGACGACAGTCAGATCATCGCGCTGGCCCAGCCAGCCTTCAAGCACACGTTGCTGGAGCGGGGTGACATCTTGGTACTCGTCGACGACGAAGGTTTGGTACTGGGTGCGAAACTCCTCGGCTACCGCCGGCGCGTTCTCCAGGGCACCGGCGACGTGGAGCAGAAGGTCATCGAAGTCGAGGGCCATGCCGTCGGGGCTCGTCTTGGATTGCTCGTACCGCTTGTACACGGCGGCGACCTTCTCCGCGTCCGTCGGCGGCTCACGGCGAGAGTTAGCGATGGTCTCGGCGTAGCTTTCCGGGGTGACTAGAGACGCTTTGGCCCACTCGATCTCGCTGAGCAGGTCACGCACCATATCCTTGTGGGACTCGAGCCCCACAGAGCGCGCTGCGCGACCGACCAGCGGGAATTTGTTGTCAATGAGGTGCCACGGCATGTCGCCTGCTACCTGCGGCCAGAAGTAACGCAGCTGGCGCAACGCTGCAGCGTGGAACGTGCGGGCCTGCACACCGCCAATGCCCATGTCGCGCAAACGGTCACGCATCTCCCCTGCCGCACGCGAGGTGAACGTCACGGCGAGCACGCGCTGCGGGGCGACAAAACCTTGATCGATGAGGTGCGCGATGCGGTAGGTGATGGTGCGCGTCTTACCGGTGCCAGCGCCGGCGAGAATGCACACCGGCCCGCGCGGAGCGGTGGCGGCGACGAGCTGATCGGGGTCGAGCTGAGTTTCGAGCTGGCTCAGGTCGATCATCGGCTAGCGGTCCTCTTCCTCTGCGCGGGCGGCTTCGCTCAGGTCGTCCGGAGTCTCGTCGGTGTAGCGGATGTACAGCAGGCGGTCGCCCGGCTCGACGGTCTCCGCTTCCGGCGAATCGAGGCGGTAGAGCTCGCCGGAGCGGACCACGCCCAGCACAATATCGGCGAGGTGCCGGGGGTTGGCGCCGACTTCGTCATCAATAATCGCGCGCTCAGCCACGGCGAAACCGGCATCGGGGCTGAGCAGGTCCTCGATCATCTCCACCACCGTCGGTGTCGACGTAGCGATGCCGAGCAGGCGGCCCGCGGTTTCCGAGGAGATGACCACCGAGTCCGCCCCGGACTGCTCGAGCAGGTGCTGGTTCTCGCCTTCGCGTACCGACGCGACGATGTTGACCCCCTGGTTGATCTCGCGCACCGACAACGTGACCAAAACGGCTGTGTCGTCGCTGGACGGTGCGACCACCACGGAGCGTGCACGGCTCACACCGGCAATCTTCAACACGTCGGACTTGGTCGCATTGCCGTGGACGGCGATCAGGCCGCGGTTCTCCGCGTGGGACAGGGCCTCCTGGTTGTCGTCGATCACGACGATCTCCGACGGCGGCATGCCTTCTGCGATCAACGCCTCGACCGCGGAGCGGCCCTTCGTTCCATAGCCGACGACGATGGTGTGGTTGCGCACGGTTTTCCTCCAGCGCTGCAGTTGCAGGGTCTTACGCGAGTCTTCGGTCAGGACGGACAAGGTGGTACCGACGAGCAGCATCAGGAACGCCACACGCATCGGGGTGACCACCAAGATATTCACTAGGCGCGCCGTCTGCGTCACCGGGGTGATGTCGCCGTAACCTGTGGTGGATAGCGACACCGCCGAGTAGTACACCGCGTCAATGAAGGTGAGGTGCTCCGAATAACCGTCCTTGTCCAGCCACACAAGCACAGCGACGATGACAACAAGCAAGATGGCGTACAGGAACCGCCGGCTGATCAGTGCCCACGGCGTTGCCTTGTCCGCCTGCGGCAGACGGATGACATTTAGTAGAGCGTGGTCTGGCAACGCCGTCAACTCGTCGCTGCGGTTATCGCGGAAACGGATCGGCGGACGAAACGATGGTGCCATGGGTCACCTCCTTAATGCTGCATGTCTATATCGGACTCTAGACCTCTTGCCGCGGCGGTTTGCAGCAGCTCCTCCAGCTCGCCGCGTTCTGGCAGGTCGTGCGGGGCGAAGTCTTCCCCGGTGCGGACGTAGAAGAACACTGCGTTGACTGGCAGCCCGTCGCCGGCGATGCGTTTCCACGCCTCCCGGTAGACGGCCAGCTGCAGTTTCGCGGCCCGCATCTCCGTCGCCTGGGGTTTGGCGCCGGTCTTCCAGTCGACGATGGTCCAGCTGCCGTGCGGCGCCTCTGGTGTGGGCGCGTCACGGTACACAGCGTCAATGCGGCCGCGCACGCTCGCCGAGCCCAAGTCGATCTCAAAGGGGTGCTCGATGTGCGCCGGAGCGCGCTGCGCCCAGTGGCTGGCCTCAAAGGACGCCTTGAGGCGTGCCAGTGTGGTCGCGTCGACGTCGGGTTCGGTGTTGCCGGGCAGCTCGTCGTCGTCGAGAAGCGGGCGCGCACCGAAGAACCCCTCGATCCATTCGTGGAACGCTGTTCCGCGCTTGGCATAAGAGTTCGGTTTGAACGGCACCGGGCGGCGCGCGCGGCGGGCGAACTGCTCCGGGTTGGCGCGCAGCGCGACGATGTCGGAGGCGGTGAGCATTGCGGGCATGATGACCGGCACCGACGGGCTCATGGTGGCCTCATGCTCCTCGATCAGCGCTGTCACATCGCGCTCCCACAGCCCGTAGAGCTCACCGGCGGTGAGCTGCGGCAGGTCCTTAAGGGCCGCGTTGACGCGCTCAGCGGCATCCACTGCGGCAGGCTCGGCGCTGTAGTGGGGCCAGAAGCCTTCGCGTTCGCGAATGTCCGTCAGCTCATCCGTCACTGTTCCGTCCCACCAGGACAACACCTCCGCCATATCCCGGAAGGGCAGGAAGTGGGAGTAGGGCTCCACCGGCTTCTTCCGCGTCGGAGAGATCCCGGACGCCGTGACCAAAAGACGCCGCTCCGCCCGGGTCACCGCGACGTAGAAGAGCCGAGCGGACTCTTCGGCAAGCTCAGCGGTCTTGTCCTTCTTGTACTGGTTGGTGAGCTTCTGGAAGTCGCTGCGGGTATCGGCTTCGGCGAGTGCGGTGTAGGAGTCGTCCGGGACCGTCGCTACGTAGCCGAGGAAGGTCTCCGCCGTTCCGCCGTACGTTGCGGCGTCAGCGTGGGCGACAGCGACGGTGCGCCATTCCAAGCCTTTCGCCTTGTGCGCGGTGAGGATCTGCACCCGGTCGCCGGTGTTCGCGACAGTGCCGGGCGCCAGACCGTCCTCATGCTCGGTGGCCAACTCCAGGTAGTTCAGGAAGCCTTCCAGATCCGCACCCGGATACGACGCGACCGTTTCAGCGAATTTGTCCAGATGCACAGTGCCGGTGTCGGAGGGGCGGGAGAGCACCTCGGTGCGGATGCCGAAGATGGAGACGATGTCATCGAACAGGTCCGGCAGGCGCTTGCCCAAGCTGCGCATGCGCAGGGCGCGCAGCTGCGAGGACAGCACCTGCAGGCGCGCCAGACCTTCCTCCGTGTAGCGCTCCGGCTCACCGAGGTCCGCCACCGCGTCGGCGAGGCCAACGGAGCGCTCGTTCTCACCGACGGCGTTCTCAGCCTCGCGGATCAGGTCGGTGAGCTGGGCTTGCAACCGTTCCCGCGGATCTGCATCAGGCCCCAGCCCCGCTACAGCGCTGTCGTCTTGGTCGTGCGCCCGGCCGCCGGCCAGGTTCACTGCTCGCCGAGACAAGGCCGTGATGTCTTTCAGCCCCAATCCGCATGCGGGGCCAGCCAGGATGCGCAGAGCAGCGGCAGAATCCTGCGGGTGAACAAGCATTTTCGCTACAGCAACCGCATCGGCGACCTCCGGCACGGTCAGGAGACCTGCCAGACCGACAATCTCATAAGGGATGCCGCGCTCCTCCAGAGCTTCAGCAATCAGTGCGGACTGTTTGTTCTTGCGCACCAGCACAGCCGAGGAGACATCACCGTGCTCCGCCAACTGCTCATGGAAGTCCGCGGCCAGCATGTCAGCGACGGCGGCGATTTCCTCGTCCACAGGCCCGTAGAAGCCCACCTCCACGTTACCGGGGTCAGACGCCGGATTCGGATTGAGCGGTTCGACGGCGCGCTGCGGCCCCGGGGCGCCGAGCACGGCCGACGACACTGAGTTGGCCAGTGCCAGCACTTCCGGTGGGTTGCGCCATGAGGTGGTGAGCTGGGCTTTCGGGGCGGAGGCACCGTCGGCAAGCGGAAAGTCGTCGACGAACGCCTGCAGATTAGCGGCAGTGGCTCCGCGCCAGCCGTAAATCGCCTGCATCGGGTCACCGACGGCGGTGACGGTCAGCGGGTGCGGGTGCCGCGCGAGGTCGTCGCGGTTTTCGCCGAACAAGCTGCGCAGAAGCACGCGCTGGGCGTGGGAGGTGTCCTGGTATTCATCCAACATGACCACCCGGAAGCGGCCGCGTTGGCTCTCCCCGACCGACGGGTGGTTACTGGCCAGTTGCGCCGCGACGGACATTTGCTCGTTGAACGTGACCACTCCGCGTTCGCGCAGCTCGCGGCTGAGCTCCTCCGCGAGGTCGGTGTAGGCGGCGCGAAGACGCTGCTTGTCTATCCAGCCGCGGACTTCCTTGGCGTACTGCTCTTTCGCTCTGCCGCGGGGAAGGGCTGCGACGTTATCAATGAACGCCTCCGCTTCCTCCCGCACCCGCGACGGCGGCATGAGGTCGTTGCCCATGTTGGCCACGAGCCGCAGCAGAGTGTCCACGACGGTGCTCACACCGGGGTTCGCATCGACACCGTCGAGCAAAGCGCCACCGTGATTGCTCACTACGTCCCAGGCGATGGAATGCAGCTCGGCATCGGTGATAAGCCGCGCGTCAGGCTCCACGGGGACGAGCAGGCCGTATTCGCGGATGAGGTCGCCGGCAAACGCGTCATAGGTGGACACGGTCGGCGCGATGACCTCGAGCGTCTCCGCGAGCCCGCCGCTGGGGTCCAAGTGGCGCACCAGCTGCTCATTCGCGGCGAGCTTCTCCAACCGGGTACGAATGCGCCTACCCAGCTCGTGCGCGGCCTTTCGCGTGAACGTCAGGCCGAGCACTTCCTCCGGCCGGACGTAGCCGTTGGCCACCAGCCACACGACGCGGGCCGCCATCGTTTCGGTCTTGCCTGCGCCCGCGCCGGCGACAACGAGGAGCGGGCCGGGGTCTGCCCCGATGACCGCCGCCTGCTGATCGGTCGGCGGGAACTTCTCCTTCAGATACCGCGACAGTGTCACGGGTTGCATGTCAGCCACGGGTGGTCACCTCCCCTTCCGGTTGCACCGGACAGATTGCTTTGACATGGCAAAAGTCGCAGTGCTTGCCTGTCACAGCGCGCAGCCGCGGCCCCGTCATCTCCGCAGGCAGCGTGGCAATGCGCGCCGCGAACTCCTCGAGTTGCTCCGCGTCCTTTGGGGCTTGGTGGGCAGCGGTCACCTTCACCTGGTCGCTGCCAGGGTAAATCAGCGTTCCCCCGCCGACGTCGAGGGAGTCGGTCTCACCCGCCGTCGCCACCGAGGCGTCTGTGCCCTCCCTGAGAGCCCCGCGCGACAGTGCGAGCTGGTAGGCGAACAGCTGCGGGTTTTCTTCCGCCTCTGCGGCAGACGGATGATTCTTGCCGGTCTTCAAGTCGACGATGTGGACCGCTCCGCTTTCCTCGCGCTCCAGCCGGTCGATCCGACCGCCGATGCGCAGCCCCGGTGCGACCTCCACGTCGACCGGAACTTCTGTGTCCACAAGCTCGAACGTGCCGCGCGTCTCCTCGACCCATTGCGCCGCGCGACCGAGCAGACGCGTGAACTCCCCCAGATCGCTGACCTCTTTCCAGGACGGAACGGTGAACAGTGCGCGGTATGCCTCCAGCGTGTCCGCTTGGGCGAGTTCCACATCGGCCCCGTTTCCGACAGCCTCGAAGAAGTAGTGCGCGAGCGTTCCGCGTGTCATTGCGTCGCTCGACGCAGGCGCGACATCGCGCTCCAGCACGTTGCGCATGGGGCATTCCAGTAGTCCTTCAATGCGCGAGGGCGACAGGCGTCCAGGCGGTTCCACGCCTTCGCTTATCGACGCCTCCCTGATCCCCCACCACTGACCCGGATCCGCCCCAGGCACACCGGCCTCGGCGAGGCGGGCGAGCTGGCGGGCAGCCTGTAGTTTGACGTCCTCGCTGGAGGACTCGTCGGTGATGGCGCGGCGCAGTTCAGCGACAATGTCTTCGACTGCGAGCACCCGGACCGGTGCCACATCGACGTGCACTTCTTCTCTGCCGGTGGTACTAGTGTCCACCCCGTCGAACAGGGTCTGCTGCTCAGCAGCTCCGGACGCGGCAGTGCCGGTGCTGACATGCTCCGGAATGGTGCCACGCGCGTCGGCGAACTGCTGCACGAAGCGCGAGGGCTCGATGACCTCATCCCCGTCCGGAGCGTCCACAGCGGTGACGATCACCTGCTCCGTCGCACGGGTGACAGCGACGTGGAAGAGGCGGCGTTCCTCCTTGAGGCGGTCCACGGTGTGAGAGACCGGTGTCGCTGGATCAATGCCTTGATCAACAAGGTCGATGAGGTCTTCCTGGCGCATGAGCGTGCCGGTCTCGCTCAGTGTGGGCCAGGACAGCTCTTGCACTTCGCTGACGATGACGCGGGCGAATTCACGCCCCGCCACACCGTGGGCCGTGAGCAACGGCACCGCGTCCGGAACGGCGGTGCGCCGGTCGCGCACACCGGTGGGCAACTCCTGCTCCTCAATGTGCGCGATGAAAGCCTCAATGGTGGCAGTCGGGCGACGCTCAGTGAAGTCACCCGCTGCGTCGAACAGCGCCATCATCGCGTCAAGGTCACGGTCTGCCTGGGATCCGGCCGCCCCGCCGCGCAGCGCAATGGCCATGAGGGATTCTGCCAGACCAGTCTGCGCCCAGACGGCCCAGAGCACCTCTTCGACGCTGCCGCCGTCGTCAAGCGAAGTGCGCCCAGCTTCCAGAACCCCGCGGATGCGGTCCAGGATGTCCAGCTCGCGCTGGGTGAGTATGGCTCCGAAATCGGGCAACTCTCCGCGCAACGCCAGCAGTTCGCTCAGCGTGTCCTCCGCGCGGACCTCTGGCCGCCAGCGGCGCAGGCCGCGCAGCAGACGACGCAACGTGACCGGATCTGCACCACCGACCGGTCCGAGCAGGAGCTCACGCCAGTGCGTGGCATCCAGACCGTTCAGAGCGCGCAGACCCAGCAGCATCGCAGCGACAATGCGTTGCTCCCCCAATACGAGGTCCGTCGGGTTGATCGCCACTGGCACCCCTGCTTGGAGGAGCGTGCGACGCAGCGGTTCGATCATCCCTACCGAGCGCACGACGACTGCCATGTCCCGCCACGGCACCCCCTCTTCCAGATGGGCGCGGCGCAAGGTGTCGGCTACGAACGCGTTGTTCATCGCGCCATCCGGAGCGATGACAGCGCGTGCAGTGGGAGTGCGCCGGGAAACACCGAGGTCGATGGTGGGCGCGTCCAGATTCTTGAAGAACAACGGGGAGGCGCCACGGAACCGGAATACAGCCTGCTCCTCGTCACCACCCACCACGGCAAGGTCCGCCTCCGCGATGAGTTGGTTCACAAGGATGCCGGAGGCGGGGTCGAGGTGCTGAGCATCGTCGATAAACACTGTGCCCCACGTGCGCGGCAGCGGGCGCCGCACGACCTCGGCCACGAGCTCGGAGGCGGAATAACTGCGAGCGCCGTAGAGCGCCATGACATCCTGGTACTCGGCGAGGAAATCCCCCGCCGCGGACCAGACCGGAATGCCGTGAGTGCGGCCCATGTCCCGCAGCTGACCGGGAGTGAGGGTGCGTTCAACGGCGCGGAGCAGGAAATCGCGCAGCTGGCGCGCAAACCCGACCATGGGCAACGCAGGCCGCAGCTCCTCCGGCCACGAGCCAGTGCCGTCGGCGGCATTGCCCTGCAACAGCTCACGGATGGCGAAGTCCTGCTCAGCACCCGAAATCAACCGAATCAGGGTCGCCGCGGCGACCGCCGGATCCTCGCTAGCGCGAAGCAACGCGAAGGCCAAGGAGTGGACGGAGCGGGCGATCGGCTCGTCAGCGACGAACCCGGAAGAGGTGAGTTTCTCGGACAATTCCTCGCGCACGCGGGCTGCCGACTCCTTCGACGCTGTGACGAAGACGATGCTGGAGGGGTCCTGTCCAGCTGCGATGCGGGCGGCGGCAACGTCGATGAGGAAGCTCGTCACACCGGCCCCAGCCTCACCGGTGACCTTGTGCACACCGCGTTCGGGCAGATCAACCGGCCACGACCGCGTGCTGTCGCGGCGGTCCCGGTGGACCAGGTAGGCCTGCGGGTTCGGAGGGAGAGTCAGGTGCGGCGAACTCATGGATAACAGTCTCTCATCTCACCCCGACACCGGGGCGGAACACGCCGCAAAGGATTGGAACACGTTTTCTAATCGGGTCCGGTGCGCGCCCCGCTCGGCGAATAGGGGTCCGGTGCAGGCCCCACCCGGCGAATAGCTAGAGCCAGACAGCTAGATTGTCCGAATTTTGGCCCGAAACGGAGCCTTCTAGTCGTCTGAATCTAGCTAATCGCCATGGGGAGGGGGCTGCAGGCCTCGGCGAGCCCCAAGCGCAGACGGCTAGAGCGCCAACAAACCCCGAACGCGCTCGATCCGCTCGGTCTGTGCCGCCGCCACGTGAGGGTTACCGGCCGCCAAGATCGCCCTGTACTCCAACGCGCGCTCGCACAGGAAGAACAGGTCGGGGATGTGGGACCAGCGGCTGAGGACGTGATCGTCGACGGCGCCGGCCAACATCCCGTCGATAAGCGTCAGGGCCGCAGTGTAACCGTGCGGGCGCGGCTCGGCGCTGGGCACAATGTCGCTGAGCGCGGGTGCGAGCGATCCGGAGAAAAGGCAACAGGCGAGGAAATCCGCGTGGGTGAGCTGCCCGCCCTTGACGGCGACGCCGGGCGCGGAAGACCAAGCGGCACGCTCGGCGCGGGCCCAAGCATCATCACGCTGGATGGCGGGGGCGGGGAAATGGGCGACAGCGTCGTCGAAACGCAGGGCTGCGGCGATCGCCTCGTCGATGCGGTGGCCGGGCTGCCCCTCGATGAAGTCGGTGGCGCGGAAACCGGCCAGAGCAAAACGGCCGTCGGTGGTCCGCACGGGGCGCGCAATCCGCAGGCCCGGAACGGTGACCTTCTCCCGCAGTTTCGACGACCACGCGGCGTGCGCAGGCGCGGAAGAAATGACGATGCGCCCGTAGCGCACCCCGTTGCCCCACTCGTTGCCGAGCGGCTCCGGGCGTGCGTCATCGACTTGGAAAGACGTCAATACATGCCCCGGAATCGCCATATCAGCCGCCCTTTCTACAACGCAGCCGGGCGCGGATACGGCCACGGGTTCGCAAGGCAGGTGTCCGCGTTGTCCGGGTAGACCTCATCCGGCGCAACGCGGAACAGCTCGGCGTTGTTCAGGCTCAGAGTCTGCTGCATCATGATCGGCGCGAGCTCCCCGTTGGTCGGGCACGGCTCGTGGGCCGCATACCCCAGGGCGTGGCCGACCTCGTGGTTGATCACGTACTGGCGGTAGGACCCCAAGTCACCGTTGAAGGGGGCGGCACCGCGGACCCAGCGGGACTCGTTGATGAGCACCCTGTCACCGTGCTCCTCACTGAAGAGACGGCACGACGTTTCCAGGCCCAAGTCGTCGCCGCACAACTCGCGGGCTGTTCCCACCGATGCCAGTTGGATACGCAGATCCGGTTCATCACTGGCGCTGACGTGCTCGAAGCGCACACCCGGATCATTAGTCCACCCGCGCGGGTCGGACAAGGTGGTGTCCACCATCGTGGCAAAGCTGTCATCACCACCGAAGCGGCTGGTGTCAATGCCGTCTTCAACCTCGGTGCTGAAGCGCACCACCTGCTCTTCGCCCTTGCCCACGTTCATTCCGGGCGCACCGATGGGGCGGAACGTGCCCGCCCCTTCCTCGGTGTAGGGGCCGCCTGGGGGCAACTCCGTGATGGCTACCTCCCCCTCGGGCATCGGGGCCACCGTTTTGCGGGTCTCCTGCTCCTGCCCCTCCACCTGTCCCGGAGCGCGGTCTGATGCACCGATGGTCTCCCCGGACGGGGTGTTGACAATGCTCCAGATGACCAGCGCCGTCACCACAATCAAGACGGGAATGGCATACGCGCGCCAACCGTAAGTGCGCGCGAAGCGTGCCAGAGCGCCGTCGCTGGCGGTGTCGGGGTGGTGGCTCATAGGGGTTAATCTATCCCGGGCTTAACCGGAGAAGCCAACAGCACGCGGGGTGGAGTTACCCAATTCCACATACAGGATGCGCTCGGTGCGCACGACGAACTTCATGCCGCGCTCGTCCTCCAGGGTCAGCGTCGGTGCGCCGGATTCGATGGCACGGGTAATCTGCCCCTGGATGTCCTCCTGGTTCTGCGGGGAGGTGATGGACAGTTCGCGGTGGCTGTCAGCCAAACCAATCTTGATTTCCATTGTGTCCTTAAACTTCGTTGTTACTTGCTCGTTGCTGCAATGGTCACATTGTAACGGTGGGCAGTTAAGATGTTCACGTGTCCGATCAGCAACCCACCTTCGCCGAGCTCGGTGTCGCCGCAGAGATTGTGGAGGCGCTCGGAGAGTCCGGCATTGAGCGCGTTTTCTCCATCCAGGAGTTGACGTTGCCCCTCGCGTTGGCGGGCCGCGATCTGATCGGTCAGGCCCGCACGGGCATGGGTAAGACGTTCGCCTTTGGGGTTCCCCTGTTGGACCGCGTGTTCGACGATGCGGCAATTGAGGAACTTGACGGCACCCCGCGCGCTCTGGTGATCACCCCCACGCGCGAGCTCGCAGTTCAGGTCAGCGAGGATCTCACGCTGGCAGCGTCGAAAACGCCCGTCCGCTTGACGACGATTTATGGCGGCCGCCCCTACGACGAGCAACTGAACGCCCTGGAAGCCGGTGTCGATGTCGTGGTGGGCACGCCCGGCCGTCTGCTGGACCTGCATGAGCGCGGCGACCTGGTCTTGGACCGCGTGGCCATTCTCGTGCTCGATGAGGCCGACGAGATGCTCGACCTGGGCTTCCTGCCCGACATCCAGCGGCTGTGGGGAGCGTTGAGTCAGCCGCTGCAGACGATGCTGTTCTCCGCCACGATGCCAGCACCGATTCTGAAGCTGGCGCGGGAGATGATGAACAAGCCGGTGCACATCCGCGCCGAGTCTGCTGATTCCTCCCAGCTGCACGACACCACCAAGCAGGTCGTGTTCGTGTCCCACAAGATGGATAAGCCGGAGGTTGTCGCCCGCGTGCTGCAGGCCGACGGCCGTGGCCGGACCATTATTTTCACCCGCACGAAGCGCACCGCCGCTGAGGTCGCCGAGGACGTGGCGCGGCGCGGTTTCGCCGTCGGCTCCGTCCACGGTGACCTGGGGCAATCTGCCCGCGAGCGGTCGCTGGAGGCGTTCCGCAAGGGGGATGTGGAAATCCTCGTGGCCACTGATGTCGCCGCCCGCGGCATCGATGTCGACGACGTCACTCACGTGATCAACTACCAAACTCCGGATGACCCGATGACCTATGTCCACCGCATTGGCCGCACCGGCCGCGCGGGCCGCACAGGCACGGCTGTGACCTTGGTCGGGTTCGATGAAACCGGGAAGTGGAAGATCATTTCCGACGAGCTGGGCCTGGACATGCCGGAGCCGCCGTCGTGGTTCTCCACGTCGCCCGAGCTTTTCGACGCGTTGAGCATCCCCGAGGACGCAAAGTCCTCCGTCGGACCGGCCCGGGAGGTGCACGGCATCCCCAAGCGCTCCGGCGGTGAGGGGCAGAAGCAGCGGTCCCGCTCGCGTTCTGGCTCCGGTTCGCGCTCGCGTTCCGGGAGGCGCCGATGAGCTCCAACACTCCCCTGCGGCGCACCCGTGGAGACCTCATCGCCACGGCCGTGATCGCGGCCGTATGCGTTTTGCTCCTGCTCATTGCGTACTTCACGGCGCCGATCCGCCAGGACGAGCTCGCACCTGCCGCCGAAGAGTTCCCCGATGCCGGCATTTTGGCGAACGTGCCGAACGGCCTCACTGAGAGTCACGCCTTGCCGGATGCTTCCCCCTCGCCAAGGCCGCTCGTGGTCAATGGTCTCGTGATCACTTACGCAGACAACACGATCACCGCCACGAACCCGGCAGGTGAGACAGAGTGGACCTACAAGCGCGGACCTGAGCTGTGCGGCATGGCCAGCGCATGGGGCAACGTCGTTGCTGTGTACCGCACCAAGATCGGATGCGGCGATGTTGTGTCTATTAAGGCAGCGACCGGCCAATACGTGGACACCCGTTCCGCTATCTCACCCGAGCAAGTGGCTGTCATCGCGTCGAATGACCGCGTGGGCACCGTCGGTAATGCGGGCATCTCGCGTGCCGAGTTGTGGCGCTCCGACTTGGTCCGCACCGTCGAGTACGGCGAACTGGAAGCACGCCAGGAGCCGGAGACGCAACCGAACCCCGGTTGCACCCTGACCTCCGCGCTCACCCGCACCGAGCTGTTGGCCATCACGGAGCGTTGTGAAGACGGGGCGTGGCTGCGCTTCCAGAAGACCACTCCGGAAGATTCCCGTAAACCGGAGATGCACGACGGGTCCGTCTCCATCCCGGACGGCGCCTACCTTGTGGGCATCAGCCAGGACGCTGCGGCGATCCACGACCCAGCGACCTCCAAGGTCACCTCCTACGACCAGGACGGCGCGGAACTCGCCAGCGCATCCGTCCCAGAGTCAAACCTGCTGGCGGACTCCGCGATCGGTGTCGCCGACGTCCAGACTGCGGATCTGCCGCACCACATGAGCTACTTCGACGGCAACAACCTGCTCCTGCTTGACCCGGCTACCTTGGCCGTGACCACGATTTACCAGGGCGCGCTCGGCACCGGTGCCGCCATTGGTGGCCGGCTGCTCTACGCCAGCTCAGACGGCATCGCCGTGGCGGATTGGGATAGCGAGACCGTGGAGAAAGTCATCCCTGTCGACCGTGGCGGTTTCACGGGGCAGGTGGCGGTGGCGTCGGCTGGGCCGACCATCGTCGAAAAGCGAGGCGCTGACGTCGTCGTGCTGGACGCGCCCTAGCGCTGCTGTCGCGCGCGGCGCTTGTTAAAGTTCGATGTCGCCCAATCCGTCGATGCCGGGTGAAGCGCGCACCCGAGTGCGAGCAACGCCGCGATCAGCGTGGTCACACCGAGTGCGACTGCTCCCCCACTGAACATGAAGAACGCGATGCCGAGCAGCAGCGCGTTGATGAACACGATGATGGACCGGCCCCACTGGCCGCCGCGCAGGATGTTGATGGCGCCGTAGACCATCGGCCCGAAGGCTGCCAGGATGAACAGTGCCGTGCCCACTCCCACGAAGGCGAAAGCGGCGGTGTCCGACTCCACTAAAGCCTCATCTGCCCCCATGCGTGCCTGCGTGATGGCGAAGTAGATGCCGTAGCCGATCGCGGCGGCACCTTCGACGATTGCGACCGCGGCAGACATTTTCATCGGCGCAGGCGCAGACGTAGGCACGAGGTTGTCCGGGGTTTCTTGGGGGCTGGGTGTCGAACTCACGCATCTCATCCTATGTGGCGTCCGCGATTTGACGAACTCCCCTTGCGCGGTTTTCCCGCGGTGCCCACGTTTGTGCACCACAACGCGGTTTTCGCTTATCGACGCTTCGTCCCCCTCCCCTCCAAACCCCAGCCGGCAAGCAGCACTGAATATGAATTAGGTCACAATTTGGCGTTTACCCCTAGCGCGCGCTATGTAAACATGCCATTATTCTCGGGTAGCAAAAACAAAGAGCTAGTTACCTAGCCACTAACTCCAAGCCACCACGGAGTTAACATCCGGTAAACGGAAGACGGGTCTCGGAGCCACCGAGAACACCGCCCGTAGGGAAGCCGGATTCTTCTACTTTGCGCAAACCCTGATCTCCAGGATCACCGTGACCGCAGTGTGCCTGTACCGCACTCGCTTTGAGGCGTTGTGCTTTCCAGATGCATGCCTGCTTCACGGGGGTTTGTTAGTGGTGCGCACGCTCGACCAAGAACGCAACAACATCACACAGAACCCACTGAATAAAGGAGACCCCCATCATGGATTGGCGCCACGAAGCTGTTTGCCGCGACGAAGACCCCGAACTGTTCTTCCCGGTCGGTAACTCCGGCCCCGCACTGTCCCAGATCGCCCAGGCCAAGCTGGTCTGCAACCGCTGCCCCGTCACCTCCCAGTGCCTGAAGTGGGCACTTGAGACCGGCCAGGATGCAGGCGTGTGGGGCGGCATGTCCGAGGAGGAGCGCCGCGCGCTGAAGCGCCGTAACAAGCAGCGCAACCGCCAGCGCCTTTCCGCTTAAAGTCCCGCTGCCACAGCGGTGTGAACGGGGGCAATTATCGCCCCACCGCTGAACCCCGATACAGTGAACGCATAGTTCCTAACACCCCGATGGCCCAAGGAGGTCGTGATGAGCAAGCGTGGTCGTAAGCGCAAGGACCGCCGCAAAAAGAGTGCAAGCCGCGGCAAGCGTCCCAACTCTTAAGCAGTAATAGAAATGTCCCTTCGCCGAGAAATCGGTGAGGGGACATTTTTGCTGCCAGTCTGCCCCGGCAGATTGCGCTAGTCGAAGCGGATCTGGGTGTAGGACACCGAGGAAATGGAGATTGACTGCACGATCTTCTGCCGGAGTCCTTCCGGGGCTTGGTCCTGGCAGTTGCACCGCCGGACGATGGAGCGCACTTGCTTCTCCGACTCGAGCCACGCAAAAGATTGGGGGCAAGCTTGAATGATGGCTTCGATCTCGTCGGCACGCTCAGCAGGTGTGGCCGGGTCGAAGTATTCGCACAAAAGCGCGTGAGCCTGGGCGGGCTCGATGCGGCAGTCGTCTTGAGACATTAGTTCGCGTCCTCCAAACCGATTCCTTGCGCGTTTGCTACGTCCTTCAACAACCCGCGCAGCTGTTTTCTTCCACGGTGCAGCCGGGACATCACTGTGCCGATGGGAATGTCCAGCGCTTCGGCGATTTCCTTGTAGGCCAAACCCTCGACGTCGGAGAGGTAGACGACCATGCGGTAGTCGTCGTTAAGCGAGTTCATCGCGTCGGCGATTTGCTGGTCCGGAAGATTGTCCAGCGCCTCAACCTCAGCCGATTGCAGACCTGTCGAATCGTGCGAGCTGGTGGTGTACAGCTGGCGGTCCGTGACGTCTTCGGCGGACGTCTCCAACGGGCGGCGCTGCTTCTTGCGGTAGCTGTTGATGTACGTGTTCGTCATGATGCGGTACATCCACGCCTTCAAGTTCGTGCCCTCTTTGAAGGAATCGAACGCGTTGAACGCCTTGAGGTAGGTCTCCTGCACCAGGTCCTCTGCGTCTTGCGGGTTGCGCGTCATCCGCAGGGCGCCGCCGTAGAGCTGGTCCAGCAGCGGCATGGCCTCCTCGGTGAAGCGGCGCTCGAGGTCTTTATCGGGCATGGGTGCCACTATAGCTAGGCTTGCTGCCATGGCTGCCCGTACCCGCGCGCTGGAAGCGCTTGAAACTGCCGGTATCGACTATGAGCTGCTCGAATACGCTGCGCACAGCGATCACTTCGGTGATCACGCCGTCGCGGAGCTCGGCCTGGACCCCACGTTGACGCTGAAGACACTCGTGATTTCCCACGGCCGCGACTTCGCCGTGTGCTGCGTGCCGGTCTCAGGCCACTTGTCGCTGAAGAAAGCTGCCAAGGCTCTGGGCTGGAAGAACGCCGAGATGGCAGACCCTGCCGCCGCGCAGCGCATGACGGGCTATGTCGTCGGTGGCATCTCGCCACTGGGCACCTCCCGCACCTTGCCCACGCTTATCGACGCCTCCGTCGCCCACACCGACCGCATCACCTGCTCCGCCGGCCAACGCGGTCTCTCGTTCGCGGTGAGCCCGCAGGACCTCGCGGCGGCAGCGGGGGCTGAGTTCGCCGACATCGCCAGCAGCTAGTTAAGCCGCCGGCGTTCCTTGAACGCGGCCCGGAAGGACGGTTTCTCCGCCACGGTCTCCCCGCGCGCGTTGAACAGCGGCGGGCCGTCCTCGTCCTTCTTCCAAGTGGGCAACAGGCCCCAGCGCGCGGAGTCGATCTGCGCGGCTGATTCGGCGATGCGGATGAGCGGCACCTGGTTGGTCGGCGCGATGTTGTACCGCGGCGGCGGGGTGCCGTCGGGTGTGGCCACGTCAGTGACGCCGGGAAGCTGGCTGACAGCTTCGACGAGATCGTGGCCGGTGGTGAAGAGAACGAAGCGTCCGCACATGCTCGGTAATATTAACCGCATGACGCAACTCTGGCCCGCGCCCTACCACCCCGACCCCATCATCCACACCCAGGTGATTCCGGGGTCGAAGTCGTTGACGAACCGAGCCTACGTGCTCGCCGCCCTCGCTGACGGACCATCGACGCTGGTCGGAGCTTTGCGTTCCCGCGACACCGATCTCATGGAGTCCGCGCTGGAGAGCATGGGCGTGCAGTTCACGCGCGATGGGGACGCGGTCACTGCCACCCCAGGCGCGCTCACGGGCGCGGAGGTCGACTGTGGGCTCGCAGGCACTGTCATGCGGTTCGTGCCCGCCGTCGCAGCGTTCGCGTCCGGGCCCGTGCTTATCGACGGCGACCCACAAGCCCGTTCCCGCCCCGTCTCGACCATCCTCAACGCGCTTCGCGACCTTGGCGTTCACGTGGACGGGGATTCCCTGCCGTTCACGGTGAATGGATCGGGATCGGCGCTGGGGGGACGGGTGGAGATTGATGCGTCGTCAAGCTCGCAGTTTGTGTCGGCTTTGCTTTTGGCTGGTGCCCGCTTTGAGCGCGGCGTGCAACTGGTGCACACCGGCGGCAAGCTGCCGTCGATGCCGCACATCCAGATGACTGTCGACATGGTGCGCGACGCCGGCGTGACCGTTGAGACCGGCGACAACGAGTGGACCGTGCAGCCTGGCCCCATCGCCGGGCGGACGTGGATGATCGAACCGGACCTGTCCAACGCCACCCCGTTCCTCGCAGCTGCGGCCGTGACCGGCGGCGAAGTGACTGTCCCTTTCTGGCCGCAGGAAACCACCCAGGCCGGGGACGCGATCCGCGGCATTCTCGAACGCATGGGCTGCGACGTGTCGCTCGTGCCCAACGGGCCGGCGCACGCGCTGAAAGTCACCGGCCCGGAAGGCGGCAAACTGCGCGGGATCTCGCTGGACATGAGTGACATCGGCGAACTCACCCCGACGGTCGCCGCGCTTGCTGCCCACGCCACCACACCGTCCGAACTCACCGGCATCGCGCACCTGCGCGGTCACGAAACCGACCGCCTCGCAGCGCTCTCCGCCGAGATCAACGCGCTGGGCGGCCAGTGCGACGAGCTTGACGACGGCCTGCGCATCACCCCCGCCCCCCTCCACTCCGGCACCTGGCACTCCTATGCCGACCACCGCATGGCCACCGCCGGTGCGATCATCGGTCTGACCGTTGAGGGCGTGACTGTCGAGGACATCGGCACGACAGCGAAGACGCTGCCCGGGTTCGAGCACATGTGGTCCGGCATGGTCGGCGGTGCCCATGGCTAGACGCGCCTCGCGGGACTTCTCCAGCTACGACGAATCCGACGTCCGCGTCCGCCCCGGCAAAGGCTCGCGCCCGCGGACAAAGGACCGGCCGAAACATGAAGATGCCGTCGTTGGCCTCGTCGTGTCGAAGGACCGCGGCCGGTGGGGCGTCGTCCTGGAGGAAGGCCCGGAGGCCGGCACGCGCGTGGTGTGCATGCGCGCCCGCGAACTCGGCCGCACTTCCATCGAGGTCGGCGACCGCGTCGGCGTCGTTGGCGACACCTCCGGCCAGAAGGACACCCTCGCGCGCATTGTGAAACGCCAGGAGCGCACGTCTGAGCTGCGGCGCACTGCCGATGACACCGACCCGTACGAGCGCATCGTCGTCGCCAACGCCGAAATCCTCCTCATCGTCTGCGCTGTGGCTGATCCCCCGCCGCGCACCGGTTTCGTCGAGCGCGCCCTCATCGCCGCGTTCGTCGGCGGCGTCACGCCTGTCGTGTGCTTGACCAAATCTGACCTGGACGACCCCGGCGAGTTCGAGCGCGAGCTGCGCGACTTGAACGTCGACGTCCTGCGCACCGGCATCGAGGATGACCTCGCGCATCTCCGCTCGCTTATCGACGGCCGCCTCTCCGCCCTCATCGGCCACTCCGGCGTCGGCAAATCAACCCTGGTCAACCGGCTTGTCCCCGACGCGAACCGTGAAACCGGGGAGGTCTCCGGGGTTGGTAAAGGCCGCCACACCTCTACTCAGTCGGTGGCGCTCGAGCTCCCCGCCGATGGGGACACCGCACAGGATGGCGCGACCGAGGTTGAATCCGGCGGCTTCGAGTCTGGCGGCTGGATCATCGACACCCCGGGTATCCGCTCCTTCGGCCTCGCCCACGTCTCGCCAGACGATGTCATCGCGACGTTCCCGGATCTTGCCGAGGCCACCGAGGCCTGCCCCCGCGGCTGCACCCACATGGGTCCGCCAGCTGATCCGGAATGTGCGTGGGACCAGCTCGCCACCGAGACCACCGACACCGCTGACACCGCTGCGCCCGCTGACACCGCTGCGACCGCCTCGGGCGGCGAGGATTCGGTGATCCGCCGCCGGGTCGACGCGGTCCGCAGCCTGCTTGCGGCCCTCCGCATCAACGAAACCACCTACGACTAGGTACCCGCAGCCGCCCCAGCAGGCTCCCGGCAGACCTCCCCACCGCGAATGACTAGATCCAAACAGCTAGTTTGTTGGTTTATCGGCCCCAAATCGAACGAACTAGCTGTCTGGAACTAGCTAACCGGGAAATGGGGGTGGCAGGCCGGGACGGCGGGGCAGCAGGGCGCCAGGCTAGGCCGGCGGGCCAGCGGGGCGCCAGGCTAGGCCAGCGGCGCCGGCCCAGAACAGCGGGCCGGGGGCGGCTAGAGCAGCTCGATGAGGAAGGGCAGCTCGGTGGGGTCGTAAAAGGCCAGGTAGTTGTCCTGGGCGTCGCCGACGGCGAGTTCGGCGTCTTGGTCGCCGAGGTCGGCTTCGTCGATAAGCTCTGTGGCGCGGCGTGTGGCATCCTCGGCTTCGGCGATGTCGATGTGGATGGCAGCGACGTCTTCAAGCGCGACGGGACCGGCAAGCTTGACCGTGGACTCCCCCATCTCCGGCTCCAGGCTCGCGTCAACGTCGGCGGAGATGACCACGCGGCGGTGCGGGAAGTCCTCCTCATCGCCGATGGCGAGCAGGCGCAGGGAGGCGAGAGCGGCGTCGTCGAACGCGACGAGTTCGATTTCCTCCTCGTCACCGGAGGTGAAGAACTCGGTCAGGGCCGGCGTCGCGGCGAATGCCCAGCCGTTGCGGGCGTGGATCAACCCATCGTTGTCGAGCTGTTTGAGCATGCCGAACGTGGCGGGAATGTACACGCGCACGCTAGAACTCGCCCTCGATGTCGAACAGGGACTGGATCTCCACGACGGTGCGGTCGAAGGCAGTGTGGAGGATGCCGATCAAACCGGCTTCGACGGCGCCGCGGACGTTGAGAATGTTGTCGTCGATCAGCGCGCATTCGTTCAGCGGCACGTCCATCGCATCAGCAGCAGCCTGGAATGCAGCGGCCTCGGGCTTTTCCGCGCCGATCTCACCGGAAAGGACAGCAGCGTCGACGTGGCCGCGGAACTCCCACTCGCGGATGTGGTCCGCGTCAGGCCCGCCCGGATCGTTGGAGAGGATCGAGGTGGCAATGTCGTGCTCGCGCAGCGCGGCCAGCAGCTCTCGCCAGCGGCGGGTGTCTTCCTCATCGACGTCCAGAACACCGCAGTAGTCCACGATCAAACCCTGCATCATCCACGTCCTTTCATTGCTCACTGTAGTGCGCATCACCGCGCCCCGCAGGACTGCTTTTACCGGCACAATGATACATAGCCCACGTCGCGTCCGCTGCCGCCATTGTCCCGCCCCTATGGAGGTACGCATGTACCATCCTGTCCCCGGTCACACCCACTTGAAGGTCCTTGTTCCGGAGCCTGCGGTCGGCCCGGAGCCGGAATCTCCGTTGCCGAGCGGTTCGCGGTTGTCGCCGCTTGTGCGCATTGCTCTCGACGCCGCGTTCGGTGTCCGAGAGCTGCGCGTTCTGCAACAACGCGCGTATAGCTTCGGTGTGCGCAAACACGTTGCGGCGCGGCGTCGCGCGTTGCAGTCACCCTCGACTGTGCGCGTGCTGTCGTGCCATGGCCGCGACACGCCCCACGGCACCGAGCTCTACGGCAGCATTGTGTCTGACGGGAGAACGTATGGCTGGGTCGCGCTTATCGACGAGAGCCGCCTGATCACCTTCCGCATCCTGTGAGGATTAGACCTGGACGGTGCCAGGGCCCTCTGCACCGTTGCCGTCAACGCCGTCCTGCTGGCGCTCGAACTGCTTGCGCAGCATGAACAGCTGGCGGACGGTCTCTTCCTTCACGCCGTCGTTCATGGCGTTGAACATGTCACCGCCCTCCTTCTGGTACTCCACCAGGGGGTCGCGCTGCGCCATGGCGCGCAGGCCGATGCCTTCCTTGAGGTAGTCCATCTCGTAGAGGTGCTCACGCCACTTGGTGTCGATGATCGGGAGGATGACCATGCGCTCGACGTTGCGCATCTGCTCTTCGCCACCGATCTCGGCGACGTTGTCCTCCAGCTGGTCGTACTGAGCGTTGGCGTCGTCGATAACGGCCTGGCGCAGCTGGGAGGCGGAAAGCTCGCCTGGGGAGCCGTACTCGGAGCCGTCGATAAGCTCATCGGGCGTCATGGACGGGCCGTAGAGGGAGTCGAGCGCGGTCCACAGCTGGTCCAGATCCCAATCCTCGACATAGCCGTCCATCGTGGCACCATCGACATAAGCGCCGACAGTGTCGTCGATCATGCGGCGAATCTGGTCCTTGATGTCCTTGGAATCGAGGATCTCGCGGCGCTCACGGTAGACCACCTTGCGCTGCTCGTTAAGGACCTCGTCGTACTTCAGGACGTTCTTACGGGTCTCGAAGTTCTGGTTCTCCACCTGGGACTGCGCACCCTTGATGGAGCGGGACACCATGCCGGCCTCGATCGGGACATCGTCGGGAACGTTGAGGCGGTTCATCATGTTCTCCATGGACGCACCGACAAAGCGAACCATCAGCTCATCGCGCATGGAGAGGTAGAAGCGGGTCTCACCCGGGTCACCCTGACGGCCAGAACGGCCGCGCAGCTGGTTGTCGATGCGGCGGGACTCGTGCCGCTCGGTGCCGATGACGTACAGGCCGCCGGCGTCGCGCACCTCGTCGCCAAGCTTCTCGCTCTTCTCTTTCGCCTGCGGCAAACCGGCATCCCATGCTTCCTGGTATGCCTCTTCGTCCTCGAAGGGGTCCAGGCCCTGCTCCTGCAGGCGGGCATCGAGCAGGACTTCCGGGTTGCCGCCGAGCACGATATCGGTACCGCGGCCGGCCATGTTGGTGGACACGGTCACGTTGCCGGGCAGGCCGGCCTCGGCGATGATGCGGCCCTCTTCCTCGTGGTACTTCGCGTTGAGCACGTTGTGCTTGACACCCTTGCGGGTGAGCAGCTGCGACAGGTACTCAGAGCGCTCGACGGAGGTGGTACCCACCAACACCGGCTGGCCTTTGTTCACGTGCTCCGCGATGTCCTCGGCCACAGCGGCGAACTTCGCTTCCTGAGTCTTGTAGATCAGGTCGTCGTGGTCCTTGCGGATGTTCGGCTTGTTCGGCGGGATCGCCACCACACCCAGCTTGTAAATCTGGCTGAGCTCGGCGGCCTCCGTCTCCGCGGTACCGGTCATGCCGGCAAGCTTGTTGTACAAACGGAAGTAGTTCTGCAGGGTGACGGTGGCCAGGGTCTGGTTCTCGTTCTTGATCTCCACGCCCTCTTTGGCCTCGATCGCCTGGTGCATGCCCTCGTTGTAACGGCGACCCGGCAGGATGCGGCCGGTGAACGCGTCGACGATGAGGACCTCACCCTGGCGGACGATGTAGTCCTTGTCGCGGGTAAACAGCTCCTTCGCCTTGATGGCGTTGTTCAGGTAGCTGACCAGGCTGGAGTTTTCCGGCGCGTAGAGGTTATCGATGCCGAGCTGGTCTTCGACGTACTCCACACCGACCTCGGAAACACCGACGGTGCGCTTGCGCTGGTCCACGTCGTAGTGGATGCCGGCCTTCATGCGCGGCGCCAGCTGAGCGAAGACGGTGTAGAACTGGCTCGTCGAATCAGTCGGACCAGAGATGATCAGCGGAGTACGGGCCTCATCGATAAGGATCGAGTCGACCTCATCCACGATGGCGAAGTTGTGGCCGCGCTGCACCATGTCCTCCACCGACTTGGTCATATTGTCGCGCAGGTAGTCGAAACCGAACTCGTTGTTGGTGCCGTAGGTGATGTCGCAAGCATAGGCCTCCTTGCGCTCCGGCGGGCGCAGGTCCGAAAGGATCACTCCGACGGTCAGGCCGAGGAAGCGGTGCACACGGCCCATCATCTCGGCGTCACGCTTAGCCAGGTAGTCGTTCACCGTGACGATGTGCACGCCCTCGCCGCCCAGTCCGTTGAGGTAGGCCGGCAGCACCGAGGTCAGAGTCTTACCTTCACCAGTCTTCATCTCGGCGACGGAACCGAAGTGCAGGGCGGCACCACCCATGATCTGCACCTTGTAGTGCTTCTGCCCCAGCACGCGCCAGGACGCCTCCCGGGCAGTGGCAAAGGCGTCGAGCAGGATCTCATCCATGCTCGTGCCGTCTGCCAGAGCCGCCTTGAACTCGTCGGTTTTGGCCTTGAGCTCTTCATCGGTCAGCGCTGCGTACTCGTCCTCGAGGGCGAGTACCTGGTCAGCAATTTTGTCGTAACGCTTGACCGTGCGGCCTTCACCGGCGCGCAGCAGTTTGGACAGTCCGAACACGTGGTGCTTCCTTTGTGTCTGGGTCAGAATTCAAATTCAAAGGACAATTGTACGCACGCCCCGCCCAAGTCCTACTTTCAGGCAGCTGGGAAGCGTGTCGGAAGTTGCGAAACTGCCTGCCGCGGCGTGGGGCCGGGCAGGCAGCGTCGATAAGCGGCGAAGGCTTAAGCCTCTTCCTCCGGAACGAGCGTGATCAGTCCGTAGTCGTAGGCGTGGCGGCGGTAGACCACCGACGGGCGCTGGTTCTCGTCGTTGATGAACAGGTAAAAGTCGTGGCCGACAAGCTCCATCTCAGACAGAGCCTCATCGACGGACATCGGGGTGGCCGGGTGCTCCTTGGTGCGCACGACCTGGCCCGGCAGATTCTCGTTGATGGACTCCGCGTACTTGTCGGCATAACGGTCGTCCTGCTCCTGGCGTGCCTGCTCGGCCTCCGCGACGAGCTCGGAGGTGACCTCGTAGGTGGACTTCGGTGCACGGTGGCCGCCCATGGAGATCTCGCGGCGGACCTTCACTTTGCGCAGGGAACGCTCCATCTTGCCAATCGCGGATTCCAGCGCGGCGTAGAAGCTGTCCTCTTTCGCCTCTGCGCGGGCGAGGTGACCCTTGCCGGTCGCGGTGATCTGGATGCGGTTGGCCTGCGCTTCACGGCGCGGATTGGGCTCGTGCTTCAGCTCAACGTGGAAAAAGTTCAGCGTCGGATCGAGTTTTTCAATCTTGGCCAGTTTTGTGTTCACACGCTCCTGGAAGTGCTCCGGTACCTCAACGTTTCGGCCGGTGATGGTCACCTGGGCGTTCGGGCTCAAGGTTTCTTGGCGGTTCTCGTCTGCAGAAGTCATCTGCTGCCTCCTTCGGCTTCGGATCGGACGTTTTGAACACAATCGTTATATACCGTTTCACCTAAATTATACCGCCCGCTAATATCTGTCAGCCATTAGTTCATCTTGTTCATCCATTGGTTCACTGCTACTGTCTTTACGCTGCGCACAGCACAAGGCACGCAGTCACAGTCGCGCCTGCAGCCATGAGCTTTTCGACGCTCGACTGCAACGTCGCCCCCGTCGTCACCACATCATCAACCACCACGACCGGCTGCCGCGGCACCCCAGTCAAGACAACGTTTCCTTGCAGATTTCGGCGCCGGCCGGCTTCGTCGAGACCGGCTTGGTCGGCCAGCCGGTCAGGCAACGCCAGCACCGGATGGGTGGGACGTCCGCTCACCGCACAGATCGCGGTGACGGGGTCACCACCCCGAGCCCGCGCCGACCGGGGGCGTGTCGGGGCAGGCACGAGATGGGTCCCGGCCGGGAGGTCACCGCAGGCTTCCAGATAGTCCAACGCGGCAGCGACGACCGCCCCGACATGGCGGCGCACCGCGACGTTGTTGCGCTCCTTCATCGCCAACACCACGCCCCGGTGCGGGTCCGCATACGGCCCAAGGGCGTACACCGGCACATGCGGGTTCACGTTCGGTGAGTGTCGGAATGGTGGGGAGGCCAACTGGCGCCGGCAGGCCGAGCACAGTAGGTGTCCGTGTTCCCCACAGCCGGCGCAGCGGCGCGGCAAGATCAGCTCACCGAACTCCCCCAGCATCCCCATGCCCGTGCCCCCGAGCTCTCTTTAGGGCCTTGGCAGCACCGGCGCCGCGCGCACGCCCTGCTGGCCGGGCACCTCACGCCAGTTCACGTTCTCGCGGATCTGCACTGGCATTTGCATGAGCACCTTGGAGTCCGTGATGTACATCGTGTCGTCGGACGCCCCGAGGGCCACCACCGGACCGCTGATGTTGCCTGACGGCAGTGCAGTGGCCGTGGAGCCATCCATCTCTACCCGATAGACCGGAGTGTTCATGATTGACGTTCCCACCAGCAGGGACCCGTCCGGCTGCCAGTCCACAGCAACGGCTGCCCCACCGAGTTCGGTCGCGGCGTACTTCACCACGTTGACGACGGCGCGGCTGCCGTCGTCACGCCTTTCGACGACACCGACCGCCAGATGTCCATCAATGATCATCACCACGCGCGCGCCAGTCTGGGACAGCCGGAGCACCGAAATCTCCCCGCCCAGGGACTCCGGCAGGTTCATCTCAACGTCGTTGACTGTGACCTCGCCGTTCGTCGATGAGCGGTCCAGGCGCACGACGCGCTGGCCGTCGAGCACAGTCCACGCCGCAGTGTGGTCCGGCTCCAGCGAGGGGCGGGTGAGACTCTCCGCGCGCAGAACCTCCCGCGAACTCGCCTTATTGCTGTTGCCCCGGCCGTTGTCGCCGTTGTTCCCGTCAGAGCCGAGCCTGCCGAAGACCAGGGCTTGCTCCCGCTCGCTGACGTTGACCGCCGCGGCGTAAGCGCCGTCGTCACTGATGTCGATGTGGGAAATGTCGCCGATCTTGTCCAGCTCCGGGATGGACTCGACTTCACTGTCATCGCCGCCCGGATAGCTCACAGCCTTAATGGAACCGTCAGACAGCGTGTACAGGCTGGGGCCACCATCCGGCTGCGGGACTGGGTTGAGGTCAGCGAAGTCGTCGGTGGTCAACTCCACGGACTCATCGAGCAACGCGGCACCATCCGCCTTGATGGAGTACGGACCGCGCACCCCTGCTTCGTTGAGGGTCCACACCACCTGGGCGGCGAACCGGGCGCGGGTTTGCTCGTCGGCGTCGGCGAGGCCGGTGAACTCGTAGATGCCGTCGTTAAGCCCGGTGAACGCCACGTCCTCCGGGATGGCTGAGCGCACAGCGGGAGCAATGCGCTCCTCAGGGCCGCCGACGAGCATGTTCATCAACAGGGTCTCTATCGACGGGACCCGCGCATAGACCCAGCGGCGGTCCGACACGAGAGACTGCCCGGTGGTGTCGTAGTAGTAGAGGTTGCGCGGTTCATAGTGGCTGCGCAGGTCAGTGCGGTCAATGACCACCTCATTGGGCAGGGCGCCAATGCGCCATTCGCCGTCTTGCTGGGACAGCTCCATTGTCGCCTCGTACTGGCGGTTGTCACCGGGCTGGAACGCGCCACCGGGCAGCAGGTAGCCCACGATGCGGCCGGCGACAGAGTAAGAGCGCTTGTTCTGGTCCGTCGAGGCCCGCGACGTCAAGTCGAAGCTATCGAGAACGAACGTGATGTCCCGCGGCGCCCACATCTCCGCCATCGGCGCAGTCATATACCGGCGAGCAGCTTCGAAGTCCCCGGTCGGGTTCGCGGACGCAGCGAAGAACTCGCGCAGGAGTAGGTCCGGCTCCATGCCTTCGCGGGGCTCTTCGACGGGCATCGGAGCGCGCTGGTCGTTGAACGGGTGCAGCACGTGCGGCTCAGTGCTTGTCGGCAGCGTGGCGCAGCCGGTCGCAGTGAACAGCAGCCCCGCGCCAGCCAGCGCGAGTACAGCTGTGCGGCGGCGGTGAGTGCTGGGGTTCATGAAGTGCATTATCGCCCCTCTTCCTTGGAGCGCACCATCCGCTGCGCTTTCGCACCGGCAAAACCGGGGTCCACATATGCCCATCCGATCTCACGGGGAGCCACGCCAGGGCCGCCCACAGCATCTGTCGCTTCAGCAGCCCCGGGCTCCTGCGGCACCACCAAGTTCACTGGCGGCTCCGAGTAGGGAACCTCGGGATCGCGCGGCAGCACGAGCCGGAACTGGGAGCCCACGCCGGGGGTGCCGGCGGCGTCGAGAAGACCGTGGTGCAGCTGGGCGTCCTCGCGCGAAATGGCCAGGCCCAGGCCGGTGCCGCCTGAATGGCGCTTGCGGGACGAGTCCGCACGCCAGAAGCGGTTGAACACGAGCTCCTCCTGGCCGGGTTTCAGGCCAACGCCGCCGTCGGTGACGGTGATTGCCACGGCATCCTCGTTGGAGGTGAGCTCCAGCACGACCGGGTTGCCCTCGGAGTGGTCGATGGCATTGGCCAGCAGGTTTCGCACAATGCGCTCGATACGGCGGGGATCGCCGATCATCGTGACCAGTGTGTCCGGCATGTCGAACTCCACTGCAACATCGAGCTCTTCGGCGAGGTGGCTGGTCTGTGCCCAGGCGGATTCGATCGGGCTGCGAACGTCGATGCTCGTGGCGGAGAGTTCGGCGACACCAGCGTCGTGACGCGAAATCTCCAGCAAGTCCGCCAACAGAGCCTCAAAGCGGTCGAGCTCCTTGGTCATCAGCTGGGACGCGCGACGGGCGTGGGGCTCGAGTGCTTCTTCGTCGGCGGCGATCATGTCCGCCGCCATGCGCACGGTGGTCAGCGGCGTGCGTAGCTCGTGGGACACGTCGGAGGTGAACTGCCGTTGCAGGTCACCGTATTCCTCGAGCTGGTTAATTTGGCTGGACAGCTTGTCGGCCATGTTGTTGAAGGACAGCGCCAAGCGGGCCATTTCGTCCTCGCCTTCGACGGCCATGCGCTCCTTGAGGTGACCGCCGGCCAGGCGCTCTGCAATGCGGGAAGCAGAGCGGACCGGGGAAATGAGCTGTTGAGAAGACAGCCACGCAATACCCACCAGGAGCACCACCACCACGATGCCGGCAGAGGTGAGCAGACCGCGCATGAGGGCCAGGGTCTGCCGTTCGCTCTCCATGTCCATGACCAGGTAGAGCTGCAGGTCTGGAATGTCGGAGTTGGTCGGCGTGCCGATGATCATCGCGTTGTACGCTTCACCGTCGTGCTGCGCCGGCGTGAACTGGTACGCCACTTGCCCACGCCCCACGAAATCCACAAGGCGCTGCGGAATGACGAAGTTCTCTGGGGCGCTGATCGCGCCATCCTCGGACGGCACCAAGAGCACCGGCTCGTAGGCGCCTGTCGACGGCTGATCCTGCTGCGACCGCTGCGCCAACGCAGCACGCGCAGTGTTCAGGCGGCCTTGCGTGGACGTCGTCGTGGCGGTGTTCTGGAGCTGCTCTTCGACGGCAACGCGGACGCGTTCAAGGTCAGATTGGGCGTTATCGACCTTCGTGTCGACCAGGCGCTGCGTCACCACAGACGCCAGGGCTAACACGAGCACGCCCATGACAATCGTGGACACGATGAGAACCGTGCCCACGAACCTGACCTGCAGCGAGGTGCGCCACCTGTGGGAGAAGCGGTCCCTCGCCTGACCAAAACGACCCAGAGCGATCCCCTACTTACCGGTCTTGTATCCCACGCCGCGGACGGTGAGGATGATCTCCGGGTTCTCCGGGTCGTGCTCGATCTTTGAGCGCAGCCGCTGCACGTGCACGTTCACCAGACGGGTGTCGGAGGCGTTGCGGTAGCCCCACACGGATTCCAAGAGTTCTTCGCGGGTATGCACCTGCTGCGGTTTGCGCGCTAGTTCCACAAGCAGATCGAATTCGAGCGGGGTGAGAGAAATCTCCTTCCCGTCCCGGGTGACAATGTGCTGCGGCACATCCACCTGCAGATCGCCAATCTCCAGGATCTCGCTGGGTTCCTCAGAGTTCTGGCGCAGGCGCGCACGGATGCGGGCGATGAGCTCGCGCGGTTTGAACGGCTTAGTGATGTAGTCGTCCGCGCCAGATTCCAGGCCGAGCACGACATCGACAGTGTCGGTCTTGGCGGTGAGCATGACGATCGGCACGTTGGATTCCTTGCGGATTTCCTTGCAGATGTCCACGCCGCTCATGCCCGGCAGCATCAGATCCAGCAGGACCAGGTCGGGGTCCTGATCACGGAATGCGCCGACAGCGGCACCGCCGTCGGTCACCGGAACGGCTTCAAAGCCCTCGGCTTCCAGGACGATGGTCAGCATCTCGGAGATGGCAGGGTCGTCATCAACAACCAGAATCTTCGGTGGCATCGTTACTCCTTAGCGCAGGTGCCCAATCACTTCCATAATAGGCGCTGCATCAGTGGCACGGACCCACTGACTCTCCCAGTTCGTCTCCGCCATTTCCGCATACGCCGCGTACGTCGCGTCCTGCAGGGAGGCATCGCGTTCGTAACGGTCGCGGGCCCGCGAAGCGTCCGCCTGTTCGCGGGATCGTGCCCGCGCCCGCGCAGTGTCCGGCGCGGTGTCCACGAGCACCTGCAGGGCGGGTCGGGGCAGCCCGAGGCGATCGAATTCGAGCCCGGCGACCCACGCGCGGTCGTCGATACGCCCCGTGCGCGCCGACGTGTACGCCGCATTCGAGGCGACGTAGCGGTCGAGCAGGAGCACATCGCTTGGCGACGACGCCCACTGCCACAGCTCCCCGACCACCCCGTACCGGTCGAGGGCGAACATGACGGCCATGCCGTGGGCGGAGTCGGTGAGGTCGCCCATCTTGCCGTGCAGTGCGTCGGCCGCGAGCTGGGCGTGGAGGGACTCGTTGTAACGCGGGAACGCCATGGTCGCCGCGCTGTCGATCCTGTCGGTGGCCCCGAGTTCGCGGATCAGTTTTTGGACCAGCGTGTTCTTGCCGGCGCCGTCGATGCCCTCGAGTGCGACAATCATTAGTAGCGGTAGTGCTCGGGCTTGAACGGGCCGGCGACGTCGACGCCGATGTACTCCGCCTGTTCCTTGGTCAGCTCAGTGAGGTGGCCGCCCAAGCCTTCGACGTGGATGCGCGCGACCTTCTCGTCGAGGATCTTCGGCAACAGGTAAACCTGGTTTTCGTAGTTGTCGGTGTTGGTGAACAGTTCAATCTGCGCGATGGTCTGGTCCGCGAACGAGTTGGACATGACAAACGACGGGTGGCCGGTCGCGTTGCCCAGGTTGAGCAGGCGCCCCTCAGACAAGACGATGATGGAGTTGCCCGACGGCAGCGTGAACAGGTCCACCTGGGGCTTGATGCTCTCGCGGGTGACATCATCGCGGTGCAGCAGGGATGCCATGTCGATCTCGTTGTCGAAGTGGCCGATGTTGCCCAGGACAGCGTGATCCTTCATCTTCATCATGTCGTCGAAACCGATGATGCCCAGGTTGCCGGTCGCGGTGATGACGATGTCCGCATCACCAATCGCCTCATCGACCGTGACCACCTTGAAGCCGTCCATGAGCGCCTGGAGCGCGTTGATCGGGTCAATCTCCGTGACAGACACGATCGCACCCTGGCCGTCGAGTGCTTCAGTCACACCCTTGCCCACGTCGCCGTAACCGCAGACAAGGGCCTTTTTGCCGCCGATGAGCATGTCGGTGCCGCGGTTGAGGCCGTCGATGACGGAGTGGCGGGTGCCGTAGCGGTTGTCGAACTTCGACTTGGTCACCGCGTCGTTGACGTTCATCGCCGGGAACGGCAGCGTGCCCTCATTGGCGAAGTGGTACAGGCGGTGAACGCCGGTGGTGGTCTCTTCGGTGACTCCCTTGACTTGCTCTGCCGTGCGGGTCCACTTGTTCGGCTCTTCAGCCAGGGTGTCGCGCAGCATGTTGAAGAAGGAGATCTGCTCGTCCGAATCGGTCTCATCAGTAGACGGCACGGCGCCGGCGTTCTCGAACTCAGCGCCCTTGATCACGGCGGAGGTGGCGTCGCCGCCGTCATCCAGAATCATGTTCGGGAAGATGGCCTCCCCGTAGCGTTCGCCCCAGCTGAAGATCTGCTTCATGCACCACCAGTACTCGTCCAGGGTCTCGCCCTTCCAGGCAAACACAGGCACGCCCTGCGGGTTCTCCGGGGTGCCGTCCTTGCCCACGACGATCGCCGCGGCAGCCGCATCTTCGGTGGAGAAGATGTTGCAGGAGGCCCAGCGGACTTCCGCGCCCAGGTGCGTCAGCGTCTCAATGAGCACAGCCGTTTGCGTGGTCATGTGGATCGCACCAGCAATGCGCGCGCCTTTGAGCGGCTGCTCCTCCTCGTACTCGCGCCGCAGCTGCATCAACCCCGGCATCTCGTGCTCAGCCAGCTCAATCTGCTTACGGCCTGCCTCGTGCAGGGAAAGATCAGCGACCTTGAAGTCCAGATCCATGGTGGGGGTTCTCCTTATTGTCTGCAGTGTCTCGCGTCTCAGCGTCTCAGCGTCTCAGTGACTCAGCACGAGAATACGGGGTCAGCTCCCAGCCCCTTAGGAGAGGGCTTCGATGAACTGGTCTACGTCGTACTCTGTGTCGCTCGCGGCGAGGTCTTCGAGGATGGCCACGGCAGCGTCGACAAGCTTTTCATCGAGCTCCGCGGACGTCGTACGCAAAAACGGGTAGGAATCCGCGATGTCCCCTGCGGAGAACGGCGCGCCCGCCCAAATCGCGGCGACCGTGGCTGCAGCCTGGCCGTTGAGGAGCTCATCCTCAGACGCGTTGTCGCGGTCGACGGCGAGCAGGCAAGCATCACGCACTGCCTCCATTCGCTCGTCGGCATCAAGGGAGGCCAGTTCGTCGAGGAAGTCGACGTTGACATCCTTATTGAAGATCGCGGTATCCCACGTGCTCATGCCTTGCTCCTTACCCTTCACATCTGCTCAAGTTCGCCCCTATACAGCGCTTTTCAGAATCTACTACTAGCGCTTGGCAGGCTGCCTGTCTACAAGAACCAGGCAACGCGCGGGAAATTGGGTCTAGCCTAGCCTACATTTCCATGGTAACTTGTTACCGAGTTGTTATTGATCAGCAACAACGCGGGGACATTGCGCGACACAATGAGCGAAGGAGGATGTCATGGAGCTGACCAAACGCCGTTTCGCCGTCTACATGGCATCCGGTCTTGCCTTGGCGCTGCTCCTCGGGCTCGCAGTGTGGAAGATCCCCAGCCCCAGCATGAACATGCGTTCCGACGACACTGAGATCGCCGGCCAACCCGTCGCCAAAACTGGCGATGAAGAAGCCGCAGCAAGCACCGACCCCATATCCATGACCGAGGACCTCCAAGCCTCCGAGAGTGGTTCACGTGCAGCCACGGAAGATCGCGCAGATTCTAACTACGCAGCCGACCCGCTCGCCCCGCCCAACGCTCGGCTCGACGGCGCGCGTGAGGACGGTAGTGAAACCAGCTACTACCGCCCTACCAACGCCGCCCCGAGCCCGCGAAACAACGGCAACGCCGATGAGAGCACGAACGGAAAGAACGGTTCCCGCACCCCGAGCCAGACCCCGCGATCCGGCCAGGCCAACCAGTCCCGTTCTAACTCTGATTCCCAGCCCGAGTCACGCCCAACCACCCGCGGCAACGGCGAGACCACCCGTCCGGAGCGCCCGCAGGACCCCGGCACCGCACCGGCAACCGTTCCGAACGAGAACAACGAACCCGCACCTCGTCCGGAGTCCGCCAACGACCAAACTTCGCAGCCTGCGGACCAGCCCGCTTCGCCTGCCGACGACAACGCCACACCGCAAGGTGGAAACGCAACACCGCAAGGCGACAACCCTGCGCCTCAGGGTGGCAACGCCACACCCCAGGGCGGTAATGCTGCACCTCAGGGCGGTAACTCCACGGTCCAGAGCGGAAGTGCTTCTCCGCAGGGCGGTAACTCCACGGTCCAGAGTGGTAACGCTGCACCGCAGAGCGTCCAGGTCAGCGAGCAGCGCTCCGAAGATCCCTTCTCCGCTGCCACGCGCGAAGAGCGCGCAGGCAGCGAGAGCCAAGTACAGGAGTAGTTCGGGGCCTAGCGCTCGGATCAGCCTGGCCTTAAAGCGCGATCCCTCGCGGCTGCCACCCCTCTAACCCGCTTCCAGCGGCGTTGCGCGCAAAGCGTGCGCAAAACTTTACATGCGTGATTCTTTATGGTTTCAAACACGGAGGTAGTGAATTTCTATCGCTCTACCAGTATCTGGCGGATGTCAACTTTTGCGCAGATGCTCACCCCTTCCAGCCCGGCGCCCCCGTCGGGTGGCGTCTCACAGTCGGTATCTCACAGAGCCACTCGCGCGTAGAAGACCTCAGCCACCTCGTGGCCGGCAGCGCGAACAGAGAAAGGCCCGTCATCGGCCGGGATCCATGCGGCTGAGCCAGCTTTGAGGTCAATGGCCTCGCCAGAACCGCACGTGACAGCACCCTTTGTGCACAGAAGAATGCCGGGACCCGCACCGGAACCTGCACCCGGACCCGCACCGGCATCAGAGCCGGCACCGCCGTCGCCCACCTGCAACGCTCCTGCGCTGGGGTAGAGCCGGTGCCGGGTGAGCACGAAATCCTCAATCGGGACGGGATACTCGGTGGCCTCACCGTAGGGGGCGGTTGAGGTGGTGGTGGCGATGCGCGGGTCGGCTTGGGTGGTGAAGTCGCAGATCCGCACGAGCTCAGGGACGTCGACGTGCTTGGAGGTCAACCCGCCGCGCAGGACGTTGTCGGAGCTGGCCATGATCTCGACGGCCATGCCGCTGATGTAGGCGTGGAGCCGCCCAGCGCCGAGAAAGAGGGCCTCACCGGGGGCGAGCTCAATGTAGTTGAGCAGCAGGGAGGCCAGCACGCCGACGTCACCGGGATAGCGGTCGTTGAGCTCGATGAAGCAGGCCATCGCCTCAACCATCCACGCTTCCGCTTCAGGTGAGGGGGATTGGGCGGAGGCGTATATAGCGTCGATAAGCTCGAGGCGTTTTGCGCGCGGCAGCGAAATCCACGTGGTGAACAGGGCGCGCAGCCCCTCTTCCTCGTTGTCCGAGTGGAGGAAGGGCGCGTAGCGGTTCAGCGGGGCGCAGTCGAGGTGCTCGATCAACGCGAGGGTGTCAGCGACGGGGCGCAGACCAGCCAACGCGCGGAACGGGGTCAGCGCGACAAGGAGCTCAGGCTTGTGGTTGGGATCCTTGTAATTCCGCTTGGCGCTGCTCAGCGGGATACCGGCGGCGTTCTCCGCGTCGAAACCAGCCTGCGCCTGCGCGCTGTCCGGGTGCGCTTGGACGGACAGGGGCGCTTCTGCCGCGAGGATCTTCAGAAGGAATGGCAGCTGGGCGCCGAAGCGGGACTCCACCGCAGCCCCCAGGGCGGATGTCGGATCGGTGGAGATGAGGGAGTCAAGACCGGTGCCGTCAACGAGCGACGGCGCTGTGCGGTGGGCACCGAACCACAGTTCTGCTTCGGGTTGCGCCGTTGGCGCCGGCTCGCCGCGCAGCTGGGCCAGCATTGTTTTGGAGCCCCAGGGGTAAGTCTGCAGGGCTGGAGTGATCAGTTTCACGGTCGCTCCCCTACTATCTTGTCAGCTCAATGATAGAGCGCGCACGGCCCGTTCACGGGCGGTCCAGCTAGGAATCGTCTGAGAGCGCCGCAGCGGCGTGGGCGCGCACAATCAAGCACAGTGCCTGCGCAAACGAGCCAGCAGCAGCCGACCTCTCTGCTCGCCCACAGGCCAGCCGCGCATCGTCCTCGCCCCACACGATCGTGCCCACGGACACCACCGGGCCGTCTAGGTAGGGGTCGTGGAAGATGTCGTCCGCAGGGCTCGAGGTCTCCTCCAGCGCGCCAGCAAGCTCATGCTTATCGACGAATCCTCCCGCCAACCCCTTCACCGACCACAACACCGCAGCCACCTCGGCCACCACTGCCCCGGTACGCGTGTAGCCGGTGTGCATGATCCGCTTGCCCGCCACGAACTCGCGCAGCTGGCGGGCCAGGTTGGTCGTCGCGTCGCGTTCGGGTGAGAGCTGGCGCAGTTCCTCATCGACGTCGTCGGCTGCTGCGGAGAGTTCAGCCACCTCATGCGGCAATGCCCCCTCCAGCGTCTGCAGCACAGCTGTTACAGCCGCGATGGTGCGCAGCGGCGACGCCCCGAGCGTGGTCGGCGGGGCGGGGAGGACCACGGTGGAATCAGGCGCGTCCTCGACAACGGGCCCCGTCTGCGGCCCGGCCAAAACGGTCTCAGCACCACGGCCTGCCGCGGTGGCCATGGCGCGGGTCACGGCCTGTGCATCGGGCGCGTCGCCGACGACCACGACGACATCGAGCGGGCCAACATAGCCCGGCAACTCGTCAGCCACCACAACAGGCCAGCGCAGGCCAGCACCGGCCCCAGCCTCACTATCCTGCCCCGCCAGAGCGAGAGCACACCGCGCCGCTACAGCCGCGATCTGGTCGGTGGCCAGCACCACCACACTGCGCGGGTTCACCCCGGCAAGGTGCTCCAACCGCCCCGCAGCCTCGGCCACGGCGCGCAGCTGCGCACCTTCATGGGCGACGTCGAAGAACCGCACGGTTTCCCGGTCGTAGTGCGCTGCGCCCTCGAAGTAGCGGTTGGAGGGGTCGGTCATGACCGGATGATTCCCAGCACTTCGTCGACCACAGCGTCGACCTCAGCCTGCGTTTCGGCTTCGACGTTCAACCGCAGCAGCGGTTCGGTGTTGGACGCGCGGACGTTGAACCACGTCTTCGACCCCGCCAAAGAGACGGTCACACCGTCGAGGGTGTCCACCGATTCCGTCCGGTCGGCGAACACGTCGACGACGGCGTCCATTTTGGCCTGCTGGTCGGCGACCTCGGAGTTGATCTCGCCGGAAGCGGCGTAGCGGTTGTACTGCGCCATCAGCTCGCTCAACGGCTTGTCGTGCTCCGCCAGGGCCGCCAGCACGTGCAGGGCGGCCACCATGCCCGAGTCCGCGTTGAAGAAGTCGGCGAAGTAGTAGTGCGCCGAGTGCTCGCCGCCGAACAGCGCGCCCTTCTCCGCCATCTGCGCCTTGATGTAGGAGTGGCCCACACGCGTGCGCACACCCTGGCCGCCCTTCGCGTCGATCAGCTCGGGCACGGCCTGCGAGGTGATCGCGTTGTAGATGATCGTCGCGCCGGGATTGTCCTCCAGCGTGCGCTCTGCCACCAGTGCGGTGATCGCAGACGGGCTCACCGGGTCGCCCTTTTCATCGACGACAAAGCAGCGGTCAGCGTCACCATCAAAGGCAAGGCCGATATCTGCGCCCTGCTTGACGACGAACCCCTGCAGATCCCGCAAATTCTCCGGCTCCAAGGGGTTGGCCTCATGGTTGGGGAAGGTGCCGTCCAGTTCGAAGTAGAGGGGGCGAACATCTTGGTCCCCAAGCACCGCGGGCACGGTGTGTCCGGCCATGCCGTTGGCGGCGTCGACCGCGATGACGAGCTTCCGATCTTCGGGAAGCGGCACCAGTTCGCGCAGGAAGGAGGCGTAGTCGTCGAGGATGTCGTCTTCCTTGACGGTGCCGGTGGGCCCGTCGAAGGCGGGAGCGCCGTTTATAAGCATCTGAGTGATCTCCGCCAAACCGCTCTCCTGGCTGACCGGTGTCGCGCCCGCGCGGCAGAGTTTGATGCCGTTGTACTGGGCGGGGTTGTGCGAGGCGGTGAACATTGCGCCTGCGCAGCCGAGCGTGCCGGCTGCGAAGTAGAGCTGGTCTGTGGAGGTCAGTCCGAGCGCGACGACGTCGAGGCCCTGGCTGGTCACGCCGTCAGCGAACGCGGCGGCGAGCTCCGGAGAGGACGGGCGCATGTCGTGGCCGACGGCGACGGTCTTCTCCCCTTCTTCGCGCAGGATGGACGCGAAGGCGGCGCCGGCATCGAAGACGAAGTCGCGGCCAACAGTGGCCTTATCGGCGGGCTCGACCAGACCGCGGATGTCGTAGGCCTTCACTGCTTGCGTGACAGCCTCGCGGCTGCGCTTAAGTGGTTCGCTCATGCCTTACGATCCTAGACCGGTGTCAGCGCTCGGGTGCGCGCCAGGGATTGAATACAGGCACACCGAGCTCTGCAAAGTCCTTGACATTGCGCGTCACCACCGTGAGCCCGTGCACTGAGGCGGTGGCACCCAGCAAGGCATCTATCGCTGGCTTTGGATTAGGCACGTGCGTTTGCGCTGCTCGACGGGAGATCTCCAGCGTAATCGGTAGAGTACGGCCCTCGAATCCATCCAACACGGCTTCATCCAGCCAGTTACGCAGTCGCATGGCCTGGACCTCATCTCGACGCGATAGCCGCAAGATACCCACTTCGATCTCGAGCACGGTGAGAACAGAAATGTTGAGTTTGAAAGGGTCCACAGACTCGACCCAACTCAGCACCCCTTCATGGGGGCGGGACCGTTGAAACTCACTGAGAATGTTTGTGTCGAGGAGATACATCAGAATTCCGGAACCCTGAACTCTAGATCTACCCTTTCAAACTCAGCGTCGACTGGATCGCTCATGCGTAGCTTTCTTACAAAGCTCGATCCATCCCCCTGCAGTTTCCGGTATGCCTCTATCGAGAGCAGGACATGCGAAGGTTTTCCCCGCTCGGTGATGACAACAGGACCGTCGAGAGCGGCGCGCTTAGCGGCGCCAACATCATGGTTGAAATCGCGCGAAGAAATCGTCGTCACCGCACCCTCCTTGTAGTTACGTAGTTACATAGTCCACCGCGTCCGGGCTGCGGTCAACGCCTGCCGCTAATTCCCCTCTTCGGCGGCAGCCTCCGCCTCCGGATCCGGCACAATGCTCAAGTGCGCACGGCGGGCAGCCCTGTGTTCCTCGAGGTGCTCCCCGATGCGCTTGGTGCGGTAGACGGGGTGGTTGGAGGTCTGCGGGTTGGTGAAGTCGCGGCCGTCGAACTCGATCGGGTCACGGGTAGTATCCACCAGGCCAGTGGTCACACGCCCTGCCTCAGACACAGCTTGGGCCAGCGCGGTGAGCTCTTCTTCATCAGACAGCTCAATGTTGTCGATGCGCACCATGTCCCACCCCACCGGCGCTGTGATGTGCTCCGAGTGTCGCTGGCATAAATCCCACGCGTGCGGGTCCGGGCTGGGTGACAACGGACTGACAATGGCCGTCTTCTCGGAGTACGCGTACACCAGCGTGGCGATGGCAGGCCGGCCGCACCCCGGGCGGCAGCAACGACGAAAGGTACTCACGGCTCACTAGTGTAAGCGCGCCTGACAGATTTTTGCCCCTCGCCACGCGGCGTGCCCCCATCCTCCCCCGTGACCGGCTGGCTTAGATTGAAGGCATGTCCTCCACCGTGACAGGCCCTGACCACGAGCGCGATCCGCGGGGCGAGCGCAACGACGCACAAGCCGGCCCGCCACCTGACCCGTCGTGGCTGCCACCGCGCCGGGACCGGCACGGCCGCGGAGTCCGCGGGCCTATGCTGCCGGTGGCGGTACCCCGGTACCGGACCCGTTCAATGGCGTTCGACCAGCTCGTCTTAGAGGCCTACGCGCCGTTGCAGAACGCGTACTCTACGCAGCTGTCCGGCGTGGACCTGGCTGTAGACACAATCCCGCGCATGCGGATGCGCCGGGATGCTGCGCACGCGAGCGCTTCGGCAGTTCTGCCGGATGAGATCTTCGCGGACGGCCCGGTCCCCCTCGGCCGCGTCCTGCAAGCTGGCGTGGACCGCTACGGCAATCCGACCCGCGCGCGTTTCGTGGTGTTCCGCGCACCCATTGAGCGCAGAGCAAAAACAGCCCGGGAACGTGCCGAGCTGTTGACTACTGTTTTGACCGCCTTGGTGGCCAACTACCTCAACCTGGATCCGCGGGATATTGACCCGGACTTCCAGTGGTAGCTAGCCGATCTGGCGGCGGAGGCGGCGACGCTCACGGTCGGAGAGGCCGCCCCAGATACCGAAGCGCTCATCGTGCTCGAGCGCATACTCGAGGCACTCATCACGCACCGCGCAGGCCTGGCAGATGCGCTTAGCCTCGCGGGTGGAGCCGCCCTTCTCGGGGAAGAATGCTTCCGGGTCCGTCTGGGCGCACAGCGCCTGGTCTTGCCATTCCTGCTCGACGGTGCCGAACAGTTCGTCGAGGGTCATTCCGCCCGCGGCCGCACCGCGAAGAATGGCGTTGTCAACCATGTCTTCCACGCCATCCCCTTTCTGATTAGTTTCGATCGCACCGTTGGAGACACCGTCTGGAGTCGCCGACTGGAAGTTCGTGGGTTCCGTGCTTTCCGTGTGGAATTACACTAATGCGATTAAAACGGCGGTCACCAAATAGCGTCAACTGAGATTGACTCTTCTCAGCCGAATAAGAGGGTTTCCTCAGAGAAAGCTGTTCATTTTCCGCGTAAGGCACCACACCAGTCACACCAGTAACACGGGGCTTTTTCCGGGGGTAAACCCTGGGGGTACTATATGTAGTAGCCGAAATAGGAGTTAGCAACTATTCCGCTACTAATTTGGCGTGCCGCTACGCGTCCGGGGAGAAGCGCACACCCAAGTCCGGAATGTTCACGCCCGGCCAGATGCGCATGCCTCCCTGCAGTTCACACCGTGCGCCGATCTGCACGCCATCGCCGATCACGCAGTCCTGGATGCGCGCGTTCGCACCGATGCGCGCGCCGGAGGCGATGATGGAATCGCGAATCATGGCGCCTGGCTCGACGGTCACTCCGTCGAAAATCACGCAGTCGTCTAGACGGCAGCCCGCGCCGATGGTAGAGCCGCGGCCGACGAAGGTTCCGCCGACGAGGATGGCACCACCGGCAACGCCGGCGGAATCGTCGACAAGCGATTCGCCCGTGCGCCCCTCAAGGAGAGGCGAGGGAGCAATGCCGCGCACAAGGTCGGACGAGCCCTGGACAAAGTCGGACGGGCGACCCATGTCGCGCCAGTACGTTGTGTCCACGTGGCCGTAGACGCGGGCGCCGGACTTCAGCAGGCCGGGGAAGGTCTCGCGCTCGACGGACACTGCGCGGCCCTGCGGGATGGACTGGATCACGTCGCGCTGGAAGACGTAGCAGCCGGCGTTGATCTGGTCGGTCGGCGGCGCCTCAGTCTTCTCCAGGAAGGCCTGGACGCGGCCGTCGGCATCAGTGGGCACGGAACCGAACTGGCTCGGGTCCGGCACGCGCACGAGGTGAAGGGTGACATCCGCCTCCCGCTCGGCGTGGGTGGTCAGGATCTGGCCCAAGTCAGCACCGGAGAGGACATCGCCGTTGAAGATCATCGCGGTGTCATACCGCAGCCGGGACTCGACGTTGCGGATCGCGCCGCCGGTGCCCAAGGCTTCCTCCTCCACAACGTATTCGATCTCTAGGCCGAGGTCGGAGCCGTCACCGAAGTGCTTCTCAAACACCTCCGCCTTATATGAGGTACCCATGACCACGTGCTTGATGCCAGCGGCCTGGATCCGCGCAAGAAGGTGCGCCAGGAACGGGTAGCCAGCAGTAGGAAGCATCGGCTTCGGCGTGGAGACTGTGAGCGGGCGAAGGCGCGTGCCTTGGCCGCCGACAAGAACAACGGCGTCCGTCTGCGCAGGATCAATCGTAGAAACCATGCGTTCAACCTAACCCGATCGATCAAGAAAACCGCGCATTAACCTGTCACGGATCGGTTGCAACTTCATAGGAGCAAGCTCCCAGCTACCCCACAGCACGGGCGAGCAGGGCGCGCGCCTTCAGCCCTGACCACAGCACCAGCCGCAGCGGAGCCTCCCACCAGTGCGGATGGCGGTCAGCCTGGAACCGGTAGGCGGAGTCGTGGTGCGCCGGCGTGGTCACCGCGGAGTACTTCTTCGCGGCGTGGCCCTGGTCGTGAGTGATGAGGGCATCGGGGCAGAACAGGTTCGTCCACCCGGCGCGGGTCAAGCGCTCGCCAAAGTCAATGTCTTCGAAGTACATGAAGTAGCGCTCGTCGAAGCCACCGAGCGCCTCAAACGCATCCCAGCGGACCAGCAGGCATGACCCGGACAGCCATCCAGCGCGGCGCAGGGTGTCCATATCTTCCCCAGCCTTGTAGGCGCGGCTGAACGGATTGCCCGGCCAGAACGGGTACAGCACAGCATGGCCAATCCCGGTGACCAGCGTGGGCACTTCGCGTGCCGACGGATACGCCGACCCGTCCGCCTCTTGAATCCTCGGTCCTACTGCCCCGGCTTCCGGGTGCGTCCGTGCGCACTCGATAAGCGCATCGATGGAACCGGGCAGGAACTCCACGTCGGGGTTGACGATGAGGAAGTAGGTGGGGTTGATGTGGCCGGTGTTTTTAGCGTCGATAAGCGAACGCGCTGCGAAGTTGATCGCGGGGCCGTACCCGATGTTGCCGCCTGTGGGCAGGAAATCCACGCTGTCGTTGGCGCAGGCGACATCCTCCGGCACCCCGTCGGTGGAACCGTTGTCCGCGCAGATGAGGCGGGTGGGAAACACGGTTGCCTCGGCAAGCGATTCCACTAGCGCCGGCAAATGCCTGCCCGGCGAGTAGGTCACGGTGATCACTGCCAGCGGAGTTTCGGGGTTGGTCACAGTGGGGCAGCTTACCGCGCGCGGGAAGAGTTTTGGCGGGCCCGTACCGTATACTTCTGAGCTAATTCGAGACAAGGGGCGAGACGATTCGTGAGTGAGCACTTGAGGCCTGTGCGCGACATTCAGGCGGCTCCGTCGCGTGCACGGGACATCTCCCAAGCAGGGCACCCGGCCGTCAAGGGCCTGCTGGCCACGTTGTCTGTTGTGCTGCTCGTTATCGCCGGAATGGGCTACTACTCCATCGGCCGCCTGGGCAACAGCCTGTCCGCCTCCGAACTGGACCTGGGCAACAACGACCTCGACGGTGCCGACGGTGCCGTGGACATTCTCCTGGTCGGATCAGACTCGCGCACGGACGCTCAGGGCAACCCCCTCTCTGACGAGGAACTCGCCCGCCTCAACGCCGGTGAGGCCGAGGGCGAGCTCAACACCGACACCATCATGGTCGTGCGCGTGCCCAATGACGGCTCCCGCGCCACCGCCGTATCCATCCCCCGCGACACGTACGTCCACGACGACACCTTCGGCAACACGAAGATCAACGGTGTCTACGGCCTTCACGCGCTGGACAAGCGCGAGGAGCTCACCGCAGACGGCATGGACGAAGGCAAACCCATGGAGGAACAGGTCGCGCGCGCTGGCCAGCAGGGACTGATCAACGCCGTGGCGGACCTGACCGGTGTCGAAGTCGACCACTACGCCGAGGTGGGCCTGCTCGGTTTCGTGCTGCTCACGGACGCTGTCGGCGGTGTCGACGTCTGCCTGAACGCCGCCGTGGACGAGCCGCTATCCGGTGCGAGGTTCCCCGCTGGCCGCTCCACCCTCAACGGCACCCAGGCCCTGGCGTTCGTGCGCCAGCGCCACGACCTACCCCGCGGCGACTTGGACCGCATTGTGCGCCAGCAGGTGTTCATGGCCTCCCTGGTGAACAAGGCTATCTCCGCCGGCACGCTGTCGAACCCGGCGAAACTGCGCGAGCTGTCCACCGCCGTGGAACGCTCCGTGACGGTGGACACCGGCTGGAACATCATGTCCATGGCCACCCAGATGTCCGACCTGGCTGCCGGCAACGTGCATTTCGTGACCATCCCTGTCACCTCCGTCAACGGTGTGGGTGACTACGGCGAGTCCATCGTCACCGTCGATACCGGCCAGGTGCACAACTTCATGGATGAGCTGGCGCGCGAGGAGGGTGTCACGGAGCCAGGTGCAGACGATCCAGGTGCCGGTGCAGGTGCCGGTGCTGCAGAGTCAGATAAGGACGCTTCCGGAGGCGCCGCTGCTGCCCTGCCGGATACCGTGCAGAACTACACAGCGACGGTCCTCAACGCCGGGGAGATCACCGGCCAGGCCAGCGGCGTGGGTGCCTACCTGTCGGAACAGGGCATGACGGTCGAAAGCGTCAGCAACGCGAGCCCCGGCCTGTACTTCGAGTCCCAGATCCTCGCCGCTAACCCGAGTGATCCGGCAGCGGTCAAGCTGGCAGAAGCACTCGGTGGCCTGCCCATCGTGGCACATGAGACTGTGGAGGCAAGCTCTGTCGTCGTGGTCATCCACGACGATTACACCGGCCCGACCTCCGACTCTGCCGCCGCCGCTCCCACCGAGGTCTCCCAGGAAGAGACCGTGGGTACGCCCGGTGAGGACTTCGGAGCCGCCGAGGTCGCCCCAGAGTTCAACGCCGGCGGCACCGGCCCCCGCTGCGTGAACTAACCGTGTCTGCCGGCTGGAATACTGCTCGGCCTTATGCAATTTTTTGCAACCTTGTGACCAGCGAGTTCATCTGAGCAGTATTCCGGAAAACCCCGAGCAGTATTCCAGCTCCCCGGGGTTACGCGCCCCAACCGTGACCGCGGCCACTCCCTGCCGAGAAAATCCTTACTATGGGGCGCATGAGCTTGCTCACACCCCTCCTCTCCGCCGACCCCGCCAGCCCCAGGCTGACCGTCTACGACGAGGTCGCAGGCACCCGCATGGAGTTCTCGGCGATGACGTTGGACAACTGGGCCAACAAGATTGCCAACATGCTTATCGACGAATTCGACCTCGACCCCCACGATCCCTTCGGGGAATCCCCGACCATCATCGTGGACCTGCCAGTGTCGTGGCAGGCGGCAGTCATCCCGGTAGGCATATACAACGCGGGCTTGAGCCCGTATGTGGACGTCAACCGTGAGAAGCACCAGTCCTCTGCGGGTCCGAGACTCGTGTTCACCACCGTTGAGCGGGCGAAGGATTGGGACGGCGTACCGGATGTCGTCGTGGTCTCCAACGACCCATTCGGCCGGGGCGTGGTCGAATCCGGCGGCACTCTCCCACCGGGGCTGGTCGACTTCGGCCCGACGGTGCGGTTCTACGGCGACCAGTTCTATGACAACCCTTACGATCTGAACAGCTGGGTTCTCCCAGAGGACGGCCCCGAGCGCTACCTGGTCCCCGGCTGGACCACGGGCCCGGAATTCGAGCGCCGGATCATGTGCCCGCTGGCTGCCGGCGGGTCCGTCGTGGTCATTGCAGGCGTGGCGTCCGCCGAGCGCGTAGAGCAGATCATGGAGGCAGAGAAGGTCACGGAGACGCTCAGCTAACCGAAACCGGCTAGCGCCCGTAGCGGCGCCGCACGTACTTGCGCCACACCACCCGCGCCGCCGAGTGCGGCGTGGCCACAATCTCGCGGGCGTAGTTCTTCAACCGGGACTTTCCCGGCGTCGGCGCAGCCACCACTGTCACGGGCACCTCGAGGTGCGCCGCCCACACGCGTACCCGGGCGACGTGGAACCCGTTGGTGACCACGATCAGCCGCCGCGCGTCCGGGAACAGAGCCCACGACTGTTCCAGGTTCTCATTGGTGGAGGTGGCGAAAGGCTCTTCGATGATGTCGCGGGCATCGACACCGTTGTCGGCCAGCCACGCAGCCATGACGGCAGCTTCCCCATGACCGGATACGACGACGGGCCGCCGGCCGTGGGACGCGACGTACTCGGTAGCTGTGCGGAGGCGAGCTTCGAGCATGCGGGAGGGGCGGCCGTCGATAATGCGGGCGCCAAGTACGACTAACGGGTCGCGGCCCGAGGTGTTACTCACCGCCGAGGAGACGCTCGCGCAGGGCCTGGTCTTTGCGCTCGACGTCCTTGGCCATGTTCTCCTGGTAGTTGACCATTTTGCGCTGCACCGCTGGGTCGGTGGCACCAAGGATGCGCGCGGCGAGCAGCCCGGCGTTCTTCGCCCCACCGATGGAGACAGTCGCCACGGGCACACCACCGGGCATCTGCACGATAGACAGCAAAGAGTCGAGACCGTCCAGGTCCGCCAGAGCGCGCGGGATGCCGATGACCGGCAGCGGCGTCGCGGCCGCCACCATGCCCGGCAGGTGCGCTGCCCCGCCCGCGCAGGCAATGATGACCTGCAGGCCACGGGTGTGCGCATCCTTGGCGTAGGCGAGCATGCGCTCTGGGGTGCGGTGGGCGGAGACGACACCCACCTCGAACGGGATTTCAAACTCCGCGAGGACCTCCGCCGCCGGGGCGACAGTGTCCCAGTCAGAGTCGGACCCCATGATGATGCCTACTTGCGGTTCCATCTACGCTCCTGTTCCCTTCACGATGATCTCCGCGGCCGCCTTCGCCGTCTCCAGCACAGTATCCAGGTCGTGGCCCGCGACGTTGACGTGCCCCATCTTGCGCCCCGGGCGGTAGCCCTTGCCGTAGAGGTGCACTTTCGCCTCCGGGTAGCGGCGCATGACTTCTGCAACGCGCTCCTCCATCGGCTGGGTTGGCTCGGTCTCCCCGCCGAGAGTGTTCACCATGACGGTGAACGGCGCGGTCATCTCCACCGAACCGAGTGGCCAGTCCAGCACTGCGCGCAGGTGCTGCTCGAACTGGCTGGTCACGCAGCCGTTCTGCGTCCAGTGGCCAGTGTTATGCGGACGCATGGCCAGCTCGTTGACGATCACCTCGTCACCGTCGGCGAACAGCTCCACGGCCAGCACGCCGGTCACGCCGAGCTCTTCGGCCACGTTCATCGCTAGCTCTTGGCAGTAGGTGGCCATCTCCGGCGCCATGTTCGGCGCAGGCGCGATCGCTTCCACACAAATGCCGTCGCGTTGGCGGGATTCCACGACCGGCCACGCCCGGATCTCGCCGGACGGGGTGCGCGCGACCATCGCGGAGAGTTCGCGGTCAAAGTCGATCTTGCGCTCCGCGTACAGCGGGGTGCCGTCTGCCAAAAGCTTATCGACGAGCTCACCCGCCCCCTCCCGCGACTTCGGGAACCACACACCGTGGCCGTCGTACCCACCGCGGGTGGCCTTGAGGCACATCGCGCCTTCGACCGAGTCGAAGAAGGTCTCCGCATCCTCGACGCTCTCAATGGCCGCGAACTCCGGGACTGGCGCCCCGATCTCTGCCATCTTGCGGCGCTGTTCCAGCTTGTCTTGGGCGTAAATGAGTGCCTGGGGTTGCGGCTGCACGCTCACCCCGGAGGCAATGAGCTCATTCAAGAATTCATTAGGAACATGCTCGTGGTCAAAGGTAGCGGCGGCGGCGCCGGAGCAGACTCTTTTGACGTCGTCAAGCACTGTGTAATCGCCGATGACCACGTCGCCGAAAACCTGCGCGGCGGACGCGTCGGCGGAGCTGGCGAGCACCCGGGGTTTCAGGCCCAGCTCAATAGCTTCGGTGTGCATCATCCGGGCAAGCTGGCCATCGCCGATCACGGCGAGAATGGGCATTCCCTGGGGGTCTCTGTTCGCTGCGTCACTCACGCTTGTCCACTCTAGTGAGCCTGCCCGCCCGACGAGCGCTGGACCTGCTTTCGGTATGCCATCCAGGGCGGCGTAGGCCCCATCCCGAACTCAGTCCCATGCGCCACAGCAGCCACAACTAGGCGCGCGGGACACAATGCCATCTATGTGACAGGGGTGACTCAGTTCGGGATGGGTCCTACGCAGTTCCATGGCGCAGTCCGGCACCCCTCGTCCCCAACCGCCTCGCATGGCTACCATCGGGCCTATGACCACGATTGGCCGCCACACGATTTTCCAAAACTCCCTCATGTCCGCGCTTCTCGACGGCATCTATGACGGTGAACTCACCATCGGCGACATGCTGTCTCGCGGCAACTTCGGCCTGGGCACCTTCGACGCCCTCGACGGGGAGATGATCATCCTGGACGGCACGTGCTACCAGCTGCGCGGCGACGGCTCCGCCACCATCGCCGACCTGGATCAGAAGAGCCCGTTCGGGCAAGTGACCAACTTCGTGCCGAAGATCGTCGCCGACGCACCGAAGGGGATGCGCCGCAGCGAGCTATCCGCATTCATCGACGAGCTGCAGCCGTCCGGGAATTACCTGCACGCTGTGCGCATTACCGGCAGCTTCGACACCGTGACCACCCGCACGGTGACCAAGCAGGAGAAACCCTACCCGCCGATGCAGGACGCCGTTGCCGACGACAAAGAAATCAAGTTTGAAAACGTCTGCGGCATCATCGGCGGCTTCCGCACCCCCGGCTACGCGAAGGGCATTGGTGTGCCGGGCTGCCACGTGCACTTCATCGATGAGGACCGTACCACCGGCGGCCACGTGCTGGACTACACCGTTCATGAGGCCGTGATTGAGCTCTGCCCCGCCACGGACATCGAACTCCACCTGCCGCTGACGGCCGACTTCGCCGCGGGCAACCTCTCACCGGAGGATCTGGACCAGCAGATCCACGACACTGAGGTGAAAAGCTAAAGCAGCTGCCGGTGGGAGCGGAAATAAGTGAAGGGATCCCTTCCGATGCTTCGGTTCTAGGACCGGTATTCGGACGTGACCCCTTCGGCTGGAGCTATCCAAAGGGCCAATACGGCCCCTGTGCTCTCTCAACATAAGATAATAGATCGGTAGTCGAGGAAAATCAAGAGACGCATCGGTTCGAAGGGGAAATCGGATGCACGGCAGTGAGCACGGCAAGCTAGTTCTGAGCGCGCTTAGTGAAGAGCGCACTGCGAAGTATTTGGCTCAGACGGGAAACAACGCTGATCGGGCTTTGAGTTTGTACAAGTGGGATTCGAGACTATCTGCCGCGATGTGGAGTTTGATTTCGCTTTTCGAGGTCGTTTTAAGGAACAAGCTTTGCGATGCAATTGATGCTTGGAGCGATTCAGTCACTCCCCCTAGCAATAAGCAGTGGATCAAGGAGCCGAAGGACAATGTTCGTGAGCCGCTTTCCAAAGTGAGCGCGTCCATTGCTAACTCAGCTAAAGGCAAGGCAGCGAAAGCCAAGGAGCTACGCGATAGTGGTGAAGGCCTAATTGGAGGGCAACATCCCCGCATGGGGGAGCCAATTACGCGGGATGACCTGATTGCTCAGGTGACCCTGACTCAGTGGAAGGAAAACTTCTTCTACCGCTCCCCCGAAACGCAGCCGGACGGGGAAGTCAAGTTCTTTCCGGATGAGACTCGATACAACGATCTCACAAGGGTCTACGAGGCCATTACTGAGCCGGCGCTTTCTGCGGGCCCCAGACCGATTGATCCCGATCGAGCAAGTTTCTTGATGCACCGGATCAACTTGCTTAGGAACCGGATCGGCCACCAAGAGTCCCTAATTGACATTGACTGCGGTAGATTGCGAAAGGAAATCTTTGAACTTCTCAATTGTCTTGATCCGGCCGTGCTCGAGCACTACTCTTCCAACGACCCGATCCCCGGAATCTTGAGGGACGACCCAAGGAAAAGGAGAGCTTCCAGCTAGAGCAACTGCCGGCGGATGAGCTCCTCCACCCGCTTGGAGCGCCCCACATCGGGGAAGTACACCGGCTGCGCGTAACCGAACACAGCGATGCTCATTCCTCCGCGGTAGCGCCGGGCACCGCGGATCTGCGCCAACGGGATCGACTCGGTCCGGCCGCGGCCGATGTAGAGGACACGCTTGTTAGTCACCACGAAGCGTTGCCGGCGCGAGCGCACGAGCGGAAACACAAACCGCCACAGGGCGAGCACCGCCCACACCGCCACGGCACCGTTGCGGAAAGCTACATCCACCCTGTTGACGTCCATCCATCCGATTGCCATCCACGACAGGGCGGTGATGACGATCAGCTCGAGGAAGGGGAACACCAGCGTCGTCATCGGCGGCGCCATGTCCGCCAGGACGACTTCTCCCCTACCGAGCTTGATCTTGGACACGTCAGGGAGTTTAGTTGGCGGGTCGCAGGTGAGTCACGTCGCCAGTCGAGTAGCTCACCCCATCCACGACTACTTCGCCATGCTTATCGACGTCGTCGACGACCCCTTCCACGTCACCCTGCGCCGTCGACAAGCGAACGCGTTGGCCGATGGTGGCCGAGACTGCCCTGTAATCACCTAGAAGCACCGCGTCGCGATTCTGCCACTGGGTGAGCCGCTCGCCGAGCGCGCGCAGCAGGTCGATGACAAATGAGTCCCACTCAATAGTGATGCCTTCGAGGTTGAGCGCCGTGGACCAGTCCGTGGGCAGATCCTCCGCACGCCACGCGATGTTGAGGCCAAGGCCCATGACCAGCATGGTGTTGTCGCCGTTTACGTCGATCTCTCCGAGGATGCCGCAGAACTTCTTGCCGTTCAGTAGGACATCGTTGGGCCACTTGAGCTGGGCGTTCGGTATGATATCCGTCACGGCCAGGCCGGTAGCTAGGCTGGCGAGGCCGACATCCTCGACGTGCTTCAGTTCCACCGCGACCGACATGAGCAGGCTCGCTCCCGCCGGCGCCTCCCATACCCGGCCGAGCCGGCCCTTGCCGCCCGTCTGCCGGTCCGCGATGAGCACGTGGCCCGGCTCCCCCGACGCCAGCAGCTCTGTATTCGTCGAGGATGCTGTCTCCACATGGCGCACGTCGCTCCAGTACTCGGCGACCTCGGATTCAATGCGGGCAATGTCCTGAACTGTCATGGGGTCCAGAGTATCGGGACATCGAGGTAACGCGCGCAGCATCACCACCGCACCCAGGAAGTTCAACGGCAATAGACGCTCCGCCGACTCCGCACTGCGGAGTTCCTGCGGTTTTGCACCCGCTCCGCAACCCCGCCGCTGGACTTACACTGGGCGCCATGTCGGACATGAAGCTGTTCACTGTCGGTTATTCGAAAAAGAGCGCCGAGGAGTTCTTCGACTTGTTGCGCGACAACGGCGTGAAGCGGGTGGTGGACATCCGCCGGCACAACACGAACCAGCTCGCTGGCTTCACCAAACAGGACGACCTCGCGTGGTTCCTCGATGTCATTGTGGGCATCGACTACGAGCACGTCTTGGAGCTCGCCCCGAGTGAGGAGCTCATGCACGCCTACCGCAAGGAGGGTCTGCCTTTCGACGAGTTCGCCGAGAAGCTCCGCAAGCAATTCGACGACCGCAAGATGCCCACCAAGGCGACGTTCGACTGTGCGGCGCTGCTGTGCTCGGAGGCGGACCCGTCCACATGCCACCGACTCGTTGCGGCGGAATACCTGGCGGAGAAATGGTCCGGGGTGGAAGTCATCCACCTATAGCGGACCGCTGACGGGCAGCTCCGTCACTCGCCGAGCACGTCAGCAATCAGCCCACGCACCTTCGCGTCGATGTCGTCGCGGACCAGCCGCATTCGCTCCATGCCCTCAATTCCGCGTGTCGACGGCTCATCCGTCACCCACCGCTCCATCGTCCCGCGGGCATCATCGGGCAGGTCCAGCTGCGCTTCCTCACCGATGACCACAACACGGTCTGCAGTGCGGAGGATCTCCGGGTCAACCGCCTTCGGGTGCCCGTCGGACATGTCCGCGCCGACCTCTTCCAGCGAGGCGGCAGATTCCGCGTTGATCGACGTTCCGGGTTCGGTGCCGGCCGAGTGGATTTCAAGCCGCTTCCCCGCGTGCTTTTCCGCCAAAGCAGCAGCCATTTGGGATTTCCCGCCATTGCGGACGCAGACGAACAGGATCTTTGGAGTAGGTGACATCATGCTTCCTTTCTATGCCGGTGAACTCACTGCTGATGCACGTTCGGGCGACAACTGCCGCTCAGGCAGGGTCGGGTCACCGGGGAAGAGCTTCGGGCCGATGCCCCGCATGACGTAGACCAGGCCCACCAAGATCGGGATCTCAATGAGTGGCCCGATCGTACCGGCGAGCGCCTCGGCTGACTCGGCGCCGAATGTTCCGATGGCCACCGCGATAGCCAGCTCGAAGTTATTGCCCGCCGCGGTGAACGCCACTGACGCGGACTGCGCGTACCCCATCCCTGAGATCTTGGACACGATGAGGCCCAGCGTGAACATGCCCACGAAGTAGATCAGCAACGGCACCGCCACTCGGGCCACCGTCCAAGGACGGGCGATGATCTGGTCTCCTTGCAGGGAGAACAGCAGCACGATGGTGTACAGCAGACCGATCAGCGCGAGCGGGGAGATCGCCGGGAGGAATGTCTCTTCGTACCAGTCCCGGCCCTTGGCCTTCTCACCGATGATCCGGGAGACAACGCCTGCGAGCAGCGGTATGCCCAAGAAGACTAAGACGGAGGTCACGATCGCCCAGAAGGAGAAGTTCACCGACGTGGTGGACAGTCCCAGCCAGTTGGGCAGGATCTGCAGGTAGAACCACCCCAGCACACCGAACATGAGCACCTGGAAGACCGAGTTGATGGCCACCAGCACAGCGGTGGCTTCACGGTCCGCGCACGACAGGTCCGACCACACGAGCACCATGGCGATGCAGCGGGCAAGGCCCACGATGATCAAACCGGTGCGAAGTGCGGGCTCATCGGGCAGGAAGATCCACGCGAGGGCGAACATGACCGCAGGGCCGACGACCCAGTTGAGGACGATGGAGACCGCCATCAACCGTTTATCGGTGGCGATCTCCTTCGTCTTGTCGTACCGCACCTTGGCCAACGGCGGGTACATCATCACCAGCAGCCCCAGCGCGATCGGAAGCGATATTCCACCGACTTCCATGCTTTGTAAGGCTCCACTCAAACCTGGGAACCAGTTGCCCAGCCCCAGCCCCAGCGCCATGGCAAGAAGGATCCAGACCGGCAGGAATCGGTCGAGGAATGACATGCGGGCGGGTTCCTGCGCCGCGACCGGCTCAGACATAGATCACCTTTCGTATCGACGACTATCAATATAAAACATTAAGACTGTTATAGATGCCTGTCAATATGAAATAGTGGGAATCATGGCCGCCCCGAATACCCCTCCGACAGCATCCACCTGCTGCTCCCTAAGCGCCGGGTTGCTCACCCACGCAGAAGCCGACCGGTACGCCCAGCTCTTCAAAGTGCTCGCCGACCCCGCCCGCCTGCGTCTCCTCTCCCAACTCGCCGAAGACGGCTGCGGGCCCATCAGCGTCTCCGAGCTTGCCGCGCAATCCGGCCTGAGCCAACCCACAGTCTCCCACCACCTGAAGAAGCTCACCGACGCCGGCTTACTGACCAAAACTCGGCAGGGCCGCACAGTCACGCACCAAGTTCTCCCCGGGACCTTCGCAGAACTGCGCACGGTGTTGCAGATGGATTAGCGCGGGCGCACAGATCGCCAACGCCGGTTTTCTCGTCCGGGATGAGCACCTGGCCCGCTCCCCCAAGGCGAACCGCTCCGTGTTCGCCGAGGTGGCCTCTTCCACGTGGCACCAGACCCCAAGACTCAGCGAGATTTTCAGCCGGGGATTCTGGTTGTTGATCGGTTCTGGGGTAGAGGGTTTGGGGGCGAATTGGCCGGAGTTGGCTTAAACCCTGTCACCAGTAAAATCAGATTGGCCATGCTGAGCTTGCAGCAGCGCCTCACGAAGTTCGGCATCGACCGCGTAAATCCCCATCCCGCGGACACCCCGAGTCAACAGGACGTTGAGCTGGTTCCGCAGGAGTTCTTCGCTGACATCGAGCTTTTTGACTTCGTCGTCGACGATCATCGTGCGTTTGCTAACGACATTCGGATTCTTACTCGCACTGGAGTCGAAGACAATCTCACCATTCCGGAATTTGACTGATGGACCGAGGATGACTCCGGCATAGTTCAGATCGAAACCCTGGACCGTGAAGATCGAACCCACCTCATCCACAGTCGTCTGACGTTCAGCCCATGAAACTGCCTTTTCCGCACGGGAGTAGTTCCCTTGGTTGTTCCAGGGCAAACGGAAGTCGCCGATCGTGACATCCCACGTGTCGCTATTCTCTGGCCGCGTTTTACCGGACGAGAACTTCCAGTCGTACGTGGCGATCAAACGGCTCAGCCCCTTTTGCACTTCCGACTCATTACCCGGATCAGCTTTCGACTTGACTGCTCGGTGAAGCTCTTCGGGAGATTCGAAGATGTCGATCTCATAGTGGTCGTTTAAGGGCAGAGGCCGCACCTTGCCATCATCGACAATTGCCCGGATCCAATCCTCCGCTGGCCCCGCTGAATCAATCCGCATCTGCTGAGTCAGATTGATGGTGTTCTCCTCCCCCGCGCGGGCACGGAGTTCTTCCAATTGCTCGGTCGTCCAGTACTGGTTACCCGCAAGTACTTGCTGCGGATCGAAGACAGCCACGACAACATCTGCCAGTTCAAGAATGTCCTTCAGCATGTGCTTACCCCGGTACGACTGTTTTCCCTGAGTCCAGAGAAGGTGAGCTTCGTCGATAAGCACAACGTTCGCTCTGGTGTTGTTCTTTTGGTGCGTAGTGATGAACCTCGTCGGCTTCATCACGTGCGGCCGCTTGCGGTCGTGGATCCCCAACTTTTCCGCTATCTGTTCATAGACCGTTACCTGTTCATCATGGTTAACCAGCAGGTACGCGCTAAAGTCCAGCTGCTCACCCAGTTCAGTGGCTCCTGCCCGTTCCTGAATAAGGTCGTAGAAGATACTGCTGAGCAGAACGGTCTTACCAGTTCCGGCTCCGCCCTGAACCAAGATGAACTCCGAACGCATTTTCTCGCGTTCAAATTCGTTTGGTGTCAGAGCATGGTCGATGGCATCGAGAATCTTCACCTTCGCGTCTACTTGCTGTTCATTGAGGCGATGAAACGGCGACGCCTTGAAAAGGGCCGACTCTTGAATCAGCCGTTCCAATGGGAACAAAACATCGTCGTGTTTTCTCAACTTCCGCCAGATCGAGCGGAATGTATCGTCTACGTACTCTCGCGTGAAGTAATCCGTCTGAATGTTCCGGCGTGCGTTGGTCAGCTGAACGCTTTCCGCCCCTTTCACCCCTTCCACGCTGGAGAGGTAAAGCATCAAACGGTCTTCGATGTCAAGGGTGAGTGACTTGTTGAAAAGCGTGTGACCAATGACGATGATTGTAGAATCCCTGTCCCGGAACTCATTCCACTTGGACGGTTTCAAGGCTTCGGGTTCGTTTTCCTCCTTAGGCCGGATCGCCGCGTCTAACTCTGTAACGGTCAGATCGATCTTGTCCGGATCGGATTCGAGGTGGGTTCTAGTCCTCTGGGCAATGTTGTTCGTCTCACCGACATAGACTTGGTAGGAGCCAGCGGTGTTTTGGTAGATCACGTACACGGTTGGGTATTTGAGCAGGAGCTGCCGCATCTCTTCGCTCCGCCCAGCCTCCGCAATAAAATCTTCGAGACTGTCTACGTCGTAGCGGAAGGATTTCACCACAGCTTTCTGGTTACCTTTTAATTGCATGGTTGCCTCCGCTAGTGCAGTTGGTCGTACTTATCCGAACGCCCGTAGCTTTTCTCCACAGGGTACTTTTGCTCGGAGATCTCAAGTTTCTCAGCGATGAGAGACGCAGGCGATTCCCCCAGCTTATCCGCGAGCAGGTATGCGTAAGTGAGTACATCAGCTAATTCCAGCCGAGCTTCGTTCAGATCTTCCTTGCCCCATTGGAAGCATTCCAGCAACTCTCCTGTCTCAATGGCAATGCCGGATGCCAAATGCGCTGGAGTGTGGAATTGGCTCCAGTTGCGAGCTTCGGAAAAAGCACGTAGCTGCCCAAGCACCCGATCTTCGACGTTCTCCACCGCTCTCCTCTTAATTTCCGCCCTTTCAACTGGAACGAGCTTAACCTTTCCGAAACAGACTCGGCGCTAGCCTTTCAGGTTCTGTCTATCGCCAAATGATTTCTGCAAGCTGTTTCCGGAAAATAACTCGAATGATGTGAGAAGCTAACAGCCAAGTTTCTATCAGAATGGCCCTGGACTAGGAGTCAGGAATGTCCACCACTTTTCATCCCGAGGTTGCCGACAAGAAAGAGATCAAGCCACCCAACAAGCTGGCTCGATTGCTAGCTGTAGCTGCTTTCATCTGGGGGATACTCTCTATCGTTGTTGGCTTTTTTGGAGCCGCTTCTTTACTGGAAGGTTTAGCGCTCGTTCTTTCTGGATTAGCATTCTTGCTTCCTTCCGCTTGGTGGTTCTATTGCGTCAGCGAAGACCGAAAGGCCGCAGCTCGGTTTCAGGACACCGTTACCACTAATGAGGAGTTGAGCAAGTTTCTCACCGAAGAGGACAGATTAGTCCTTGAGGGTATGTCGTATGTCAAGGTCCCGGAACGAAAGAGGCGCCACTGGCCCTTGACGACCTCGTTAAGCGTCGTTCTCTTTGTCCTGGCGGTCATTATCATGCCACTTCCGGAGGGAGCCGAGGCAAACACGGAAACTCCATCCACTACGCCGGAAACTCCCACAACTACTCAACCAACCTCGACGGCCGACACCGCGGCGGACGAGTCTAGGTCTAGCGCCGCTTCTGCCTCCTCCAGTGCTGCCGAAGAGTCTCGTCGATCCGAAGAAGAACGGATAGAACGAGAGCGCCGTGAAAACGAAGAGCGAGACCGCCAAAAACCTGTGGAAACTGCACCGCAACAGCAGCAGAATGACCAACCTATACAACTCATTCCACCGCCCGCGCCAGAACCTGCTCCGGCGCCACCGCAGTCCGCGTATTACGAGAATTGCACCGCAGTCTGGAATGCGACCGGAGGCCCGATCTATGCAGGCCAGCCAGGTTACGCTGGCCACCTCGACCGCGATGGCGATGGGGTTGGGTGCGAGAATGACCCCCGCTAGAAGTCGGTGACGACCGAATCAATTGAGGGCTGGAGATCCGGAGGCCAAATGGTGCCGTGAGCTAAGGGCACCCCGCCACCTTCCATAGTCGTAAGACGTGCCTGTTCGTTTCCAGCTCGTTGGTACCTGCGCCTAAACCCCGCCTCCTCCCCAGCTAACTCATTTTCACCCGAGGGAAGAAAGTCCGAACACGATTGTGCGAGACTGATCACGCAGAAATGGGAGGACACCTGTGAACCCTAACGCCAACGCTTTTCCTTACAGCTCGGTTGAGCCCAATCACTATCCACCTGTCCAGCAGCAGAGCGTGGCTCCGGGGAAACCAGTGTGGAAACGTCGGTGGTTTTGGTTGCTCCTGATGATTGCCATCCCCCAGTCGGTCGTGCTCTGGGCAAGGTTCTCCACGTTGCAAGAAGATCGCCAGCTCTCGGAGCAGGAGTGCGTGGAACGCGTTGCAGAATGGGGTAAGGACACCGACGAAATCAGCTATCCGGATGGCATTGAGTTCGTATCGGGAGACAGCTGGCTCGACGAAACTCGCTTCTATGAGTCAGAAGGAGCTGTAGTTTTCACCAGTAGCGATGGCACCTCCGTCCACGGCGAGTACAGATGCACCGTCAGTGTCGACCATAGCTCTCCCCGTAACGTAACCGGTCTGGCTGTCGTGTTCGGCCCGGATTTCTAGGCCCGCCGCCACCGACGAGCTGGGTGAACTACTATGTCGACGGTGCACGCCAGAAACGGGGGATCACTTCGCCGTAGTCTGAACACCGGTTACGCGGTCATCGACTTCGAGACGACAGGCATGCGTGACAACGACGCCATTGTGGAGATCGGCGTGGTGCTGCTCGACAAGGACCTGTCGGTCGAGGACACCTGGGAAGCGCTGGTCAACCCGCACCGGCTGATCCTCAACACCGACGTTCACGGCATTGAGGAAGACGACGTTGACAGGGGCCTGACTTTCCCCGCCCTCGCCGGGTACTTCAAGCATCTCCTGCACGGCCGCACCCTCGTCGCGCACGACGCGACGTACGAGAAGCGCTACCTGCGCTACGAGTTCGAGCGCTGGGGCATGGACGACACCGTGCCGGACACATGGATCGACACCATGCAACTCTCATCGCGGTACTTGGGGGTGAAGAAGCTCAAGGAGGCACTCGACGTCGCAAAGCTCCCCGCGTTGAAGACGCTCGACGCGCTTTCCGACGCCTCCGCTACCGCCAACCTTTTGCGCCACCTCCATGAAGAGCACGACGCATCGGTCACCGGCTACCCTACGGCGTTCTTCCGTGGCCGCTCCGCGACAGAGCCGGAACACACGACGACTCGCGCCACAGCACCCGCAGCACCCCGCCGGAGCCCTTCACCCACCCTTGCCCGCGGCCGACACCGACGGTTTCCCATCAGCGCAAAGTCATCTCTAAGCCGGTGACCATACCGCGGCCCGAGGTGCGTTCGCGTCCGGAGACGCAGCTCAACGATTTATTCCCGTGGATGAAGAGCTTCCCGGACCAGGCGGGCCCGGCCAACCTGGCGCGCGTGACCTCGGCCTGGATTTCCAAGCACCCGTTCAAGCCGCTGTTCGCCATGTCGCGCTACGTCGCCCGCTCGACGGAGATCACGGGCAACGGCACCAGACTCGACCTGTTCATCGACGAATGGAAGCGGCAAAGCCCCGACATGCTCGCCTGGAGTGCGCGGGATCTGCTCACCCTGGAAGGGGTGGGCCCGCGCCGTCAGACCATGCTCGTGGAACTCGTCGTCGCGGCCGCTGTCGCCGAGCAGAGGCGGCACAACGAAGAACTGGGCCTACCCGCCACGTCACAGCTCGACGAGCCGGGACGGTGGGCACCGAAACCGAAAGAACGGGCTCCCCTGCCGGCAATGAAGCAAGCAGCGTTGGAAAAGAAGCCGTCTGCGGGGGTTCAGCAACCGTCTGAGGAGAAACCTCCCTTTGCATGGTCACTCCAAATGATCATGGCCACCATGTACATCACGTTCATGGTGTTTGCCGCCCCGAACATTGCGTTTTCTTTCGTCGTTGCCGCAGCTGGGGCAATGCTCATTTACAAGGCGGGGCTCAAGGAGGGCCAGAAAATGCTGGAAGGGCCACGCAGCAGGTACTTCCGCCCCATCAACCCCAATGAAGACGATCACCCTGAGCTCATCCGCTAGGCGGGGTGAGTTTCCCGCTCGCGCGGCATAGTCGGGTGCCGGGGAATCAGCCCCAGTGTATCCACTAGGTTGGGCCCGACATGAAGCGTCCTGGTTTTCGTTCCGCTTATTGAACGCCCAACGGGTGGGCGTGTGATTGTTGATAGTAGGCGTCTTCCATCTCTTGTGGGGTGATGTATCCCAATGACTCGTGCAGGCGGTGGTTGTTCCACCAGTACACCCAGCGAAGGGTCGCGATCTCGACTTCCCCAACCGACGCCCACGGCCGGTGGGGATAGATCAGCTCGGTCTTGTAGAGACCGTTGACCGTTTCCGCCAACGCGTTGTCGTAGGAATCGCCGACGGTGCCAACGGACGGATCGATCCCAGCTTGAGCAAGTGCCTCACTGTAACGAATGGACACGTACTGCGAGCCGCGATCGCTGTGGTGGACAAGTCCTTCAGCACGGAGATCACCTGCGTGATAAACAGCGTGCTCAAAAGCCTCCAAAGGCAGCTCATCGGTGCGCATGCTCGCCCTGGTGGCAACCCCGACAATCTTGCGGGAGTACGCATCGGTGATGAACGCGGTGTACGCAAACCCCGACAGGGTACGCACGTAGGTGATGTCAGCGACCCACAGCCGGTGCGGCGCTGACGCGGTGAAGTCACGATTGACCAGATCAGGACGACAATCCGGGACATCAGCCCGAAGCGTTGTGATCGGAGTGCGGCCCCTTCTGCGGCCTTGGATGCCGGCGAGTTTCATCAACCGTGCCGTCTGATCACGACCGATGTCCCAGCCGGCGCGCTGCATGGCCTTCCACATCTTGCGTACCCCGTACACGCTGAAGTTGTCCTCGAAGACTTTCACCAATTCGGGGATAAGCAGCGCATCTGACAAGCTCCTGGCCGACGGGGCTCGTGTTTTCGCTGCTCGGTAGCCACGAGAGGTGATAAACCCACACTCTGTCTCTTTCAATGTGCGACAGATGGCCTCGACCCCGAAGCGACCGCGATACGCATCGATGTATTCGATCATCTTCTGGTGGGACGGTCGAGTTCCGCTGCGAAAAAAGCTGAAGCGGTCTTTAAGATCTCGTTTGACCTGCGCAGCTCTTTGTTCTCCTGCCGCAGACGCTTCAGTTCGTCGTCGACCGACTCGCCAGTGCTCCGCTGAACGTCGGGGGACGCTTTGACAGGTTTCAACCAGTTGTTGAGCGTGTGCGCCGAGACGCCGAGCTTCTCGCCGATCTCCTCCGCCGCCGCCCACTTCGAACACCCCTCAAGCTCAACGAGCTCCTCGGCTAACCGCACCGCCTTGTCCTTGAACTCGTCACTGAACTTCCTAGGCATGATCCAATCCTCCTCTAGAAACGATCGGAACTAAACCCAGGACACTTCACCAACGCAGACGCTCACAAGGGGTCCCCCAGAGAACCACGCTTTCAGTAGACGGCGGGCTATGTCGGGGCAAATTTTCCAACCAACGACGAGTGCTCAGGCGTCCGCAGGTTGTTAAGGTTTTGAAAGGCCTAGTCGTAGGCCGATTCCAGAACTCTGCCTCCTATGCTCGAGCTATCCGAGGTCTAGCCATCGACGCTAGATGAGCGATAAACCTTATCGTCTGAGTTGCCTTCTTTATTAGGTGTCACTATTCGGCGAAGACAAGACTGAGCTAACTGCGTCATAAAGAATCCTCGCAAAGTCGATCACGCCGGGGTCGTTTGCGGCACCATCGTTTAAAGCACGTCTAGTCCATTCCTCTTTTCCTTGTATACGCGGATACAAGTCTTCAAGCTCCCCATTTGGTATCAAGATTAAACCGGTCTTATTAAGGCACTGCAGCAGCCGGCTAACAGACTCGGCAATTCCTTCATCCTCGTTATGGACTGATACCTTTTTCGCGATGATTTGACGGAGCTTATCGTCGCTTACCTTGCCTTTACCTGAATCCTCAAGTTGGGCACGGAACTGTTCGTGAATATCGAGTACAAGCTGGGTTAGTTCGGCTTGCCCGCTTGCGGAAACGGAGGAAATGACTCCCTTGAACAGCTTTACGTTCGAAATCAGATCCAGATCCCCCACGGTTAATGTAGGTGTCTTAAGTTTACGAAGCAAGGCGATTGTCGACGGAAAATTTCCGTTTCCGCTCACCGGAATGAAAGTGACGTTGTCCAATAACAACCAATCCTTGCCCCCGCCGCTTTTCTCGATCAGACTGGTCAAGATCTCATCGAAGAAGAATGCATCTTTCTCGTTCTCCACGACCACCGCCACCCCCGAAAAAAGTGTGTCAAGGATCGTCGTAAAACGTATTCTGCTCTCATTCTTAGCCTCAGCCACGAAATCTGAGTCGACAGGTTCGGACGTGAACGCTTCAGAATGACCGCCATCCTCATACTTAAATAGCCGCTCAATTTGCAGATGTGACCGACCGCCACTGGCAAGCCCTGCCATGAAACTTCTATCGTGCGTAGCGCAAAAAACCTGCCTACCCTGTGACGCACATATCTCCGCAATGGTCTCCCCCAAGCGTTTCGCTTGGGGAGGATGCAAGAAAGCTTCCGGTTCATCCAACAAGACAATCGGCCGAGAGTCTGTAAAGAGCCGTGAAAGTAGCCCGAACACGTTTCTCATGCCTAAGCCTTGCTGGTGCAGACGGGGGGCCTCTTCCAGATATCGAAGAGCTTTGGCGTTCAAAGGTTCGTGAATCCGAGGCATTTCTTCTTCTGGCTTTGCCATCAAGAGAGAAACGTACCCTTCTTCAATTCCACCGAATTCCAATGGTTCGTTGAAAATTCTCTCGAAGTGCTTGCGAACCAGACCGAAAGAATCATCCTGCTTACGCAATTGCACAAGTGTCGAATCCTGTTCGGTTAACGGTTTCGGATTAGCTTCATTTATTCGTGAAAGCGGGTCATCGTAGCGCACAAAAGCCTCGATGAAATACCCAAGAGTTGAATCTTGGGTTGAAAGTTGAGCGATAGTCTGATCTGAAAGATACGCAGAAGGGGCCGAATAATCGGGACCAAGACTGACATCGTAGATCCCGTTCCGCATAGGAAACTCAATTTCGGCTACCTGCCGCAGAAAGTCTATGCGATTTTCGTCGGGCCATCTAACCAGCACATTGTCAATAAGACCTTGGCCAGGCGATACACCAGCAACTGCCGATCCGTACAGCTCGGCTCTAATTTGATTGAGAAAATGTGATTTCCCGGAATTATTTGCACCTACTAGCGCTACGACAGTGCCGGGTTGAAGCTCAATAACCCGTTGGGTTTTCATTGCAATCGACTCAATCCAAACGTTATTGAACAACGAAAACTACTCCTGCGCCATCACTGCCAGCTTGTCCGATTCTAGAGTCTCATTGTATTTCACACTCCAATCGAACGTGCGCCCCTTTGTGGCGTGTGCACTGCATACCGTGGGCGGCAGGATTACTGAATAAACTAGCCCAGCAAGTTATTCCTCCACTGGAAGTCGAGAGACCCGGTTCAATCCCGGCAAGCCGAGCGTCGCTTGGTCCATTAAACAGGCAGGAGCCAAACTGGGCACCGACGCTACTTCCGGAAGACCACTTTCAAACAGGTGGTTCCAGCCGATAGCTGACCGCAGCCACCCGAAGACGGCTTCACGTTTTGCAACTCGATCACAACACTGCACGAACCACTCCACGCACTCGCGCGCCGAGCGTAAGGGCAATCGACCGCTACCGCCCCAGGTACGCTCGCGCCGCGTCATCCATCGTCGGGAAGCGCGCGATGAGCCCGTCTGCTTCCACCAGGTGGGGACCAATGCCGACGGCACGAATGCCAGCACGTGTGAGCGCTTCCACCCCGGCCCGGGAGTCTTCGAACCCGATGATCCTGTCGGTGGGCACGCCAATGTTCGCGGAACCAAGCAGAAACCCCTCGGGATCAGGTTTGCCGTGAGACACATCCTCGATTGCGACGCTACGCTCCCCTACCGCAGCGAGCCCGGCTTGGGCTAAGCCGCTCTGCATCAGTGCGCGGAAGGTTCCGGTGACCACGGCGACGCGCTTGCCGTCGTCGATAAGCGCGGCGACGAAGCGCGCCGATTCGCGCGTAATCGTCGGACGCTCAGCCACCGCCGCTGAATATGCCTCTGACAGGTGGCCGATTAGCGCATCGAATTCGTCCGAGGACCGCGCCGCCAAAAGCCGGCGGGCGATATCGGGATCGGACAGGCCGACCAAGGATTCATATTCACTGGAACGTAAGCCGTCGAGCCCCACGTTCTGCAGGGCCGTTTCGTATGCCGCTTCCAGAACCGGCTCGTCATCGCTCAGCGTGCCGTTGAAATCGAACAAGACCCCGTCACAATCCCTGAGCTGTTCTAGGAAGAAATTGGCCATGCAATAGATTGTGCCACGGCCCGTTTGGACGACACGCAACCTTTTGACCAGCAGTTTTCGCAGAAACCAACGCAAGATAATGATCAACTCCTGTTCGCCGATTTGTCACAAAGCTGCCACTGATCATTAAGAAACCTGTGAAACCTTTAAGCGGAAAGCGGGCAAACTCCTGCCCAGCTTCGCCCTAATGGAAAGGCTCTACATGTTCTTTACAAAGAAGTCCGCGGCTGCACGCGTAGCAGCAGCCAGCTTCGCAGTCGCCACCACTCTCGGCCTCGCGGCGTGCGGTGGTGGGGGCGATGACGGCGCCTCGGCAAACGTGGGTGGCTCCCCTGAGGAGATCGCCCAGCTGGCCAAGGAGGAGGGTGAAGTCCGCCTCATCGCCTACCCGAAGACCTGGGCGAACTACGAAGGCCACTTCAACGAGTTCACCTCGAAGTACGACGTGAAGGTCGCCGTCGATTCCCCGGACGCGTCCTCCGCCGAGGAGCTCCAAGCCGTCCAGAACCTCAAAGGCCAGGACTCCCAGCCTGACGTGCTGGACATCGGCTACTCCTTCACCAACCCAGCCATTGACCAGGGTCTGGTGGAGCCGTTCAAGCCGTCCACCTTCGACGAGATCCCCGACGACTTCAAGGACCCGGAAGGCAAGTGGGTGTCCGCGTACTACGGCGTGATCGAGTTCGGTGTGAACACCAAGAAGGTCGACGACGTCCCGAAGACCTTCAAGGACCTGCTCGACCCGAAGTACAAGGGTCAGATTGCTCTGTCCGGCGACCCGCGCCAGGGCGCATCCTCCATCGCCGGCGTGTTCGCTGCTTCGCTGGCTAACGGCGGCTCCCTCGACGACATTGAGCCGGGTGTCGCTTTCTTTGAGGAGCTGTCCAAGTCCGGCAACCTGGTGAGCATTTCCGACCCGGCTGCCGCTCTGACCACCGGTGAGGCCGCGATCGTCCTCGACTGGAACTACAACTGGGTTGGCGCTACCGAGCAGCTGGAGAAGGACGGCGTCGACCTTGAGCGCGTCGTTCCGGAAGACGGCGTCTTCGGCAACTTCTACGCGCAGCCGATCTCCGTCAACCCGAAGCGCCCGAACGCGGCACGCCTGTGGGTTGAGTGGCTCAACTCCGACGAGGGCGCAGAGCAGTACGCCCTCGGCGGCGCTATCCCGTCCCGCTTCACCAAGCTGGCAGAAGAAGGCAAACTCTCCGATGAGGCTATGGAGAAGCTGCCGGACCCGGCTGTCCTGGAAAAGGTGCAGGTCCCGTCCGTTGAGCAGGGCGACAAGGCCAACGAAGTCATCGCTACCGAGTGGGCAAAGAGGGTCCGTAACTAATGTCTAGCGCCGTCTCTTCTTCCCAGGACGCGGTGGAACCGCAATCTACTCTGGGGCATGACGAGAACGGCAAGAAGAAGGAAAAGCGGGAGCGCACACCCAAAGGGAAGTTCAGTTTCAACCCTGCTTCCCTCGGTGCCCTCCCGTACTTCCTTTTTCTGGCTGTCTTCCTGATCATGCCGATCCTGGCGAACACCCTAAAGTCGTTCCAAGATCCCCAAGGCAACTTCACGCTCGCGACGATGGGCGAGGCAATGGGTTCGACCTACCGCAGTGCGTTCGTCCTCACCTTCAACCTGTCCCTGTTCACCGCCGTCGTCGGTGGCTTCTTCGGCGTGCTGCTGGCGTGGGCACTGACCCACGACAGGCGCCCGGGCAAGCTCTCCGGTCTGATCAACAGCTTCTCCGCTCTCGCCGCCCAGTCCGGTGGTGTGGGTCTGGCGTATGCGTTCATCGCGCTTTTGGGCACCGAAGGCTTGCTCACCGTTGCCATCGCCAACGGCTGGCCCGGCTTCCGCGACGTCTTCTCGTTGACCGGTTTCTGGGGTGTGTCGCTGGTGTACCTGTACTTCCAAATTCCGCTGATGGCCACACTGATGCTGCCGGCCATACAGGGCATCCGCAAAGAGTGGTACGACGCTGCATCGTCTCTCGGCGCCACCCGCAGCCAATACATCAAGGATGTGGTCATCCCCGTTCTGTGGCCCGCCATCCTGGGTTCCCTGCTGCTGCTGTTCGCTAACGCATTCGCTGCCTACGCCACCGCGTTCGCCCTGGCCGGCGGCTCGCTCAACTTGGTGCCGATCCTCATCGGTTTCTTCATCAGCGGCAACGTGCTGCTCAACCCGGGCCTTGCAGCTGCGCTGGTCACCTGGATGATGCTCATCATCATCGCGGCGATGGCTCTGCGCATCTACTTCACCAGAAGGAGTGAAAAATGGCTCAACCAGTAACGACAGCTCCGGCCGAGGAAGCCATTGACCCCGCGTCCGACAAGCAGGTCCGCCGCCGCAACCAGCACAAGACGTCGGCAGCCTCGACCGCGATCCTCATCGTCGCTGCGATCTACTTCGCGCTGCCCTGGTTGGCGGCTGCCGTCTTCGGTTTCACCCGCCCGGGTGTCGGCTTCACCACAGACACCCTGGCGGAAACCTTCAACCACTCGCGCGCAGGCGAATCCCTGATCAACACGCTGCTGTTGACGGTGGTGACCACCCTGGTCATGCTGATTCTTCTCGTGCCCACCATCATCTTCCTGAACCTCAAGGCGCCGCAGATGGCAAAGGCGGCGGAGTTCCTGTCGGTGCTCCCGCTCGTGGTCCCGGCCGTGGCTCTGGTCAACGGTGTGTCGGTGTTCTTCCGGCCGTTCGCCCCGGGGCTGCTCACCTCGATGTGGATCCTCGTTCCGCTGTACGTGATCAACGCGCTGCCGCTGTGTTACCGCGCCATTGACGCTGGTGTAAAGGCCTTGGACCTGCGCACGATGTTCGCTGCGTCGTCGTCGCTGGGTGCGACTACCTGGCAGACGTTGAGCGGCGTAGTCATCCCCAACCTGCGCGTCGCCATGCTGTCCGCGTCGCTGCTCTGCATCGCAATGGTGGTCAGCGAGTTCGCTATCGCCTCCCTGCTCCTGCAGTACACCTTCCCCGTGTTCATGGTCGAAGTGTCCTCGACGAACCCGCGCGGTATCGCCGCCCTGTCGTTCTTCGTCATGATCTTCACCTGGATTCTGCTCAGTTTGATCTCGGCGGCATCCACCATCTCGCTCAAAAAGAATAGAAAGGCCTCGTAGCCATGGCTGAGCCCTTTGTGATCCTCAAGGATCTAGTCAAGTCCTACGGTGAAAAAACCGTCCTGCGTAACTTCAACATGTCCATCGGCGAGGGCGAGATGGTCGCTCTCCTCGGCCCCTCCGGTTGCGGTAAGTCCACCTCGCTGAAGATCCTCGCCGGTCTTGAGCAAGCAGATTCCGGTGAGGTCATCATCAACGGCCGCGAGGTGTCGGGCCTACCTACCCGCAAGCGCAACCTGGGCATCGTGTTCCAGGCGTACTCCCTGTTCCCGCACATGGATGCGGTGGAGAACGTCGCATACGGCCTGAAGATCCGTGGCGTTGATGCGGGAGCTCGCCGTAAGCGCGCGGAAGAGCTCGTTGAGCTCGTCGGCCTGAATGAGCACGCCGCGAAGTACCCGGGACAGATGTCGGGTGGTCAGCAGCAGCGTGTCGCGCTCGCTCGCGCTCTCGCGGTGGAGCCGGAGGTGTTGCTTCTCGACGAGCCGCTGTCCGCCCTCGACGCCAAGGTCCGTGTGCAGCTGCGCGACGAGATCCGCCGCATTCAGCTGCAAGAGGGCATCGCTACCCTCATGGTGACCCACGACCAGGAGGAAGCTCTGGTCATGGCGGACCGCATCGGTGTCATGAATGAGGGTGTGATCGCCCAGATCGGTACCCCGGCCGAGATTTACCGCCACCCGGAGTCCCCGTTCATTTCTTCCTTCGTCGGCATTACCAACCGTATCCCCGGCGTGGTGCGCAACGGCCGGCTCAACGTGATGGATGTCGAGATGGACATTGTGAACAAGGACATGCCCGCCTCCGACGGCGACATCATGATCGCGCTTCTCCGCCCGGAGGAGTTCGAGCTGCGTCACGACGAGCAGGGCCGTTTCACCGTCCAGGACATTCAGCTCCGTGGCATCTTCTCCGCCGTGATGCTCGACCACGACGACTACCCGGGCCAGGTGCGTGTCGACGTCTCCACCACGAAGGCCGACCAGATCGCCCCGGGCCAGCGAGTGAAGCTGGACTTAGTCCGTTCCGAGGCCGTGATCGACACCCCAACCGAGGAGGAGCTGACCGTCGCCCAGGAGCTGTACGCGAAGCGTCCGCTGGGCACCTACCCGACGCTCCAAGCAGGTCAGCCGCACGAGTAAGGAGCAGGTTCACACATGCTGATCCCAAGCAACGAGCATCAGGGCACGAACGATGTCGGCCCGGGTGCGCACCGGCCCATCTTGATCATTGGTCTCGATGGGACCCGGTGGGACCTCGTCCAGCGTGACGGCGTCGGTAACGTTCTTCCCCGCCTGGCCGAGGAAGGCCGCTTCTCCACCATCACGATGGAAGTGCCGACCATCTCTGGGCCGGGGTGGGCCTCCCTGTTGACGGGAGCCTCGCACGCCGAGCACGGGATTGTGGACAACACCATGGTGGGAAGCCACCATTGGGCCTACCCCGACGTTCTCTCTTTGGCGTTCCACCGGGACACCACCACCCGCACGTTTGCGGCGGCTGGTTGGCCGGTGCTGATCGATCCGGCGGGGCTGGGACCGATTCTCCACCCGCGGGACGATCAGCAGAAGGCGGGCCTGCACCGCATCGTCGCACGCGACGGAGAAACCCATGGCTACATTGCTACCGACGCTGAATGCGTGGCCTACGCCCACGCAGCACTGCGGGGGCCGGCATTCGACATGGGGTTCGTATACTGCTGCGACGTGGACGACGCCGGCCACGTCTACGGCGCAGTGTCGGATGAGTACGCCGACGCGATCCGACGGGTGGATGCGCATGTCCAGACCCTGACGGAGGACATTCAGTTCCGCTACGACACCTTCGGTGAAGACTGGCTCGTGGTGATTACCACGGACCACGGTCACGTGGACGAGGGCGGCCACGGAGGCGACTCCCCCGAAGAACGCGCCTCCTGGGCCATCGCTTGGGCCCCGAGCGGGGCCCTGCCAGATTGGCCGGAGGAACTAAAGCCTACCCAGCTCACACCCTTGATTCTCGAGGCCCGATACGGGTAAACTCCGGCACAGAATTCAGACCATAACGCGAGGTCACACACCACAGTGGCCTCGCGTTATGCGTACCGTGATATTGACTGATATCCACTTCGGCCCCCAGAGGAAGGCGACAGCGACATGGCTCACCCCACCGGAAGGCCGGAGAGCTATTGGAACCAGTTTGAGCCGGAACCTGGGCCGAACGATCCCCCGCCGAGCACGTGGCTGCCGCGTGGCGGAGCGCGCCAGTCTGCTGCGTCATCGCCGCACTCCGCTAGGCAGAATTTGACCGCAATGGGTAAGCAGTGGATCAGAGCATTCACCGTGTTGTTCCTTGCGTCGCTCGTGACGACGGTCGCGGCTGCCGTGGGACTTTGGGTTGTTCTTCAGTCAACGGAGTCAGTGAAGGACAGCACGTGGGGAATCGCACTGGCGTTGACGCTGCTCTTTACGACGCCACTTACATGCGGCGCCGCACTTGCCGTGATCCATCTCTGGATTATCAAAAGAAAATGGCGTGACCGATCCTCCTCGCTCGACGAAAGCTGAAAGCCGGCAGGTGGTTACATCATCTGAGCAGCGCAGTTTTGCGTCCACCCGCTGGTGCCAACGGTGAAGAACGTCGTGCCGGTTTCGTGGATGCCAGAATAAGCGGGTTAGGGGATCTTTCCCGAGCACACAAAAGGACTTAAACCTGTCCGGACCGCACCGTTATCCGGTGTCATCGTCATCTTCATCTGGGCCGGTGAGAAAGACTGCCTGAACGGTTCCAGACAGGCCGGGCACTGGACGCCGCCGGTGAAGTTGAGGGGTACTTCCTGAACACCACCGTTGAATATCCGCAGTAGCCCTTCCAGCCCGATCTTTCGCCGTGCGCCCCACTGGAGGGTGAACTACCGTGGGGGAGTCCTAGCCCCTTCCTGCTGGAGAATTTTCTGCCATGAGCCCGCACCCCGGCTTCGCTGTCATCGACGTTGTGACAACCGGTTTTGGTGGTTCTGATCGCATCGTCGAAGTCGGTGTCGTGCTGCTGGACCAGCAGCTGCGGGAGCAGGGAACGTGGGAGACATTGGTGCAGCCGAACCGGGACATTGCCACCTGCCACGTGCACAAGCTCACCGCAACGCATTTGAAGAACGCGCCGACGTGGGAAGAAGTCGCGCCCGAACTTGCTCAAGTGATCAGGGGAAGGATCGGGGTGGCGCACAACGCGTCGTTTGAGAAGCGGTTCCTTTCGAAGGAGTTTTGTCGCGTGGGCATTGCCACGAACGTCGGTGAGGCCCACTGGGTAGATACGAAGGACTTGGCCACGGCGCAGCTGGGCTGCGGTAGCCTCGCCGACGCACTCGAGGCAGCAGGTCTGACCAATAGCGAGCCACACGCCGCACTACCTAACGCGGCAGCGACAGCGGAACTCTTGCGCACGCTCTCCGGCACACTCATTGGCGTTCCCCTGCTTTTCACCGGTGCCATGACCCCCACCAACGCCGCTCTGGTGACCCGGAAAGATCTCACTGCGACGCCCCCTGTGGAGACCGCTGAAACCACCAAGCTCAACGGGCTCAACGGGACCGCCAAGCCCGATGAAACGGCCGAGCACACCGAGCACACCGAGCACACCGAGACGGCCGAATCCAATGAGCTAGGCGATGAGGAGAACTGGCTCGCGCGTCTCATCCAATCGCTTCCCGCAGGCGGCGACACGGACACGGACCAGTACAGCGAGCTGTTGCGGGTCTGCCTCGGCGACCGGCACCTCACCCCGGCGGAGTTCTACGGCCTGGCCCGTTTCGCCCACGACACAGGACTCACCGAGGAGGATGTCGCGAAGATCCACGAGGAGTTCATCCGCCAGATCGCCAGCAAAGCCTGGGTCGACGGTGTCATCACCGAACGCGAGAAAACCGAACTGTGCACGCTGGCCGAACAACTCGCCGTTGACCCGGCCTTGGTCCATGAGCTCATCGCCACGCCTCAGATGGACAACGATCACGATGAGGAATGGGTCGAGCTGATCCCACACGACCGCATCGCATTCACCGGTTCCATGGACGTGTCGCGCGAAGAGTGGAGAACCCGGGCACTCAGCCACGGCCTAACGGTCGGCGGGGTAGGACAGAATACTGCGCTCCTCGTTGCTGCGAACCCGGACACCATGAGCCGCAAGGCCCGCCGTGCCCGCGAACTAAACATCCCGATTGTCAGCGAGCTGCACTTTTCCCGGTTGCTGGCCAGCATGGAGACAGAACAACCGCAGGATCAGCCGGCATCACCCGCAGACGCACCCGACGAGCCGCTGGCGTCCGCCGACCCCGGCCCCGATGACGCCACAGAGTCGGAGACGGAGGCTGAAATCGGAAAGGAACTGGATATTCTCGCTGGCTGGCTCACGCTGACGGGGACGGAGTTGCCGCGTGGGGTAAGGGGGTTGGCACCGGGCGTCGAAAAGCGCATGGCGGGAGACGCGATTGCGGGACTGTTCGCGCGGTGCGTCGAAGAACTAGCCGCAGCGTGCGCGGACGATCCGATGAAGATGACCATGATATCCATGCACTACATGGGTGACACGACACTGGAAGAGCTGGGCGAACTCTACAACATCTCGCAAAAGCGCATCCAGCAGCTCGACGCGGAGATCAGACACGACGTCGTGGGGACCACCGCCCTATCAACTGACGTTGCACACCATCTCGCGGCGAGGTTCCTGCCGCTGTCAGCAACCGCCTCGGTGAACGCGCAGCTTCCAGCTCTGGCAATGGATGCAGAGCCGTTCACTGGCACGTACGAGCACTACTTCCGCATGTGGGGCTTGTGGGACACCGACGAAACGTGGATCGCCGCGCCGGGTTTCGCAAACGCTGTCGACGCGGCGCTGGCAGAGCTTGTCGACGAGCATAACGCGGCGCTTATCAGCGCAGCCGCCGAGTCTTTAGGGACCGACCGCGATCTTCTCGCGGAATGGATGTCGCAGCGCAACGGGCTGGTCGTGCTTTCCGACGACGCGCACGTCCTCATCGCGTCCAGCCACCAAGACTTCGCCGCGGGCGTGCTGTCGCTCAATGGAGAGCCGATGAGCACCGCGGAGATCGCCCAGGCAACGCCGATGGACATCAATGAGCGCTTTATCACCAACGCCGTGAACGTCGATGAGCGCATTATTCGTGTGGCATCTGACCTCTACGGGCTACGCGAGTGGGGTCTGGAGGCCTATGCCGGTGGGGCGGATTCCGTGCTCCACGACCACTCCGATGCCACCGGCGATTCTGATACCAGCCGGGGTGAGACGACCGAGGTTGACCCGCAGGATGACCCGGACCTCTACTGGCGCGACGATGCGTGGTGCATGCTGCTCACTGTCAACCACGATCACTTGGGAGGATCCGGCTTCAGCCTGCCGCTCGGTGTGGCCAGTATCTACGGTGTACCGGCGGGCGGTGAAGTCGCTGTGCCGAGCCGCCTGGGTGACCAGTTCGTGGGCGTGAACGCAGCGGAGCAGTCCGACACATCCACGATCCGCCGCTTCCTTCTCGAGGCCGAGGTATCCGTGGGCGACCGGGTGTGGCTCCGCTTCGCTCCGGAGGAATTCGCGGTTTTCCCCGCTCCCGCTCGTGCATTTCCCGCAGATGACGCAGTGGTAGACCTGGCTCACCTACTGGACTCGATGGGCCTCGATCCGGCTCTCGCCGGCAACTCTGAATCAGCGCTTGCCGCCATCAATGAAGCTCTTCACCTTGAACCAACTACCCCGCGTCGCCGCACCGTCGCCGTGTTCCGTCACCGCGGCCAGGACGAATACGGCGACCTGATCCAAGGGCTGTGAGGCTCAGCGCTCCGGTTTTATCAATTTATCAATCGGTGAACCATGTGATCACTTAACGGCTCGAGCAAGCCGAAGGAGAGCATCTGCATCAGGGACCGGCGCTCGCGAATACGGTCCAGAACCGGCCAGGGATTCGCGTTCGGCGGTAACCCAGCATGGGCGAGCCGTGCCGCTTCGTGGATGAACTCCTCGGAAGCATGCGCTGCCAGAAACGACTAGCACAGAGTGACGCACCACATGGACCTTGCTTTCCTGGGTTTTGGTGTGTCAGCTGGACTTGAGAACAAGGTTTGAAATGTGAAGCATCGTCTTATCCCGCTTGCGATCGCGCAAAGCACCATCTAAAGTTGGGACCACAGTGGCGGCGTTGAAACACACGTACCGCGCTATTTCCGGTGGCCGGGTCGCTTTGAGCGACTCGGCCACTGAGCTATCTGCTGGGGGCTTCACGAATGCTTATCGCTTATATTGACGAGTTTGGACACCAAGGTCCGTACATCTCTCACGACCACGCGAAATACAACACGCATCCGTGTTTCGGTTACGCAGGTTACATCTTGCCTGCTGAGAACGTTCGCGAGATGAGTGGCTATTTCAAGTACGTTAAAGAGCAGCTACTCGCTGTGGAGATCGAACTATCCGGAGTGCCGTCAGACCAGTGGGAAAAGAAAGGTTCTGCATTACTCACGACGCGAAACATTAAGCGCTACGGGGACGAACTAGCCCCGGCGCTCTCCCGTATCTACCGGAAGCTGGGAAAGTTGGGCGGACATCTCTTCTTCTACGGACAGCAGAAACCCGTTGGTCCAGTGAGTAAAACAAGAGAGGAATCCCAGGACAGGGAGAACCATTGTCTTATTCAAGCCATCAACAGGCTCGGATCCCTTGCCTCAGACGAGGAAGAGCTAATACTCGTAGTTATGGATGCTACGGAAACTGACAACCGTGAACGCGCAGTGGCCACTCTGAGCGCCACGATTTACTCGCGCAGTAACAAGTCGAATCGCAGCATCGTCGAAACTCCATTACAGACCGAGAGCCATCTTTACAACACCGTTCAGCTAGCTGACTGGACTTGCGCTCTTTTGGGGAGGTTGACGGACTACCACTTCGCGGAGGAGTCCCAGTTCGCTTGGTCAGTAGATCTAGGACGAGAGATTTTTAAGCTCTCGCATCCGACCGATAATTCTGTTGTATGGTCCAATTCTCCGACGAAGGATTCTACTTGTTTTCCAAATCAGCTCACCAAGGCTACTAGGTTCTGGGAGGTAGAGCAGCGACGTGAAGCGGAGCAGGAAAGGAAGCGCTTACGAAATGATGGAATGTTCCAACGCTTGATCGATGCGGGTTCACCAGACCTTCAGGAGAAACTCTACAAAATCCGTAGCGGCGAACCTTGCTAAGTGCTTCGATGCAACAAAAGCAGCGCTAGGCTCCGCTTAGGTCAGCGCCTGGGTGTCGCGCTCCATCTGGTCGTAGGCCTGGTTAAACACGACCATCGCTTCTTCCTCCGAAGGGTCGAGCAGCCCGAAGGAGAGCATCTGCATTTGGGAACGACGCTCGCGGATGCGGTCCAGAACCGTCCACGGGTTCGCGTTCGGCGGCAGGTCCAAGCGCGTCGGCGGCGGACCAGCATGGGCGAGCCGCGCGGCTTCGTGGATGAACTCCTCGGAAGCATGCGCTGCCAGCAGCGACTTCAGCGTGATCAACAACTTCGCCGGGATGGCAACGGGGTGGTTGCGCAGGGTGTGCAGCGTGTGTCGGATCGGCTCGGTGAAGGCCGGGTGGCGGTAGACCAGCCCCTCAAGGTCAGTGAGGATCTCACCAGCGCGGTGCAGGTAGGCGTACCAGGACAGGTCGCGCTCCAGCGCCTCGCGGATCGCACCGATGCCAGAGGCGCGGATCAGCCAGTCATTGAACGCCGCGCCGCCCTTGACGGCTTCCTCGTGGCCGCGGAACAGGCCGTACTCACCAATCAGGTCGACGACGTTCTCGATGCGGTGCGCTGCGTGCCGGTTCGGGTCCGGGGCCGCTTGAAGGGAGTGGGCGGAGAAGCTGGCATCGATGTTGCGGGGTCCACCGGAACCCTTATTGCCTTTCGAGTAGAGGGCGGAGACAAGCTCCAAACGCGACTGCGATGTCACCGCGGCGATCTCACGGGTCAAGGACTCACTGACCACGCCCGTCGCCACTGTTTGCGCCAACAGGGCGGAAACCGGCATGACCCGGGAGACGAAACCGCCCAGCTGCTGGGACAGGCGCGCAGCGTGCTCGTGGGCTTTCATGATCGGGTCTTCGTCGCCCAAGGCCCCCTCACCGAAGGAGTCCGCGCGCGACAGCACGCCCAGCGTGTTCAAGGGTGTGAAACCGAGCTGCTGGATGAACTCGACCTCGTCGCGGCGGGGTGCAGAGTCAAACAGGAACACGGCAGCATCGGCGTCGACGGAGGCGGAACGGGTTTGCTCGTAGCCGTCGATAAGCGCGGCGCGCGTTGTGGCTTCATTTTCCGCTGTCAGCGTTGCTGTACCCGGGGTATCGATGAGCGTGTACCTGCTCACCGCTTGCGACGGCAACCAGCGGTCGATGAACGCGATCTCCGCCGCCGGCACCGGCAACTGGGACACGCGCCCACGCTGGATCGGGATGGGGACCTGCTCGCCGCTGCGCAGGTAGGCCACGGCGCGATCCGGCATGCCGTTTTGGAACACGGTGACCACGTTGGTGGCCTCCAGCGCGCGGGTCTCCGCGACAGGCGCGCCGACGAGCGCGTTGAGCAGCGTCGACTTGCCGGCCTTGATGCGGCCGACAATGACGATGCGCGGCGGCGTCTGCACGCGCGCGATGAGCGGGCCGCAGGCGTGGGCCATCTCCGGCGACAGCGACGCCAAGCGGTGCAGCTCATTCGCAATCAATTCGAGAATGGACATGTACTACCCCGCTTTCCGTGCCGTGAGCTGATCGATCATGGTCTCTGCATCACCGTGAGCCTTGCGCACGCGCGACCGGTTCTTCTTGATCACTTCCAGGCGCCGATTCCGTGTCTCCTGCCGCTGATTAATGGTCTTTTGAGCACGCGCGATGCGCTGCTTCAAGTCACCCAGTTGCGCTTCCAACTGGGCTGTGTAACGGGCGGAGATCAGCGGTTGAGCCACCAGTGTGAACTGCGTCAAGATGTTGTTGGTGTGCTTCACCGCCGAATTGCGGGACTCATTGAGCCAACTCTTCAGCTGGGATTTACCCGACTTGATGGCACGGAACCCGAAGGTCACGCCGAACCACGCGGCACCCGCAATGATGCCCACGCCGGGCACCAGGGCCGCACCGAGCAGACCACCAATGGTGGAACCGCCGGAGAAACCCATCATGAGCATCATCGGGTCGAACGTGTCGCGCATGTTGCGGTTCACTTCAGCCGTACGGATTTCCCCGATGTGCAGCTGCTCGCGGATCTCCGCGATGATCTCGTCTGGGACGGTGGAGTTGCCGAAGATCTTGTGCAGATAGGCCTCCACATCATTACCGAACTGGCTGACCGACACCACCACCGCACGCTGGAAATCCTCTTCCATCAAACGGGTGAAGTGCTGCGGATCCTTGCGCAGGACCTGGATGCCGTGCTTGTCGATGAAATCCGTCCACTTCGTGCGGATCTCCATGAGATCCTCATCCAACTTGTCCGCGGCAGACTGGCGCATGAGCTGGAGGTCGCGGTTCAAGTGGCGTTCCCACACTTTGGCCTGCTGGCGCAGCTCTTCGAAGCTGGCCTTCTGCTCCTCCAGTTCAGGCAGAACATCCTCGGCCTGCTCGAGATCGCGCTGCTCCGTCTCCATTTCCGCTTCGATGTCTTCCAGCGCACGGTTCATGATCCGCAGCGCGTTGGCCACCGGCAGCGACTCCGCGCTTGCGAAGCGGTCCGCGATCTCCTTGCGCAGCCGTGCCAAGCCGGCGAAGGCATCGACATTGTCGTCGTCAGTGCCCAGTTCTGCGAACGGCAGTAGCGAGGACACACCGATGACGGGAATGTTCTCGCCGACGTGGGCGGCAATGAGCTTCTCGTCCTCGGCGACGATGTCGCGCCACCGCGTCATGTTCTTATCCGTCTTGGTCACCGCCACGACCACGGACGCGGAGACCTCGTGGGCGTGCTTGAGAAAGTCCATCTCCGGCTTGGTCAACGGGCTAGAAGCATCTGCCACCACAACGACCACACTGGCGAAGTTCTCCGTGTCCGCCTGCACAGCTGAGTCCGCAGAGCCGATGCCGCCGATGCCGGGAGTGTCAATGACAATGGTGTCGCCCATCTTGGAACCGTCGACAGCAATGTGCGCACGGGTGGGTACGAATCCGTCGAAGGACTGCAACGCGCGGTCCACGCGGCTGGGCAATTCGGTCAGCGGATGAATCTCCGTTCCCTCGGCCGAGATCAAGGCCGCACTACCGGCGGGGATTTCCTCGGTTTCAGGTCCGATGGCGATGGGAATGACCGTCGTAAAGTCCGTGCTCGACGGTGAGACTCCCTGCCACCCCACAAGCGCGTTCGCCAACGAACTCTTGCCGCGGTTGACCTCGCCGGCGAGAATCACCGTATTCGTTTGCAGCTCCGCCGACGCCGCTTGCTTGACCCGCACCGACACCTTCGCCCGTCCGCGCTTGTCCAAGATCCCCTCGCAGACACGGTCAATGTAGCCCTTGGCCTTGGCGTGCACGTCCTCCTGCTGGGCTGCAGGCGCTGCGGTGGATTGATCCGGCTGGGTCACTTCTTAAGCTTTCTCACGTGTGGGGGTTAGCTAGAGGGAAGTATATGCGTCCCCCATTGTGGCGGAGATATCGCCGGGCGGGGCAGGGACAGCCCCTTTCCACGCGCGCGGAGGAAAGATATGCCAGACTCTTATGCAAAATTCAGAACGAAACCGCCCTCCAAGGTGTAACCTTCGCAGGCTTTCCCCGCATCCAAACTGTGACCGCATCGCACCTTCATGAAGAAAGGCCCCTCCCCCGTGTCCCGTATCAGCACCCGCGTCGCCGCGATCCTCACCACCGTTGCCGCTGCCGGCGCGCTGACCGGCTGCTCCGTGCTGGAGCAGTTCCAGCAGCCAGAAGAGCAGCAAGCCTCCGAAGAGCAGGCCACCTCCGAGGTCCCCGAAGAAGAGAAATACGACACCGGCCAGTACCGCAAGGAACCGCACCCGGGATGGCCCGAAACCCCGGTTGACATGACTTCCTACTCAGAGGGCAACCAGATCGGCTACCAAACCCTGCTGCCCTACGAGGTCGACCCAGAACGGTTCACCCAAGGCCGCATGCCAGTGCGCTACAACACGTTCGGCCGGATCAGCCTGGTCTTCCCCGACGCAGTGAACGAGGCGACCAAGCCGTTTGAGAAGAACTACATCTCCGGCTACATTCACCCCGCCAGCGACGAGGACGGCAACCAGATCGCCGAAAACTACATCTGGCGCTTCACCGACCCGACCTCTGCCGAAGGGTTCGCCAACGCAATTCGCGACACTTACCTGGCAGAGGGCGGCATCAACTGGGAAGACGACACGACCTACCCGTTGGAGTACATCGACATTCCAGGCCACCCCGGCGCCGCCGGCATGAAGGATGAAGAAGGCGACCAAGTCCACATGGTGACCACGTACAACGAGTTCGTCATCTTCGCCAACGCCATGGACAACCGGGACCTGGATATGGCCGAAGAGGAAAAGAACCAAGACCTGACGTGGGCGGTGGACTACATGTCGAAGTTCCTCACCATGCAGCTTCCGATGATGGATGACATTGAAACCCACAAGACCGAAGAAGGCTTCGGCAAACACGACAAACTGCAGCCGATGGACCCGGACAACATCCTGAAGTACGTCGTGATGTCCCCAGAGGGCGTGGAGATGAACGGCCCTGTCCCCGCCCACATGAACAAGCGCGCGATGAACGGCATGTTCAAGGCCACCGGTGAGGTCTCCCGCCTGCTGGACCAAGCCGACATCGAGGCCATGGCGATCGGTGAATCCACTCTCTTCCGACTGGCCAACCCGCAGAACGCGGAAATGATGCTGGCGTCCTTCCGTGCCCTGGACTCCGAAGACGAACCGGAGAAATTCGACGAGCCGCAGGGCGTGCCCGGCACCGAGTGCTACTCCACCTACGAGGGCAGCGGAAAGCTCCACTACTGCTACCTGAAGTATGAGAACTACTACGCCCACATCTCCAAGTTCGAAAACACTTCGGCGAACTCCGAAGCGACCATTGGCAACGACCCGGAAGAAGGAGCAAACAAGGTCGACCCGAAGACCCAGCTGTCCCAGATGGTTGCCGCCCAGTACCTGATGCTGCGCGCTGCGGTAGCTGAGGCAGAGGGCAACGCGGACGGCGCTGCAGAGAGCTCGGCGGGGAACACCGCAGAAAAAACTGCAGAAAACTCTGCAGAGAACACGGCCGAAAACAATGCGGATAGCGCCGCGAAAACCCTCTCTGAAACGACTGCTGAAACCCCAGCAGCGGAGTCTTAGAACCCCTTCCTTGGAAAGGCCGGATACCCTCCGGTTTTTCCGGGGCGGGGTGTAACCTCCCGCCCCGCCCCGGCATCTAACTACTGTTAGCCATGAAGACCACCTACTGCTAGGGAGGACCCCCATGTCCAAGGACTGGACTCTGTCCATTGACTTCGGCACATCCAACACCGCGGCGGCGCACACGAACCCGACCCGCGGTGGCGTGGAAGCCGTCAGCCTGTCCCACGACAGGATGACCATGCCGTCGTCGGTGTACATTGAGACCCCTGAACACGTCGAGACTGGTGACGTGGCCCTGAACAAAGCGGAGGGCAACCCGGACGGCTTCCTCGCCGCGCCGAAGCGCGTCATCCCGCAGCAGATCTTCCAGATCAACGGCTACGACATTCCTGCCTCCACCCCGGTTGCCGCCGTGTTGGAGTCGGTGGTGCGCCGGGCGTCCCGCGAGCACAATGACCACCGCCCGGGTGAGCTCGTGCTCACCCACCCGGAGGCGTGGACGGACGCAGAGATCAAGGTGCTTCTCGACGCTGCAACGCAGCTCGGCCTCAACGCCACCAACATCCGCACGGTTTCTGAGCCGAAGGCAGCCGCCCAGTACTACTCGGCGAACCAGCCGTTGGAACCGGGCGACAAGATCGCCGTCTTCGACTTCGGCGGCGGCACCCTCGACGTGGCTGTGCTGGAGGCGCAAAACGACGGGTCTTTCCACATCGTGGCCGCCCGCGGCGACAACTCTCTGGGCGGCAAGAGCTTCGATGCCCTGATTCGCCGTTGGGTCGACCGCCAGCTCGAGGACGACCACCCGGACCAGATCGAGTACCTCCGCCGCCGCGCGCCCCTGTCCGACCGCCACGCCGTCGAAGACAGCATCCGCCGCGCGAAGGAGGTCCTCTCCGAATCCCCCACCGCGACGATCACCGTCCCCGGCGAGTCCGAGTCTGTCCGGTTGACGCTGACCCGCAACGAGTTCGAGGACATCATCCGTCAGCCTGTTCAGCGTGCGACTGACCTGACGCGCCAGACGCTTATCGACGCTGGCGTCACCTCCCCCGGCGACCTGAAAGCCCTCTACATGACCGGCGGGTCATCCCGCGTCCCGATGGTTCAGGAGGAGATCAAGAGCCTCGGCCCGGTGGCCAACCTCGACGACCCGAAGATGGTGGTCGCCCAGGGTGCGCTGTCTGCCGTCGCGCCGATTGTCACCGGTCTGCATACCTCGACTGCGCCCACCACACCGACGTACGCCGGCCAGCCCGGTCCTGCAAGTCGGCCGGGCCAGCCGAGCCAGACCGGCCAGCCTAGCCAGGCCGAGCCCCGCAAGAAGAACCGCACCGCCCTGGCTGTCGGCGCAGTCTTGGGTTCGGTTCTCCTCATCGGCGGCATCGGTGCCTTCGCCCTGACCCGCGGTGGTAACGACCCCGCTGAGAACCAGGCGCAGGATGGAGGCACCGCGGCTGAATCCGCCGGCGAATCCACGGCACCAACCCAAACTGAGTCCGCAGAGCCGAAGACCGGCGAAGAGATCTATGCAGCACTACCGGAGAAGCTCCAGGGCGCCGTCCAGAACTGCTCAATGAACAGTTCCGGTATCCTCGCCGCGTCGAGCATCCAGTGCAAGATCAACGTGAATAGCGAGGGGGTCGAGCACTTCCGTGAGGTAGGCCGCTACGCCTCCGCCTACGTGAACCTCGCCGTGAGCCAGGAGGCCGCGAAGCGCGAACGCGCCTTGATCAAACAGGGCCGCTACTCCAAGTCCGATGAGGGGATCATGGAGGAAAGCTCCGACGGTTCCGCCGCCGTGGGAGTCGACTCTGACAATCTCTACGATGCTTCAGTCACCTATGCCGATACTGAGACCGGCGTAGTCATGAGCTCGTTCGACTTCGCTTCGCCCCAGGATGCCGTTGACTGGTTCAAAACCTACGACCTTCTCTAACGCCATGATCACACCAGAACCGATCCCAGAAGGCTTGACCGAATGCTCCCTGAACACCGCGTTCACCACCGAAGAGTGGCCGGAGTGGGACGAGGCTGACCTCGTTCCCGATGTCGCCGCCGAGGACGACGCGATCGACACCATCGAAGACGATGACCTCGCGCTCGACGCCCCGGCCGACGCCGAGACCGCCCCAGCTACCACCGAGCCAGACACTGACCCTGCGCCAGAAACCGACCCCGAGATGCCGGACTCTGCCGACCCAACGGAGAGCTTCGATGGCGCAGCGGACACCGACGACACGGACGACATGTCCCTCGACGACTACGAGGATCTCGACGTCGATCCGGACTTCTAACCCCCGCGCCGGCATATCTGCAAGGGTTATGCGGACAGTCCGGGCTGCCCTAAAGTAGCCTGTCCGTTATGCACGAATCCCAGCTCATCGCTAACGCCAAGGCCGGCGACCAATCGGCCTTCGCTGAGCTGGTGAAACAGCATGAAGTGAAGCTGTTCAACGTGTGCCTGCGCATCACGGCGAACCACCACGATGCCGAGGATGCCTTCGCGGCGGCGATGTACCTCGGATGGAAGAACCTGGAGAAGTTCCGGGGCAAGTCGGGCTTTGGCACGTGGATGTACCGCATCGCCTCGAATGCGTCGCTGGAGATAGTTCGGAAGCGGCGCCCAGAAGTCTCCATCGATTCCCCGCTCGGCGACAACGATGATGCAGGCCCGTTAGAGATCGAAGACGTCGCCGCAGAGTTCGAGGAATCCATCGCCGACAATGACTCGTTGACCAAGGCCCTGGCCGCCATCCCCGACCAGTCCCGCGAAGCGCTCGTGCTCGCCGAGGTCGCCGGATTCACGCTCGCGGAGATCGCTGAGCACCAAGACTCCTCCCTCTCTGCAACAAAGGTGCGGGTGCACCGGGCACGGAAGAGCCTGCGCGAGCTACTCGCCGCCAACGCTTAGCGAGTGTGGACTGTCACCCTCAACCGCAGGTCCACGGGGCCGCTGCGGTGTAATCTGCTGACATGTCTTCCTCGCCGCTTATTCTTCGCACCCGCTTCACCACAATGCTTGCCGCTACAACGACAGCGTTCGCCTGCGCTTTCGCGCTTGCAGGCTGCTCGCAGTCCACGCTCCCCGATTCGGAGGAGCCCGCCCTGACGACAGCAGCCGCCCCTGACGCGCAGGACGATAGTGACGCCGAGGGCCCGGCCACCGTCATCGAGACAGTCACCGAAAAGCCCAAGGAGAAGCAAAAACAAAACGAGAAGTGCACGCAGCTGCCGAAGGACCCGCGCGAGCAGTACCCGTCGCGCTCAGCTCCGGGTCGCATGCCCTCGACGGACGGATCGGACTTTAACTACTGGATCGAGGACATCGATAACCACTACGACCCGTGCGCGCCGGTGAGCTGGATCATCTTCCACGGTGGCCGCGGCAGCGTCGACGGGCCCGCTGGCACCGGCGCCGCTGTGTCGGATGGCATCGCGTTCTACATCGACGGTAAGCCCGATGGAGACATGCGTACCTTCCGCGGGATCACCAACGTGACCCTCAACGGCGACACCATCGACTTTTCCTGGAGCGAGCGCCAGCAGGACCTCACTGGAAGCGTGAAGCTGCAGAACCACGTCACGCTCGGATTCGACAACGGACGCATTGCACCGATCAGTGGCGATGTCGAGGCGTTCAATCAGTACTGGAACGGCAGCCAGTACATGCTCGGCCACTACGGCGAGTAGGGCCCAGGACAAGGGTGGTTAACGGTGGGGGAGGTTGCGTCGATAAGCGAATGGATGCACCCGACCCCGTAGGATGAGGCGTTATGACCGACAAGAAGCCCGACATGACCACCACCGCCGGCAAAATCGCGGACCTGCGCAACCGTTTGGCGGAGGCTCGCGAGCCGATGGGCAGCGAAGCCGCGCGCACCGCAGGTGAAGCCGGTATTTCCACGGCCCGCCAGCGCGTGGAAGCGCTGGTTGACCCCGACACGTTTGTGGAGACGGACGCCTTGGCGCGCCACCGCGTCGAGGAGCACGGCATGGACCGCACCAAGCCCGTCACTGACGGTGTGGTCACGGGCTATGGGCTTATCGACGGCCGACGCGTCGCCGTCTACGCCCACGACGCCTCGATTTTCGACGGGCAGCTCGGCGAGGTCTACGCCGAGAAGATCCTGAAGGTCTACGACTTGGCCATCAAGACTGGTGTGCCCGTCATCGCGATTCATGACTCCACCGGCGCACGCTTGCAGGAAGGCGTGGTCACCGCCGCAATGTCGGCGCGGATCCTGCGCAAGGCGACAGAAGCCTCCGGTGTCGTGCCGCAGATCTCTGTAGTGGCGGGCGAAGTCGCTTCCCTGGCGGCGCTGCTCGTGCCGCTGAGCGACCTGGTGGTCATGGTCGAGTCCGCCACGATGCACCTGACTTCCGTTTCGGCAGTGACCAAGGTGACCCGCCGCGTGGCCACCGCGAAGTCCCTCGGCGGTGCCGACATTCACCAGACGGTCACCGGCGTGGCGCACCTGACCGCCGGATCCGACTTGGAGGCCATCCAGACCGTGCGCGAGCTGGCCGCGTTCCTGCCGGAGAACAACCGCGCCGCCTCCCCGATCAACGACAACTCCGCCGAGCCGGACACCAGCTCCCTGGACACCTACATCCCGGACAATGATTCCGCGGCGTACGACGTCCGCGAGATCATCACCCGCGTCACCGACAAGGGCCTGGTCGAGCTGGGCCGCGGTTACGCCGACAACGTTGTCGTCGGTTTCGCGCACATCTCCGGCCGCGCCGTGGGCATTGTGGCCAACCAGCCGAGCGTGCTGGCCGGCTGCCTCGATCACGCCGCCGCGAAGAAGGCGGCCGCGTTCATCCGCGTCTGCGACTCCTTCAACCTGCCCATCGTCGAGTTCGTTGACTCCCCTGGCTTCTTCCCCTCCGAGGAGGAAGAGCACCTTGGTTCCGCCAAGTACGGTGCGGCGCTTGCCTTCGCCTACGCGGAGGCCCAGGTGGGCAAGATCACCGTGATCACCCGCCGCGCTATCGGCCCGTCGTACGTGGTCATGGGCTCGAAGGACTTGGGCGCCGACATGGTCTTCGCGTGGCCCACCGCGCAGATCGCGCTTGCGGACGCCACAACCGCCGCCGAGCACCTCGGCGTCGACGCCGACGAGTACGCCGCAGCCCACCTCACCCCCTACGTGGCCACCGAGCGCGGGCTTGTCGACGCTGTCATCGAACCCTCCCACACCCGCACCCAGGTCACCGAAGCTCTGCGTCTGCTGGAGCGCAAGGTGGTCTACGCCATCCCGAAGAAGCACGGCAACATTCCGCTGTAGCGAGATCTGGAAGGAAGCTAACCATGACACAGTCACAGTCCTCATCGCAGCCACAGTTCACCGTGGTCAAGGGCAACCCGACTGAGGCCGAACTCGCCGCTTTGACCCAGGTCTTGAGCGACCTGCAGCAGGAGGCGAAGTCCCGCACCGCCGGCGGCCACCGCAACCTGTGGGGCCGTCCCTCCAACCGCGTGCACGGGCCGGTGGTGTTCAACCCGTCGGCGTTCAACTCGACCGCGCTGTTCTAGTGCGTCTTGTCTTAGCGTCCCAGTCGCCGTCGCGGCTGATGATCTTGCGCAACGCCGGCGTTGAGCCCGTGGTCAAGCCTGCGCACATCGACGAAGATGTCCTGCTCGCCTCGCTTATCGACGCCTCCCCCGCCGACTCCGTGTGCGCCCTCGCCCACGCTAAAGCCGAGGCCGTCGCACCGGCCTACCCGGACGACATCGTGGTCGGCTGCGATTCCATGCTCTTTCTGGACGGCCAGCTGCAGGGCAAACCGCACACCGTCGAGGAGACGATCCGCCGCTGGCAGGCCCAGCGCGGCCGAACGGCCGAGCTGATCACCGGCCACGCCATCGGTTACAGCGGCACGTGGATCACCGATGCGGTGTCCACGAAGATCCGCTTCGGCGATGTTTCCGACGCCGACATCGAGGCCTACGCTCGCTCCGGTGAACCGCTCGAGTGCGCCGGTGCGTTCACCCTGGAAGCCCTGGGCGGTTGGTTCATCGACTCGATTCAGGGTGACCAGACCAGCGTCATCGGCCTGTCGCTGCCGCTGCTGCGCAAGGCGCTCTACTCGTTCGGGGTCAACGCCTCCGAGTTGTGGGGCTAGACTCGCGGGCATGGCCCTCACTGACTTTTTCCGGAAGAACATGGCACCCATGTTCCCCGCCAACCTCTACATGGCCTACCTGTGGCGGAAGAAGCCCCTGCCCATGCAGGCCGTCGCCCTGGCACGGTTGCCGCTCCAGGTGCCGATGATCACCGGCGCGCTCGACATTGCCCGGGGGCGCTAGGTGGGGTTGGGGGAAGAGATCGTCGATAAGCTGGCGGCGCGCAAACCGGAATCCTCAATCTGCCCGTCCGATGTCGCACGCGACCACGGCGATGACTGGCGCGACCTGATGGACGACGTGCGCGCGGCTGCGGCTGAACTCGCCGCTGCGGGCACGGTGATCATCACCCAGGGCGACCGCGAAGTCGACATGGCCGCGGCGAAAGGCCCGATCCGCATCCGCCGCGGCCCGAAGTGGCAGGATTGACCCCATGGAATTCAAGGACATGATGGCCCCGCCGCCCGTGCAGCTACCGGACGACCCCGCCGCAGGCAAAGACTTGCTCAACGACGACACCGCCCTCACCCACCCCGACTCCCCCAGTGTGTGGGCCGCCCGCGCCCGCCGCGAACTAGATGGCGGTGACGTGCTCGTGGCGTACGCCTACGCGCGCACCGGCTACCACCGTTCGCTGGACCGCCTGCGCGCCAACGGGTGGAAGGGTTGGGGCCCGGTGCCCTACTCCCACGAACCCAACCGCGGCGTCCTCGAATCGATCGCAATGCTGGCCTTGACCTCTCAGGCCATCGGCGACAACGCGGAGTACGACCGGTGCCGCCAGATGCTGTCGGATGCGGATCCGGCGGCCGCCGAAAAGCTGCTGTAAGCCTGCTTTACTTGGTGGTGTCTTCAGCGCTGTCGACGCTCACAGCGTCCTCGGCGCCCTTTTCCTCATCCACCAGATCAGTCGTGTTCTGAGCGATGCGGACCACCGACACGAGAGCCTCCAGGCCGACGCGAATGAGGATGATCTGCAGCAGCGTCGCCAGCGTGCCGAAGATCAGCCAGCCGAACAGGAACATGATGCCGGTGCCTGCGCCCGCCTGGAAGCCCGAGAAGGACGCGATCAGGCCCACAACCCAGCCGACGACAGAGGCTGCCAACAGCACGATGTAGATGATCTTCACGAAGTCGATCGTGATGAACTCGCGGAAGCTGAAGTCGAACAACGAGCTGAAGAAGCCCTTGCCCTTCTCCTGCGGGACCTTGTCGAACTGCTGCATTTGGTCGAACTGCTGCTGTTCAAACTGCTGCTGCTGGCCGTACGGCTGGTTAGCACCGTACGGTTGGTCAGCGCCGTAGGCCTGGTTGGAGCTGCGGATCTCGTAGGCCTGCTCGGAGCTGAGGAACTGGCCACCGAACTGCGCCTGGGACTGTGCCTGCTGGCCCTGCTGGGGCTGGCCGAAGTTGCTCGGCTGCTGCCCGAACTGGTTGCCCGGCTGGTTCGTCTGCGTCGACTGTGCCGGTTGACCCGGCTGCCCAGGCTGGCCTGCCGGCGTGCCGTACGACGACGGGTACTGGTTACCGTAGGACTGCGGAGCGCTGGAAGAAGCGCTCGTACCGGCCCAATTGCCTGCGGGCTCAGCAGACTGGCCGTACTGGTAGGTGCCGACGTGCACGCCAGAACCCATGGAGCCAGCCGAACCGGTGGCGCCTGCAGAACCTGCGGAGCCGGTGGTGCCAGCAGCACCCGCGGAACCAGTGGTGCCGCTGGTGTTGCCTGCGCCCGCGGAACCAGCGCTGTAGGCCGTAGAGCCCTGGGACGACGAGTAACCCCCTGTCGAAGCAGAACCGGCGGCACCTTCGCGGTTCGTGGAGATCACCGTAGTGTCCGGGTGGGAACTATCGGACGTGCCGGCAGCGGCACCAGGCTTCCTGCGCGAAGACGGGACGGAGGATTCGACGTAGCCGGAGTACGGCGTAGAGCCAGGCGCCGAATCAGAGCCGGTGTTGTCAGAGCGGGAACCGGGTTTGGTGGTGTCGAAGCCGGATGATCCGTACTCGTTGGCGTTGGGGTTGATGGGCTCGTTTGAGTTCGGCTTATTCGGTGTAGACATTGCTAGGTCCTTCTCGGTTCGTGGCTACTTGAACGTCTGTAGTTTAACTATCTTCTGCAAAATTTCCACGGGTCGCTGCGGGGGTGACGGTGCCCGGAGTGGGGTGAGTGGAGTGCACCGCGCCACTGGAAAAGATGCAACACATGACCCTGTGTGGTGACTGTCACTACTGTGTAGTAAAGCTGGCCCCCGGTCACAGGGAGCTGGTTCTTGCAAATTTTGATCTACTTTCTCAAGGAGTCACGGTGACCACCACCGCTTCTTTCTCAGATGGTGTCGGCGGTTCGCATCCCGGTTCTTCCGGTGAATCGCAAACCGACGATGCATTGAACGAAAAAGGTTTTGCCCGGGTGAACAAGCCCGTATTCATCACCTCGGGTGTGCTCATTGTCGGTTTTGTTCTCTGGTCGGCGTTCTTCCCGGGCCAGGCAGAAAAAGTGATCTTCGGGTCAATGGACTGGATCGGAGCGAACTTGGGGTGGTACTACGTGCTCACCGCCGGTCTCATCGTGCTGTTCGTGCTCGTTGTCGCACTGAGCAGATTCGGTGATATCCGCATGGGCCCTGACCATTCACGGCCGCAGTACAGCCTGTTCACGTGGGCCTCGATGCTCTTCGCAGCCGGGATTGGCGTGGACTTGATGTTCTTCGCCATCGCGGGCCCAGCGACGAACTTCGCCACTCCCCCAGATGTCGCCCCGATGTCGGACGAGGCCGCCCGCATGGCCCCGATCTGGACGATCTTCCACTACGGCGTGCCGGGGTGGTCAATGTACGCGCTCATGGGCGTGGCGTTGGGTTTGGCAGCCTACCGCTACCACCTGCCGTTGTCGCTGCGCTCGGCTATTGCGCCGCTGTTCGGCAAGCGCGTCAAGGGCGCTGCCGGTGACGCGGTGGATGTCACCGCCACGATCGGCACGATCTTCGGTATCGCGACTTCTCTCGGTATTGGTGTGGTCTTCCTCAACTACGGTTTGTCGTCGCTATTCGGCATTCCGAACAACATCACTGTGTGGACGGCACTGATTGTCGTCTCTGTGGCGATCTCCATCGTCTCCTCGGTGTCTGGCGTCGACAAAGGCATCCGGTTCCTCTCGGAACTCAACGTCTACTTAGCGCTGGGCATGCTGGCGTGGATCCTCATCACCGGGCAGACGGCGACATTGCTCACGCAGTTGGTGCAAAACGTCGGCGACTCGATCTCCCGCTTCCCCGGCATGCTGCTGGAAACCTTCGGCTATACCGCCGGCATGAGCGAATACCCAGCCGGGCAGTGGCTGCAGGACTGGACCCTGTTCTTCTGGGCCTGGTGGATCGCCTGGACTCCGTTTGTCGGGCTCTTCCTCACCCGCATCTCCCGCGGCCGCACGCTACGCGAGTTCATTCTCGGTGTGCTGCTTGTGCCGCCGGGGTTCATTGTGCTGGTCATTTCTATCTTCGGTAATTCCGCGCTGCGTTTCTTCCGTGACGGCGACACCGACTTCCTGAATGAGGCGCTGGAAGTGCCAGAATCCGGTTTCTACAACCTGCTGCAGCAATACCCGGGTGCCACGTTCCTCATCGGGCTCGCCGTTATCGTCGGGCTGCTGTTCTACATCACGTCGGCCGACTCCGGTTCGTTGGTGATGGCGAACATGACCTCGCACGCGACGAAAGGAGATTCTGACGGTGCTCCGTGGCTGCGCATTGTGTGGGCTGTCATCATCGGTGTGCTCACTCTCGCGATGCTGCTTATCGACGGTGTGTACACCCTCCAAGCAGCCACCGTCCTTATCGGACTGCCCTTTTCGGTGGTGATGTACCTGCTCATGGCGTCCGTGATGAAGGTGCTGCGCGCGGAGAAGTGGGCGATGGAATCCCAGGAGCGTGCACTGGCATCGCGGGCCGCGGCACCTGCCGGCACCGGGGAAGACTCGAAATACTGGAAGAAGCGGCTCGCCCGCCACATATCGTGGCCAACAAGCGATCAAGCCAGGGACTTCATTGGCTCCACCGCCCAGCCCGCGCTGCGTGAGGTCTATCTGGAGATGCGCAACATGGGCCTGGATGCGACCTTCATTGAGGGGGTAGATGAGGAAAATCAGCTTCCGTTCATCGACTTGAACGTCAAATTCGATGAGCAGGACGATTTCAAATACCAGCTATGCCCCGTTGCCTACGAGATGCCGGGTTATGCCGTCGGCGCGGAAGACGACCAAGACTTCTTCTACCGCGTAGAGGTCTTCGACGCCCGCGGCACCCGCGGCCACAATGTCATGGGATACACCTCAGACCAGCTGATTTCTGATGTCTTGAATTACTACGACCAACACCGTCTCTACATGGACATGGCCGGAGACGACTTCGGAACCGTCATCGCTGATACCACCGTCGCTGCACCGACCACGTGGGAGGATGCCGGAGCATCGGCCCCGGAGGCGGACACGCAAGGATCTGTACCCTCGGGAACGTATCCACAGTAGAGAGCGCAAGAGACAGCCCTCTAGAAATTAAGGATCGAAAGGACACGGCATATGCCGGAAACTGCAACTTTGTTCATTGACGGACAATGGGTGGCCGCTTCTAACGGGGCGACGCGCACAATCATCTGCCCCGCCGACGGTTCCGAGGTCGGTGTCGTGTCGGAAGGCACCTCGGACGACGCCAACCGTGCAGTTGAGGCTGCCCGCGCAGCCTTCGACAAGGGTGAATGGCGTAACACGCCCGCTTCGGAACGCGGTGATTTCCTGATTCGGGTGGCCGAGGAAATTGAACGACGCAAAGCGGACTTCGCCAAGGCGGAGGCTCTCGACACGGGCAAGCGCCTCGTGGAGGCCGAGGGCGACATGGACGACATTGCCGGCTGCTTCCGTTACTTCGGCAAGATCGCGGACTCCAACCCCGGCAGGTTGGTCGATGCCGGAGACGACTCCGTGATCGACCGCGTCGTGTACGAGCCCATCGGAGTGTGCGGAATGATCACCCCGTGGAACTTCCCGCTGTTGCAGGCTGCGTGGAAGATCGCTCCGGCCCTGGCAACCGGTAACTCCTTCGTGATCAAACCGTCGGAACTGACCCCGCACACGACGCTGCTCATCACGGAGGTGCTCGATGACCTCGGCCTGCCGAAGGGTGTGGCCAACGTTGTCACCGGTGACGGCGCCAACGTTGGTTCCGTGCTCTCCTCCCACCCAGAAATCAACTTGGTGTCTTTCACGGGCGGGCTGGAGACGGGCCGGATCATCGCCAAGACAGCCGCAGAGGGCGTGAAGAAGGTCGCTTTAGAGCTCGGCGGGAAAAACCCCAACGTCATCTTTGCCGACGCCGACTACGACGCAGCGCTGGATAACGCACTCAATGCCGGATTCATGGATTCCGGCCTGGTGTGCTCCGCGGGCACGCGCCTCGTGATCCACGAGTCCATCGCGGAAAAGTTCGTCGATGACCTCGTCGGGCGCGCGAAGGACATCGTCATGGGCGGCCCCTTCGACGAGCGTGCTGAAACCGGCCCGCTGATTTCGAAGGAGCACCGCGACAAGGTCACCGACTATGTTCAGCGCGGCATCGATGCCGGGGCGCGGCTGCGCTGCGGCGGCGACTGGGGCGGCCCAGAACACGAAAACGGCTACTTCTACTCCCCCACCGTTTTGGACCAGTGCGCCAGCGACAACCCCGCCGTGCAAGAGGAAGGCTTCGGCCCGGTCATCACCGTAGAGACCTTCAGCACGGAAGAAGAGGCCGTCGCGATTGCCAACGACACCGACTACGGTCTTGCCGGCGCAGTCTGGACCTCTGACATGGGCGTTGCCAACCGCGTTTCCCGTGCCCTGCAGCACGGCACCATCTGGATCAACGACTACCACCCCTACATCCCGCAGGCGGAGTGGGGCGGGTTCAAAATGTCTGGCATCGGCCGCGAGCTCGGTATCGCCGGCTTGGAGGAGTACACGCAGGCAAAGCACATCTATCACAACACCGAACCTGCTGTGACCGGCTGGTTCCCCAACAAGCAGAACTAGAAGGAGACCCCACCTATGAACCTGTCTGACGCACGCGAATCCTACGACTACATCGTCATCGGCGGAGGCTCCTCCGGAGCGGCTGTCGCCTCCCGCTTGTCGGAGAACCCGGATGTCACCGTCGCACTGCTCGAAGCCGGCCCCGACGACCGCGAGCACGACGAGGTGCTGCGCCTGAAGCGCTGGCCGGAGCTGCTCGAATCCGGCCTGGACTGGGACTACCCGATCGAGGAGCAGGAGAACGGCAATTCCTTTATGCGCCACGCCCGCGCGAAGGTGTTGGGCGGCTGCTCCTCCCACAACTCCTGCATCGCGTTCCACCCGCCGGCCGAGGACATGGCCATTTGGGAAAAGCTGGGCGCCAACGGCTGGACCCCGGAGAACATCACGCCGCTGATCAAGAAGATGGAGACCAACTCCCGCGACGGCGAGCAGTACGGCCACGATGGCCCCGTGCAGCTCATGGATGTTCCGCAGAATGACCCGGTGGGGGTTGCCGTACTCGATGCCTGCGAGGAGGCGGGGCTGCCGCGCAAGCCGTTCAACACCGGTGAGACGGTCACCCACGGCGCGAACTTCTTCCAAATCAACTCCCACGCCGACAACACCCGCGGCTCCTCCGCGGTCTCCTACCTGCACCCGAACGAGGACCGGGAGAACCTGGACATCATCACTCGCGCCTGGGTCACGCGGATTCTTTTCGACGACAACAGCGGAGACAACACCGCCACCGGTGTCGAACTCCTTGCCGACGTGTTCAACCGCAAGACCACGATCACCGCGAACAAGGAGATCATCGTCAGCGCCGGCGCGATCAACACCCCGCAGCTGCTCATGCTCTCCGGCATCGGCCCGCGTGAGCACTTGGAAGAGTTCGGCATCGATGTGCTTGTCGACGCTCCTGGTGTCGGCGAGAACCTCCAGGACCACCCGGAAGCTGTCATCCAGTTCGAGTCCAACGTGCCGATGGTGCGCGACTCGACCCAGTGGTGGGAGATCGGCATCTTCACCCAGATCAAGGGCGACACCGACCTACCGGACCTGATGATGCACTACGGGTGCACCCCATTTGACATGCACACCGCACGCCAGGGTTACCCGCAGGCCGACGAAGCGTTCGCGCTGACGCCGAACGTCTGCCACGCCCGCTCCCGCGGCACGGTGAAGCTGCGCTCCAACGACTACCGCGACAAGCCGAAGGTCGACCCGCGCTACTTCACGGATGAAGAGGGCTACGACATGCACATCGCCGTCGAGGGCATCAAGCTGGCCCGCAAGATCGCGGCCCAGCCGGCGCTGAAGGACATCGTCAAGCGCGAGCTGTCCCCAGGCCCGGAGGCTCAGACAGACGAGGAGATCGCGGACTACATCCGCCGCACCCACAACACCGTCTACCACCCGGTGGGCACGGTGCGCATGGGCTCCGCCGACGACACGATGTCGCCGGTCGACCCTGAGCTGCGCGTCAAGGGCACAAGGAACCTGCGTGTCGCCGACGCGTCCGTGATGCCGCAGATCGTGGCAGTCAACCCGAACATCACCTGCTACATCATCGGTGAGCGCGCCGCCCAGCTGATCGCCGGCGAGTAATCCTCCCGGCCGTCACACCGGCCCCAGCAACGAAAAGGTTCCCTGCCTGGAAGGGCGGGGAACCTTTTCACGTCGATAAGCGAGCGCTTAAGCGTTCTTTTCCTCGACGCGCTTGATCGCCTCGTCAGCGACCATCTCCTGGATGCCCATGTCCAGCTCGGAGGTGAAGCCGACGCAGGAGCAGTTGATCTCGCCGAGGACGTAGGTGTCCTCGCCGGTGTCATCGTCGTCGGCGAGCATGAAGTCGGCGGTCCAGATCAGCGGGATGTTGTCGCCGCCGAGGTTTTCTGCGATGACCGGGCGGGCCTCGGCGAACATGTCGACGAGCTCCTGCCACTCCTCCGGTTTCTGGTAGGTGTACTTTGCGCCGGAGAACAGGGTTGCGGAGAATGCGTCGCCGCCCTCAGCCGGCTTCTTGTGCACGACGAAGACCGGGTGCGGGCCGACGAGGAGGATGCGGATTTCGCCCTCGGTGATGCGCGGCATGAAGCGCATGTCCACGAGCATGCCGTTGTCGCCGACGATGTACTGGTCGCAGAAGTCCATGAACTCGCCCAGCTCGCGCTCCTCGGTGTGGTTGTCCACAGCCTCGGTGCACTTGAGCTTGGTGTCCAGCGGCAGAGCAGTGCCCGGCTCGACAGACTCTGCCAGGGATTCGTCGGCAAGGCGGACGCGCCAGATGCCGGAGCCGGTGGAGCCGCGGTTCTGCTTGAGCACGCGCTCGCCGTAAGAAAGGGAAGTCGGGAAAGTCTCGTGGAAGGACTCGACGTCGTAGTAAGCGGCGGTGTCCTCCGGGACGAGGTCAGTCTTGTTCAGCTTGACCAGGGCGTCCTTCGCGCCGTAGGAGATCATCTCCTGCGGGGTGGACATGCCCACCAGGCCAGCCTCGGACAGGCGGGTCAGCAGGTCGAAGTAGCCCTTCTCGCCGCCGGGGATGTTGCCCGGGTTGACGCGGGAGATGTAGCCGTCGAAGCTTTCGGAAACGTAGTTGAAGATGTCGTCGGACCACTCGGGGCGGAAGAAGACCACCTCGGAGTGCCAGCCCTTGTCCTTGATGGAGTTGACAATCGGCATGGTGTCGCGACGGTGACCGTCGAAGTACTTGTCAGAACCGCCCTCGACCTCGAAGACGACGATAGCCTTGTGCACGTGAGATTCCCTTTCGATCTGTGCTTGTACGTCTGCGGACCTCCACCGGGAAAAGGGTGATCCGCCCCTGAGATTAAGCCCTTCTTCAGGTCGTTGCTCAGCGAGTGACGGGGATAGTAATTAACTTCACACCGGGTGTTCATCACACTAAATGTGCTCGGCAGGAATGGTTGACGAGTAAGGTAGGGCAGTGACCGTTTCCAAGCCGTAGAGGAATCTCGCATGGCCATAGCATTTGACCCATTTCCTCAGTTCCAGGACTTTGCCCACCCGGAGAAGTTCGTCTCCGCGTCGTGGCTGTCGGCCCGCTTGGGGGTCGACGGTTTGCGGGTGGTGGAGTCGGACGAGGACGCGTTCTTGTACGACATCGGGCACATTCCCGGGGCGGTGCGCATTGACTGGCACCGCGACTTGAACGATCCGGTGCAGCGCGACTTCATCGACGGGGAAGCCTTCGCGACGCTCATGGACGCCCGCGGCATCAGCCGCGATGACACGGTGGTGGTCTACGGCGACCGCAACAACTGGTGGGCTGCCTACACCGCGTGGGTGTTCGAGCTGTTCGGCCACCCCGACGTGCGCCTGCTCGACGGCGGGCGCGACGCGTGGATGGGCGAAGAGCGCGACACCTCCTTCGCTGTGCCCGAGTACCCGGCGCAGGGCTACCCCGTGGTCGAGCGCGACGACAGCACGTGGCGCAGCTTCGTGGAGCACGTCCGGTCGCGGCCCGAGGACACATTGCTTATCGACGTCCGCGGCCCCGAATACTTCGCCGGCGCCGAGGTTGAAGTGGCCCCGGATTCCAACTGCGCCTCCCCTGTGTTGCGCCACGGCCACATTCCGGGTGCTGTGAACCACCCGTGGGGTGACTCCGTCCACCCCAACGGACGCGTGAAAGACCGCGAGTCCATCGCCGCCGCCTACACCGATGTGCCCGCCGGTGCTCCGGTGATCACCTACTGCAGTGCCGGTCAGTCCGCCGCCCACACCTGGTACATCCTCCGTCACGTCCTGGGCGTGGAGAACGTCTCGCTTTACGACGGCTCCTGGTACGAGTGGGGCAACATGGTCCGCATGCCGATCGAGCGGGACGCAGAATAAGCGGCTGCTTGGGGTGCGGGGAAACGTCGATAAGCGTTTTTGCGATTAGTCATCCGTAACTGCCCGGTTGAAGTTCAGCTGTGCTTGCGCTGTGCTTTACCCTTGGCGATAACTGTCTGTACACCCGGCTAGAAGGAAGATCCCCGTGACAATCTCGAAGGTTCTCATTGCCAACCGTGGCGAAATCGCCGTGCGCGTGATCCGCGCCGCGAAAGATGCCGGCCTCGCATCCGTCGCTGTCTACGCGGAGCCGGACGCGGACGCCCCGTTCGTGGGCCTGGCTGATGAGGCGTTCGCGCTCGGTGGGACCAACGCCGCCGATTCCTACCTGAGCTTCGACCGGATCATCGGAGCCGCCCAGGCCTCCGGTGCGGACGCGATCCACCCCGGGTACGGCTTCCTGTCCGAGAACGCCGATTTCGCCCGCCGCGTTATCGACGAAGGCTTCACCTGGATCGGCCCCTCGCCGGAGGCCATCGCGCTGCTGGGCGACAAGGTCGAGGCCCGCCGCATCGCCGAGAAGGTCGGCGCGCCGATGGCACCGGGCACTAAAGAGCCGGTCAGCTCGGTCGACGAGGTTCTCGCGTTTGCCGACGAACACGGCCTGCCCATCGCCATCAAGGCCGCATTCGGTGGCGGCGGCCGCGGCATGAAGGTCGCCCACACCCGAGAAGAGATCCCCGAGCTGTTCGAGTCCGCCACGCGCGAGGCCGTCGCAGCGTTCGGCCGCGGCGAGTGCTTCGTCGAGCGCTACCTCGACCGCGCCCGCCACGTCGAAGCCCAGGTGCTTGCCGACGTTCACGGCAACGTCATCGTCGCCGGCACTCGCGACTGCACCCTGCAGCGCCGCTTCCAGAAGCTCGTGGAGGAAGCTCCTGCGCCGTTCTTGTCCGATGCTCAGCGCGAGGCGATTCACTCCTCTGCCAAGGCCATCGTGAAAGAAGCCGGCTACCACGGTGCTGGCACCGTCGAATACCTGGTCAGCCCTGCCGACGAGCAGAACCCGGAGGGCATCATCTCCTTCCTGGAGGTCAACACCCGCCTGCAGGTCGAGCACCCCGTCACCGAGGAGACCGCAGGCATCGACCTGGTACGCGAGCAATTCCGTATTGCGAACGGCGAGAAGCTGCGCCACACCGAGGATCCGGCCCCGCGCGGCCACTCCATCGAGTTCCGCATCAACGGCGAGGACCCGGGCATGAACTTCATGCCGGCACCGGGCACGATCTCCCGCTATGTCGAGCCCGCCGGCACCGGCATCCGCGTCGACTCCGGCGTGCGCACCGGCAATGTGATCGGCGGCCAGTTCGACTCCATGCTGGCCAAGCTCATTGTCACCGGTGAGACCCGCGAGGAAGCCATCCAGCGCGCCCGCCGTGCTCTCGACGAGTTCATCGTCGACGGCCTGCCCACCGTGATCCCCTTCCACCGCGCAGTGCTGAACGACCCAGCCTTCATCGGCGACGAGAACGGTTTCGGCGTCTACACCCGCTGGATCGAGGAGGAGTTCACCGCCGAGATCCCGCCGTATACCGACGATGAGGAAGAAGGCGAGGAGCCGGGCACAAAGCGCACCTACGCCGTGGAGATCGACGGCCGTCGTGTCGAGGTCGCCCTTCCCGCTTCGCTCGTGATCGGTGGCAGCGGTAAGCGCAAGGCCAAGAAGCGCCGCAATTCCGCGGCAGCCCTGTCCGGCGATGCCGTGCCCGCCCCGATGCAAGGCACGGTGGTCAAGGTGAACGTCGCAGAGGGCGACACCGTCAACGAGAGCGATATCCTCCTCGTGCTCGAGGCCATGAAGATGGAAAACCCCGTCAAGGCGCACAAGTCCGGCACCGTGAAGGGGCTCGCTGTTGAGCAGGGCGATCAGGTGAATAAGACCGCCGTGCTCCTAGAAATCCGCTAACTACTGGTTGGCGTACGGGTCGCACCGCTTTCCGGGGAGGGTTCAAGCTCTTCCCCCGGTGTTTCTCTTATGCCCAGCCAGCCGGGACAAGCCCCAGCAGCGAGATAATGGAGTAGATGAACGCCGCCACGTAGACGATGATGATGAGCGCCTGGATGACGGTGTTGTCTACTCCGCGCACCTGCCACACCGGAGTCTGATCCCCGTTCGCCCGGGCGCGGCGAAGCAGCAACACGGGAACGACCGACATGATGGCGCCAGCGAAACCGCCGGCGTAAGTCAGCGCAGAGACGAAACCGCCAAGGCCCGCCACGGCAATCACGAGAGGCGGAAGCACCGTCAGTCCAGTTGCGGCGAGACGCTGCCACCCGTGTTCCGGCCAATGGAAGATGTCCAGCACGTTGCGCATCGCAGTGAAGCCGATGGCCAAGAAGGACGTGAACATGGCCAGCAGCGCGAACAAGTTGGCCATGTAGTAAGCCGCAGTCCCGAGTTTCTCGCCCCAGGCGATGGTGACCACCTCAGTCACCTCGGTGCCCAGCAGGCCGAGCGCCGCGAACGGCACAGCCGCGAGGGTGAACGCGGTGATGCACATGCCCGCGATGATCGCTTTCGGCAGTATTTCCGGCTTGGTGGCGGCCATGCCGCGCGCCATCTCCGGCACCACGTACTGGGCCAGGAATGTGAACACGGCCAGATTCATGATCGGGATGATGAAGTAGGGCTTGAGCACCCAAAGGTTCGCGGGCTCAATGCCGGGACCGGCGATTGTCCACACCACCAGCGTGAAGATGATGATCGCCATGCCGCTGGTGATCAGCCCTTCCACCTTCCCTGTGGCTTGCAGGCCCTTCCACATGATGAAGGCACCCAGGGCATAGAAGATCAAGGTGCCCGCCAAGGAAGGCAGGTTGAACAGGTTGTGCATGAGATTGCCGGAGCCGGATGCGTACGCAATCAATGCACCGACGCTGTTGACCATGATCGCGGTGAAGACGAGGAAGCGGCCGGTCTGACCCAGGTACTTCTCCGCCAAGCCGGACAACTGGAGCGGCTCTTTTGTCCGGAGGGAGACTTCCGCGACGTAGAGCATGGAAATAGTGGTCAGGGTGCCTGCGATCGCGAGCGCCACCACTAGAGCGAGGAAGCCGCCGTTGCGGGCCGCGTACGGCAGGGAGAGAATTCCGGCGCCAATGTTGGTGCCGAAGATCAGGGCTACGCCCTTCCAGAAACCGAGGGCGTGACCCGCTTCATCGGAACGGGCAGATTCGTCGTCGCGCAACGGCGCGTGCACAGAAGTGGTTGATGACATAGCGAGAATGTAGCAACAACTTGACCGGGGTCACACTTGAGGTCCTATGTGGCCCAGATGTCACCCCGGTCCGTGCGTCGTCAACTGCGCGGAACGCGCTGGTTCTACTGGTTGGCGTACGGGTCGCGGACACCGATGTACTGCACCTCGGTGTACTCGTCGATGCCCTCTGCTCCGCCTTCGCGGCCCAAGCCGGAGTGCTTCACGCCGCCGAACGGGACAGCTGCATTGGAGACGACACCGGCGTTGAAGCCGACGATGCCGAATTCCAGGCCGTCAGCCAACCGCCACATGCGGTCCGGGTCCTCCGAATAGACGTAGGAGGCGAGGCCGTATTCGGTGGAATTGGCCAGCTCGATCACCTCGTCCTCATCGCTGAACTCGTAGACCGATGCGACCGGCCCGAAGATCTCTTCCTTGAAGATCCGGGAATCAGTGCTGGCGCCACGCAGGACCGTCGGTTGGAAGAAGTAGCCATCACCCTCAGCGGCACCGCCGCCAGTGAGAACCTCGGCGCCGTTCTGTTTCGCGTCTTCCACGAGCGCGGCGACATTCTTGCGTGCCTTCTCCTCGATCAGCGGGCCGACGTTGACGCCCTCGTCGAGGCCGTTGCCCACGGTGAGCGCTTCCATCGCCGCGACGAGCTTCTCGGTGAACTCATCGGCGATGCTCTCGTGCACGAGGAAACGGTTCGCCGCAGTGCAGGCCTCGCCGATATTGCGCATCTTCGCTGCCATTGCGCCGGTGATCGCCTGCTCAATGTCCGCGTCCTCAAAGACGATGAACGGCGCGTTGCCACCAAGCTCCATGGAGGTGCGCAACACTGAATCAGCTGCCTGCTTCATCAGGATCTTGCCCACCGCCGTTGAGCCTGTGAAGGAGACCTTGCGCAGACGCGGGTCCGCGATGAGAGGCTCGGAGATAGCTGCCGGATCGGTACCGCAGACAACGTTGAGCACACCTGCCGGTAGGCCTGCCTCAACCATGGTCTGAACGAAGTAGTAGGTGGTCAGCGGCGTAAGCTCAGCCGGCTTGAGCACCATCGTGCAGCCCGCAGCGATCGCCGGGGCGATCTTGCGGGTCGCCATCGCCAGCGGGAAGTTCCACGGGGTGATCAGCAGGCACGGGCCGACCGGCTTGCGCCGAGTGACCATGCGGATGCCGCCCTCTGGCACTTCCTGGGAGCGGCCGTACTGACGGACGGTCTCTTCGGCGAACCAGCGCAGGTATTCCGCGCCGTACTTCACCTCACCGCGTGCTTCCGCCAGCGGCTTACCCATTTCTAGAGTCATGAGCGTGGCGAATTCCTCGGTGCGTTCGGTGACCAGATCGTACGCACGTCGCAGGATCTCACTGCGCTCGCGGGCCGGGGTGCGTGCCCAGTCCTTTTGCACCTCGACCGCAGCGTCTAGTGCCGCAACCGCGTCGTCGCTATTCGCGGACTGGAGTGTCACCAGGACTTCGCCGGTGGCCGGGTTCTCCACATCGAATGTCTCGTTGGTGGACGCGTCACGCCACTGGCCACCGATAAACAGACCGGTGGGCAGGGAATCGAGCAGTTGTGCAGTATCGACAGCGCCGTTGGAATCAGCCATGATCTCGCCTTTCGTAGATTGATTTCGCCGGTGTTCAGCGAACTGGCTCACGCCAGCCTTTTCTCGAAAACACGCTATACCGCTGCAGGCTACTCAGCGTACGGTTGCCGCACGCCCCCGTTCAGGGGCATTGAAAACGCCAAACTCCTGTGCTAGGAGTTCGATCCTGCAGCGTTGAGCAGCACAAGAATCTCCGCGCGGCCGAGCGGGTCATCCAAAGGCAACCCGTAGCGTTGCTCGGCGCGGTCGATGCGCGCCTTCAGGGTGTGTCTGTGAATGCTGAGAGACTCAGCGGCAGCACGGATCTCGCAACCATGCACCAAATAGGATTGGACTGCATCGAGCAGGGCTGGGTCATCCTCTGCGAGCGGCGCGAGCACTTCCTTATAGCGGCGGGACAGCACTTGCCTGACCCCCGTGTCTTCCGTCCAGTCGAGCCGCCGAGGGAGATATTCGTCGACGGTGCCCGGCGGAAGCGAGCGCGCACGGTCGAGCAATGCCTGCAGCTCGTCACGGCCTAGCTCGCGCCAGGACTGTTGCCGACCGGACAAGACGCGCAGCCGGGCCCCGAAATCACCGATAAGCTCCGTCACGGCGGCCTCGGAGATCACCCTGCGTGATAAGAACACGAAGCCGTCCGGGGCGAGTCTCACATGCGCCAACGGGTTGTCGCGCAGATTGAGTCCTTCATCCAAACGAGCTAGCGACCTGTTAGACGCGGCCTTATTCGCGGCGACGATCGCGACTGGGACGACAGCCCCGTCAGCGTCCGCGGCACGATCCAGCAAACGCGCGGCTGCTGGAGAAGCCTCCTGGCCTTCGAGAAAAGTCTCTAGGGCCGACCCGTGCAGTTGCGTTTCCGCGCTCCTGAGCGCCTGCGGATCTCTCAATACGATTTCCGCGAGCCCCACGAAATGCTTCACGGCACTGCGCGCGAGCGGCGGCAGAGGGCGCGGGGAATCCACCACAGCGACGGAGTATTTTCCTCCCATCGCCCGCATCCGCTGGACGATCATGGTGCGGTTCTCCGTCCGGTACGCGCGGCTCCGCCCGTTATCGGCAACGGCCAGACGAAGGGCCTTCAACGCGCGCTCCGTTGGCTTCGCAGGGGCTGAGGAGATGATTCTGCCGGTGTTGTCCCCGATCAGCACATCGGCGCCGACTGCTGTCCGGGTGCGTCCAACGAGTGCATCGACTCCGCCATTCCATGCTGCGCGGTTGAGACCTTCCGCAGCCTCGAGAATCTCGTTGGCCGCGACTGCTTGCAATCGCGCATACTCCTCCCCCACCACCTTTGAGATCAAGGCGAAGGGGGTCGCCCGCGGCACCTCGAATAGCGGCAGAGCCGCGTCGGTGCAGGCCCGGATGAGGACGGGAGGAATCTCGGCATGCTGCAGCCCCGTACCGAAGCCAAGGGCCGCCACCCCGGAATCTTTCAACTGCTCCACGTAGTGAGCGATGCCTGCTTCATCGTCCGGCTGAATGCGCAGGCCCAACGTGAGAATGACAGAGAAAGGCCGGAAGAACTCAGCGGTCTCCACAATCTCACTGGCTTGGACAGACTCGAATCGCCCCCGCCTGAGGTCTCCGACGGGGTCGAGGTTCAAGGCTCTGATTCCGTACAACCAACTGAGATCTAGGAGATCAACGGCGGTCTCCCACTCGGGATGACCGCTTCGTGCGTCGTCAAGCACATCCTTGCTCATGGACACAGTGTAGAAGTTTCACGAAGAAGATCGACACTGTGTCGGTTGCTTTGAGGGTGGGCGGGGGACGGATACTACAGCCATGAACCACTGTCCGTTTTCGGGCAGCCCGCTGGATTGAATTGGAAAGGAACCCGCACCATGCAGGATCTCGAGTATCGCCTCCCCCAGGTCCGTCGAATCGACACCGAGCTGCCGGGACCGGCAAGCGCAGAACTGGACAAGCGCCGCGCAGCGAGCGTGGCCTCCGCCTTGAGCCCGGGCTTGCCCGGCTACATCGTCGACGCCGACGGTGGTGTGCTTGTCGACGCCGATGGCAACTCCTTCGTCGACTTCGCATCCGGCATCGCTGTGACCTCGGTGGGCGCTTCCAATAAGCGTGTTGCAAGCGCAGTCGCCGATGCCGCCGGCCACTTCACTCACACCTGCTTCATGGTCAGCCCCTACGAGAGCTACCTGCAGGTCGCTGAGCTGCTCAACGAGTTGACCCCAGGCGATTTCGAGAAGCGCACTGTCCTGTTCAACTCCGGTGCGGAGGCAGTGGAGAACGCCGTGAAGATCGCCCGCTCCCACACCCGCAAGACGGGTGTGGCCGTTTTCGACTACGCCTACCACGGCCGCACCAACCTGACGATGGCCATGACGGCGAAGAATAAGCCGTACAAGTCGACCTTCGGACCGTTCGCCAGCGAGGTGCACCGCGCGCCAATGTCTTACCCGCTGCGCGACGGCCTGAAGGGCCCGGAAGCCGCTGAGCGCACCATCCGTTTCCTCGAGCAGAATGTCGGCGCCGAGAACCTCGCCTGCGTGGTCATCGAGCCAATCCAGGGCGAGGGTGGCTTCATCGAGCCGGCCGAAGGCTTCCTGCCCGCCATCGTCGACTGGTGCCGCGAGAACAACGTCGTCTTCGTCGCCGACGAGATCCAGGCCGGCTTCTGCCGTTCGGGCGAGTGGTTCTCCTCCAGCTTCGAAGGCATCGAGCCGGACCTGGTCACTACCGCAAAGGGCATCGCCGGCGGCATGCCGCTGTCCGCTGTGACCGGCCGCGCCGAGATCATGAACGCCCCGATGGTCGGCGGTTTGGGTGGCACCTACGGCGGCAACCCGGTGGCCTGCGCGGCCGCTATCGCCGCGATCGAGGAGATGAAGGAGCACAACCTCGCTCTGCGCGCCAAGGAGATCGCCGAGATCATCCACGAGGAGCTCGACCCGCTGACCGAGCTGGACGAGGTCGCTGAGATCCGCGGCCGCGGCGCGATGATCGCTATGGAGCTCGTCACCAAGGACGGCAAGCCGAACGCTGAGCTGACCGCCAAGGTCGCCGCCGAATGCAAGGCTGCTGGCGTGCTCATCCTCACATGCGGCCTCGACGGAAATGTCGTCCGCCTCCTGCCGTCGCTGGTCATCCCAGAGGAGCTGCTCCGCGACGGCCTGCGTGTCATGGCTGAGGCCGTGCGCAACAACGCCTAATTACAGCTAGTTGGACGGATCCGTAATTCCGTCCAACAGATCTTTCAGGCCAGCTTCAAAAGGCTGGTCGGCATAAGGGTTAGCGTCATGCTGACCCTTTTTTGCTGCCCGGGCACGCATGGCATCCGCCACTCGGCGCAACTCCGCGTGTTCCGGGGAAATCGCGGCGGGATCGAAGAGGTCCGCCGGCGCAGTAGCATCCCATGCGGAGCCGTAGATGAAGGATTCGAGCGCGATGATGCGCTCCATCACCTTCTCGTGCGGGCAGCCGGCGGCAGAGACTGCGCGAGCGACGATCTCGTACATTTCCTGGGTACGTGGCGAATCGCCGATGGGCTGCCGTGCGATGACCGGGATCAACGGGGTATGCCCGGCGAACACATCGCGGTAAGAGTGTGCCCACGCCTCGAGCGCCTCCCGGTAGCCTTCGCCTGCGGCGATGGCGTGCTGCAGCGATGTGACGTCGACAAGCTGCATGACCGCATCCTGGAGCAAATAAAGCAGCTCTCCCTTGCCCGAGATGTGGTTGTACAAAGCGCTGGGCGCCACCCCGATTTCGCGAGCTACTGCGGCCATTGTCAACGTCTCGTAGCCCCGTTCGGAGGCAATACTTAGTGCGGCGAAACCAATTTTTTCGCGACTGACCAGGGGTTCAGCCGGGCGACCACGTTCATTTCCCATGTGACTCTTCCTTCTACCCGAACTCGAATGTATCCTGAATCACACCATTAATGAATGGCGTTCATTACCCGCGACGGTCGGATCCATCCGGCCTCAAGAACAGGAGCAGAAGCATGAATCCTAGCGCACAACGCACAGAAATCGAGCGCGACGTTGTCGTCGTCGGCGCTGGCCCTGCGGGCCTGATGGCGGCACGCACCCTGTCCAAGGCCGGCAAGTCCGTTGCCGTCCTCGAGGCGCGCGAGCGAGTCGGTGGCCGCACATGGAACGGCCGCGTGCGCGACGACAACGGCGTCGACCACTTCGTCGAGCTCGGCGGTCAGTGGATCTCCCCCGACCAGACCCGCCTCATCGAGCTTGTCGACGAGCTGGGCCTGTCCACCTTCCAGCGTTACCGCGAAGGCAAGTCCATCTACCTCTCCCCCAACGGTGAGCGCCACGAGTACGAGGGCCCGGTCTTTCCGGCTGCCGACAGCACTCAGGCCGAGATGGACAAACTGATCAAGATTCTCGACGATTTGGCAGCCGAGATCGGAGCCAAGGAGCCGTGGGCGCACCCGAAGGCCGCGGAGCTCGACTCCATCTCCTTCCGTCACTGGCTCGAGCAGCAGTCCGACGACGAAGAGGCGATCGACAACATCTCCATCTACGTCGCGTCCGGCATGCTGACCAAGCCGTCCTTCACGTTCTCCGCCCTGCAGGCCGTGCTGATGGCCGCCTCCGCTGGCTCCTTCTCCAATCTCGTGGATGAGGACTTCATCCTCGACCGCCGTGTCGAAGGCGGCATGATGTCTGTCTCCGAGACCCTGGCCGCAGAGCTCGGCGACGATGTCTTCTTGGGCACCCCGGTCCGCGAGATCCAGTGGGCTCAGCCTGACCCGTCCACCGAAGACAGCCTGAACAACGTCAAGCCGGACGTGCGCAACGGCATCCCGAACAACGGCGAGCCGGGTGAGGTCACCGTCGTCTCCGACCAGGTGACCGTCCGCGCCAAGAACGTCGTCATCGCTGTTCCGCCGAACCTGTACAACCGCATTTCCTACGTCCCGCCGATGCCGCGCGACCTGCATATCGCCCACCAGCACATCTCCATGGGCCTGGTCATCAAGGTGCACGCCATTTACGAAACGCCGTTCTGGCGCGACAAGGGCCTGTCCGGCACCGGCTTCGGTGGCGGTCGTCTGGTCCAGGAGGTCTACGACAACACCAACCGCGGCCAGAACATCGCTGGTGGCACCGCTGGCGAAGAGGACGCCTACGGCACGCTCGTGGGCTTCGTCTCCGATGTCTACGCCGAGGAGATGTGGCACTTGCCGGAGGAAGAGCGCAAGCAGCGCATTTTGTCCGCCATGGCCGAGTACCTGGGGCCGGAGACCATGGAGCCGATCGCGTTCTACCTCTCCGACATGGCTGCTGAGGAGTGGACTCGTGGCGCCTACGCCACCAGCTACGACCTGGGCGGCCTGTCCCGCTGGGGCCACCTGCAGAACCAGCCGGTCGGACCGATCCACTTCGCCTGCTCCGATATCGCCGACGAGGGCTACCAGCACGTCGACGGCGCTATCCGCCAGGGCGAGCGCGCTGCGAACGCCCTCCTCGATAACGGATAGGAATAGGTGATATGACACAACCGTCACCACAACCCACTGACCAGGGACCGGCGAAGATCCTGGTCGGATACCTCGCCACTCCGTCCGGCAGCGATGCCTTGAACCTCGGCATCGGCCTGGCGCGGAGTTGGAATGCCGACCTCGAAATCGCGATGGTCGTCCCCCACTCCGAGGCACATTCCGGCACGTACCCGCACACACGGGCGCATGAGACGGTGATCAGCCGCAAGCTGAGCACATGGCTGGAAGACGCGCTCGCGAAAGTTCCCGACGAGATCAACGCCACCGGCCGGGTCGTGTCGGGAAGCGACGCTGCGCGCTCACTCCACCGCACTGCGAAGGAGCTGGACTGCGACCTGATCAGTCTGGGGACCCGCGGTGGCGGACTACTCCGTCGGTTCAGCATCGGGTCGTCGGCGAACACGCTGCTGCATTCGTCGTCGATCCCCGTCGCACTGGCACCGCCACGCTACGAGGCTCCCGAGCGCATCAGCCGCATCTCCTGCATGTTCGGCACGCTCTCCGGGTCGCACGAGCTAATCGACACCGCGATCCAGACAGCGAAGAAGTCCGGCAGCGAGCTCCGCCTCATCTCCTTCCTCACCCAGGAAGACGCAGGCGCGCTCAACCAGGAAGTCAGCCACAAGGTGCTGGAAAACGTCGAGGCGAACGCGAACCGCTACCTCGCGGAACAAGCAAAGCAGCTTGTCGACGCCGGGTCTGCCTCCACCGAGATCGTCACCGGAAAGACGGTCGCTGAGGCAGCCACCGAACTGGAGTGGAACGACGACGAAATCCTGCTCGCCGGGTCGTCGCGCCTGGCCACTGCAGGCCGAGTGTTCATGGGCCCGCGCGCTGCGAAGGTGCTTCGAACCTTGCCGATCCCGCTCGTGATCACTCCCGCACTGGAAAAGAAGGACGAGTCCGAGGAGGCGGGTGAATGAGCAAGCGTAAGAAGGTAGAGAACCTGGCACACCAGCCGTCGCAAAGCGAAAAGGGCCTCATCGCAGGACGTGTCGGCCTCATCGGTGCCGTCGTGATCGGCGTGAGCTGCATCGCCCCCTCGTACACGCTGACATCCGGTCTCGGCCCGACGATCTCTGAAGTCGGCGACCACGTCCCCGCTATCCTGCTGCTGGGTTTCTTCCCCATGCTGCTCGTCGCGTTTGCCTACCGCGAGCTGAATAACCGAGTGCCCGACTCGGGAACCTCGTTCACGTGGGCAACGAAAGCATTCGGCCCCTGGGTCGGCTGGATGGGCGGATGGGGCCTGATCACCGCGACGATCCTGGTGCTGTCGAATCTCGCAGCTGTGGCCGTGGACTTCTTCTATATCCTGCTCGCCCAGCTGACCGGCAATGAGGCGATCGCGGATCTCACCCGCAACCTATGGGTGAATATTCCGACGACGATCGCACTACTCGCAGTCGCCGCATACATCTCGTACCGCGGGCTCGAGTCCACGGAGAAACTCCAGTACTTCCTGGTCGCCTTGCAGCTGTTCACTCTCGTGCTCTTCGGCGGAATGGCGCTCTGGAACGCGTACCACGGCAAAGGCTTCGATTTTCACCCGGTTGAGGCGGATTGGTTCAATCCGCTGACCATCGGTGACTTCTCGACAGTGGCAGCTGGCATTTCCCTGTCGATCTTCATGTTCTGGGGCTGGGACGTCACCCTGACCATGAACGAGGAGACGAAGGATCCGGAGAAGACCCCGGGCCGCGCGGCGACGCTCACCGTGCTCGTGGTCATCACCGTCTATGTCCTCACCGCTGTCGCGGTCGTGGCCTGGGCAGGCACCGGCGACACCGGCTTAGGCGCCGGCAACCCGGAGAACCAAGAATCGATCTTCGCCGCGCTGGCGAGCCCGGTCATGGGACCGTGGGCGATTCTGATGTCGATTTCGGTGCTGGCGAGTTCATTCGCCTCCCTGCAGTCGACGATGGTCGGGCCTGCCCGCACCTTGCTGGCGATGGGCTTCTACAAGGCGCTGCCGCCGATCTTCGCGCAGATTAGCCCGAAGTTCCACACCCCGGCAGTGGCCACTGCTGCCTCCGCTATCGCGGCAGGCGGGTTCTACACCGTGACCCGAATCGCGTCGGAAAATGCGCTGTGGGACACGATCACCGCCTTGGGCCTGATGATCTGCTTCTACTACGGCATCACCGCGTTTGCCTGTGTGTGGTTCTTCCGCAAGGAGATCACGGATTCGGTGCGCGGCTTCATCTTCCGCTTCTTGCTGCCATTGATCGGCGGCACGATGCTTCTGGCGATGTTCTTCGTCACCGCATTCGACTCGATCGATCCGTCCTACGGCTCCGGCTCCTCGATCTTTGGCGTGGGAACCGTGTTCGTGCTCGGCATGGGCATCCTCCTGCTTGGCGCCGTGCTCATGCTGTTCACACGCCTACGGCACCCGGCATTCTTCCGCAACGAGACCCTGCCACGGACCACGGCTGAAGACGATGAACAAGGCGAGATGTTGACCATCTAGGCAGCGCACAAGGCACATCTGATTCACAGGGCGCCTCCCTACACTGGGCCGCACAAAAGAACACAGACAACGAGCACAGATAACGAAAGCTCTACGAATTAAGGAGAAACATGGCTGAGAAAGATATGTCCTACCGGGTAGAAAACCCGGCCACCGGCGAGGTCATCACGACCTTCCCCACCGCTACCGACGATGAGATCCAGGAGGTGCTCGCCGCCTCGGAAAAGGGCTTTAAAGAATGGTCCGCCCTCGACATTGCTGAGCGTAAGAAGTACGTGCTGCGCATCGCCGAGCTTTTCGACGAGCGCCAGGACGAGCTCGTGGAGATCATCGGCCGCGAAATGGGCAAGTCGCGCCCCCACGCCATTGACGAGGTGGAGCTGTCCGCCAATATCTTCCGCTACTACGCGAATAACGGCGAAGAGTTCGCCGCCGACCGGAAGATCGAGAGCTTCAACGGCGGCACCGCTGTGATCCGTCACCTCCCGCTCGGTGCCCTGGTGGGCATCATGCCGTGGAACTTCCCCTACTACCAGGTCGCACGTTTCGCGGCGCCGAACCTGATGAACGGAAACTCCATCATTCTCAAGCACGCTGAGATCTGTCCGGAGTCCTCCGCCGCGATCCAGAAGATCATCGAGGATGCTGGTGTCCCCGCGGGCGTGTACCAGAACGTGTACGCCTCCCACGATCAGATCACCACGATGATCGAGGATCCTCGCGTTCAGGGCGTCTCTTTGACCGGTTCCGAGCGCGCCGGTGCCGCTGTCGGCGCGACGGCAGGCAAGAACCTGAAGAAGGCAGTCTTGGAGCTCGGCGGGAACGACCCCTACGTGCTGCTGGACACCGACGACGTGAAGGCCGCCGCTGAGCTGGCGTGGGAGACCCGCATCTACAACATGGGCCAAGTCTGCAACGGCAATAAGCGCATGATCGTCATGGATGACATCTACGACGAGTTCGTCGACGAGCTGGTCAAGCTGGCCGAGCAAGCGAAGCCCGGCACGCCTGAGGAAGCTGGCGAGAACGGCATCTACTCCCCGCTGTCCTCCCGCGACGCCGCCGAGCGTCTCGACGAGCAGGTCACCCGCGCCGTCAAGGAAGGCGCAATGCTTCGCGCCGGTGGCGGCCTCGGTGACAACGCCTACTTTGCCCCGGCCGTGATCACCGACTTGGGCAAGGACAACTCGGTGTACAGCGAAGAGCTCTTCGGCCCGATCGCCCTCGTCTTCAAGGTTTCCTCCGACGAGGAAGCTCTCGAGCTGGCCAACGACACCCAGTACGGCCTCGGCGGCGCCGTCTTCTCCCAGGACACGGAGCGCGCACGCGCAATCGCCCGCCAGATCAACTCCGGCATGGCTAACGTGAACACCCCCGCAGGAGAGGGCGAAGAGATTCCATTCGGTGGCGTGAAGCGCTCTGGCTTCGGTCGCGAGCTCGGACCGCTGGGCATGGACGAATTCGTCAACAAGCAGCTGTACTTCGAAGAGGACTAAGCAGCCCGCCCCCCATCACAACTGCCACTGCCCCTCTGTCTCTGCCGCTGCCGCGGAAACCAGAGACGAAGGGGCAGTTTTCTATGTCATTAAGGATAATTAGATTCTCATAAGTGGCGTCTATTAATCGTGCGTTTCGTTATAATTGGCGTTTATGGAATTCAGACTCAAGCCCGCCACCGAATCGGACCGCACCTACATCCGTCGTCTGTACTACTTGGCAGATGTTTTCGGAGACGAGTCCAAGCGACTCAGCAGCGGCCAGGAGAAGGTCAAGGCATTTGTCGACGATTGGTCGCCCGAGAATGACGGTGGCTGGATCGCCCACGACCAGGACCAAACCCCGGCCGGTGGCATCTGGCTGCGCTACTGGGAAAATGGCGACAAGACCAGCGAGGCCAACCTGGGCCCGGACGTGCCGGAGCTGATCCTCGCTGTGGAGGAGCGCTCCCACGGCTACGGCCTCAGTGCCGTGCTGCTGCACTCCGTGTGCGAGCTTGCCATCGACCAGGGCGCGAAGCGCATTGCGCTCGAGGTCATGCCAGAAAACAAGCGTGCGCGCTACGTGTACGACAAGTTCGGCTTCATCCCCACCAAGGAGAACCCGAACGTGATGTACCGCGACTTGGTCTAAGTTCTCACCATCACCGATATTCCGCCGTGCGCCCGCTTTCGGGCCGCGGCGGTTTTCGTATTGCACGCGTTGCACGCGGCTGGCTCTCCCCCTAACCGCGGGGTGCGCGACGGGAAGAAATACACGTTTTTCGTGTGACGGCTGCGACCAAACGGGCCTTATCCGGAATGAAACCCCCGGGTCGGGGGTGACGGGTGTGGTATTTCTGCAGGGTTGTTCACTGAAAATTCACTGAATCCCGGTTTCAAGGCACGCGTTATTTAACATTGGGGAAACCTCCTATCTGAAAGGTCTACGCATGAAACTTCACGCAACCCGTCGTCGGACTGGCGCAGCGCTGTGCGCAATCGCACTGTCCGCTACTACTCTCGCAGCATGCTCCAGCGATTCCTCCGGCTCCAACGGCGGCTCGGAAGGCGCCGGCGAGCGAGGCCCCATCACCTTCGCCATGGGCCGCAATGACACGGACAAGCTGACCCCGATCATCGATGCGTGGAATGCGGAGCACCCGGACGAACAGGTGACTCTGAAGGAGCTCGCCGGTGAGGCCGACGATCAGCGCGACACCCTCGTGCAGTCGCTTCAGGCAGGCAACTCCGACTACGACGTCATGGCCCTCGACGTTGTGTGGACCGCAGACTTCGCAGCGAACCAATGGCTCGTGCCTTTGGAAGGCGACTTCGCAGTGGACACCTCCAAGCTGCTGCAGCCCACGGTGGAGTCCGCCACCTACAACGGCACCCTCTACGCACTGCCGCAGAACACCAATGGCCAGCTGCTGTTCCGCAACGTGGACAAGATCGACTCGAAGCCGGACACATTCGCCGACATCACCTCCGCCTGCGAGGCAGTTGAAGGTGACTGCCTGACCACCCAGCTCAAGCAATACGAAGGCCTCACCGTGAACACGGTCGGCTTCATGAACGGCTGGGGCGGTGAGGTGCTCGACAGCAACGGCGAACCCACAGTTGAATCGGACGAAGCAAAGGCAGGCTTGGAAGCGCTGGTGAATGCCTACAAGGACGGCACAATCTCCAAGAACTCCACCTCCGCCACGGAAGAAGAGACCAACATCGCCTTCACCGAAGGCACGACTGCTCTGGCCATCAACTGGCCGTACATGTACGCCAACGCCAAAGAAAACGGCATCAACTTCGAGGTCCAGCCGCTCGTCGGCGCAGACGGAGTGGGCACGTCCACCCTGGGCGGCTACAACAACGGAATCAACGTCAACTCGCAGCACAAGGCCACCGCGCACGACTTCATCCAGTTCATCATCAACGAGGAAAACCAGCGCTCCTTCGCAGAAGCATCCTTCCCGCCGGTGCTGGCATCCGTCTACGACGACCCAGACCTTATTGAGCAGCAACCCTACCTGCCTGCCCTGAAAGAATCCCTGGAGAACGCCAAGCCGCGACCGGTGTCCCCGTTCTACCCAGCCATCTCGAAGGCGATCCAGGACAACGCCTACGCCGCCCTGAACGGCAACAAGAACGTAGACGAAGCCACCAAGGACATGGCCGCAGCTATCAAGCAAGCACAGTAAGAGTGTCCATGGGGCGTGCGGCTGTTCGCAGCGCGCACTGTCAACGTGACAGACAGCGCGGGCCTGCGTTGAGCCACGTTGACTTCGAATCAGCCCCCATAGACTAACGCCTGCAACGGATTGCCCCCCGTTGCGGGCGTTCGCCCGTTCTTCCTTCTCACCAGCCAACGCATGAAGGGTCATTCCCCGATGAGCACCCCTATCAACGCTGAAGCCGCGTCGTCGACGACTACGCGGACGCCCGACCGAACCAGTTCCACCGCCGCGCCTGATCCGCGTCAGCGCCGCGGCCGCAGCAACTCCCCCGACGCACGGCGAGCATACCTGCTCATAGCGCCGGCAATGCTGTTTCTCGCCGTTGTCATCGGCTATCCGATTGTGCGGGCGATCTGGTTATCCTTCCAATCCAACCGGCACCTCGATCCAGCAACAGGAGTCTTCGTCGAAGGCGGATTCGCCGGGTTGGACAACTACCTCTACTGGATCAACAACCAATGCATGACTCCCTCCGGCACCGTCGGTGACTGCCCGCCGGGCGTGCTGTCCACCGACTTTTGGCCTGCCGTGGGTGTCACGTTGTTCTTCACCGTGGTCACCGTTTCGCTCGAAGTCGTGCTGGGCATGATCATGGCGCTGATCATGAACCACCCCTCCCGGATCCGCTCCCTGATTCGCGCGGCAGTGCTCATTCCGTGGGCCATTCCTACCGCAGTGACCGCACAGCTATGGAAGTTCATGTTCGCTCCCAACGGTCTGGTGAACTCGCTGCTTGGACAATCCATCGCGTGGACAACGGACCCCTGGGCGGCACGTGTCGCTGTGATCATCGCCGACGTGTGGAAAACAACCCCCTTCGTCGCCCTGTTGATCCTAGCGGGGCTGCAAATGGTGCCCAAGGATGTATACGAAGCAGCACACGTAGACGGAGCCTCTGCGTGGCAAGCATTCACCCGCATCACTCTCCCCTTAGTGCGCCCGACACTCATGGTGGCTGTGCTCTTCCGCACGCTCGATGCCCTGCGCATGTACGACCTGCCAGTGATCATGATCTCTGACTCGTCCAACTCCCCCACCGCCACGATCTCCCAGCTCGTGGTCGAGGACATGCGGCAGAGCAACTTCAACTCGGCCGCCGCGTTGTCCACGTTGATCTTCCTGCTCATCTTCGCAGTGGCGTTCATCATGATCCGCTTCCTCGGTGCAGATGTAGGTGGGGATGCTGACGGGGGCAGCAAGACCGACAAGCAACGCGCACGCCGTCAGCGCCGCTCCCGCGCAGCCAGCAAGAAAGACTCGGCCGGAGCACCTGCCGACGCACACAACGCAGTGGAACGGGAGCAAGCACGATGAAGAAAATCGGACACTACATTGGCGTGGCCTTCATTCTGCTGTGGGGCCTAGCGCCGTTCTACTGGATGCTGGTCACCGCACTGCGGGACAAGCAATTCACCTTTGACACCACCCCATGGCCCACGCACGTCACGTTGGACAACTTCCGGGATGCGCTGGTCACGGACAAAGGCAACGATTTTCTTGGCGCAATCGGCAACTCGCTGATCATTTCACTCACGACGACAGCACTTGCTGTCGCTGTGGGTGTCTTCACCGGCTACGCCCTAGCCCGGCTGAACTTTCCCGGCAAAGGCATTGTCACCGGTATCATTCTGGCCGCGTCGATGTTCCCTGGAATCGCGCTTGTCACCCCGCTTTTCCAGCTCTTCAGTGACATTGGCTGGATTGGCACGTACCGCGCAATGATCATCCCGAACATTTCTTTCGCGTTGCCGTTGACGGTGTACACGCTCATCGCGTTCTTCCGGCAGTTGCCGTGGGAGCTGGAAGAAGCCGCCCGCGTCGATGGGGCAACGCGCGCCCAGGCGTTCCGCCTCGTGCTCTTGCCCTTGGCGGCGCCCGGGATTTTCACCACCGCGATCATCGCGTTCATTGCGACGTGGAACGAGTTCATGCTGTCACGCCAGCTGTCCACCGAGGCCACCGAACCGGTGACTGTGGCCATCGCCCGTTTCGCTGGCCCGAGCGCATTCGAGTACCCGTATGCCTCGATCATGGCGGCGGGTTCGCTGGTCACCGTGCCGCTGATCATCATGGTGCTGATTTTCCAGCGGCGCATCATCTCCGGGCTGACCGCCGGCGGTGTCAAGGGGTAGACATGAGAGAAGAAATCCACGGCCAACAACGTCAGCGGAGGTAACCATGAAATTCACGCTTGTTCCCGCCACCGAGTCCGACCGCACGTACTTGCGCCGGCTCGACTACCTTGCCGACGTCTTCGGCGACGAGTCGCACCGCCGCCACGGAAGCGTCCAAAGCGCCGAAGAGTACGTGGGCAAGTGGTCCCCCGAGCACGACGGCGGCTTCATCGCCTACGACGACGAACTCGTCCCCGCCGGCGGCGTGTGGCTGCGCTATTGGAAGCCCGGCGAGGACTACTCCGAAGCCAACCTGGGCCCCGACATTCCTGAGCTAGCCATCGCCGTGGAGAACCGCTCCCACGGCCACCGGCTGGGCCGCATCTTGCTGCAGGCCGCGTGCGACCTCGCCGCCGAGCACCACGCCCGCACCATTGCGCTGCACGTCGAGCCCGGCAACGACCGCGCCCGCCAGGTCTACGAAGATTTTGGTTTCGTGCAGTCGGACCACCACCCGGAAGTGATGGTCAAGCAGCTCTAGAGGCGCTCTAAACCCCCAAACCCTTATTAGACCTCCGCGGGGCAGTTTCGGTTCCCTGCGGGCCAAAAAAGTTCGCGGGATGTGGATAACTTTCCGCAGGTCCTGGGACTTTTGTTTGCCGCGTTGTGCGCTTTCCACAGCTTGGCGCTAGGCCTTTCCTTCCCGGTGGAGCTGGGTTAGCGTCCGAGACATGAGCCAATCCAGCCCGCTTCTTGAGCTCCTCACCGGCATCGGCCTCGAGGACCTCTCCAGCTTCAACCGCGCCGCGTTCCTCGCCGCCGGCCTGTCGCCTGCCAGGGTGACGGAGCTGCACCTCGTCCACGCCGCGTACTATGGCACCACCGCCACCCCCGAGACGGTCACGGCTGCGGTCGAATCGGGTGTGTGCATCGACATGCTCGCCCAGATCGAGCGCTGCATCCGCCACATCGCCTCCGACAGCGCCCGCGCGCGTTATCGCCTGGCGCTTATCGACGCCGCCGCCACCACAGCCACCACCTGCGCCTCCCTCGCGCGTTACGCCAAGACCATCGTCCCCGCCAAGGAGGCAAAGCCGGTCAAGGGGGCGCACTTCGGCCTGTCGCGCAATGGCCTGCGCACGTCGATCATCACTGCTGACGAGCACGTCATGGCCGACCTGGAGGCGTCGCTACGCGGCAGCATCAACCGTGACAAGCCTGCCGCGCCGCAGATGGCCGCCGCCTTCGAAGACCTGATGCGCTCCGGGGCTGGGGTGCCTGCCGCTGCTCCCCGGCCGCTCGTCCTCGTCCCGGCGCCGGAGCTCGCGCGCGTTATCGCCGGCGACGGTGATGATGTTGTCCTGGGCTTGAGCGACGGCACCACGATGAGCGGCGCGGACTTTGTGAACCGGTTCCTCGCGGGCCCTGCCTACGGTATCGAGGCCGCACTGTTCCACCCCACCAAGGGGCCGCTGAACCACTACCGGGACAAACGCTTCGCCAGCGAAAAGCAGCGCACCCTGGCCAAGGCCACCCAACCGATCTGCGCAAGCCCCGACTGCCGCCGGCCCGCCGACCACTGCGAAATCCACCACGCGCAAGCCTGGAAGAACGGCGGCCTGACCAATATGGACAATCTGACGGTCCTGTGCGAGTACCACAACCGCGTTAACGACGACGATGACCACATTCGCAAACGCGGCCGCATCGAAATCCGCAACGCCCGCCACGTCTGGGTCTCCCCCACCGGTTACCCGCGGACCAACACCCGCCACCCGTTCGGCGCGATGCACACGCTCTTCGGCCACTGGAGGAAGCGGCCCGCGACTGCCACCAGTTAGCCCGGCAAAGAAACGCGGCCGCCGCCCGCAACACTTGACACTTGCCGTATCACGCGAACGCACTGCTGCCGAAAACACCGAAACCCGTCCCGCGCATGCGGCAGACGGGCTAGTCGGCGTGCCTGACAGAAGAGTTAAGCGAAGGATGGGGTGTGCTCGTCCATCTCGAAGACCTCGTCGGTGGTGGAGATGAGCGAGCGGTCATGGGTGACAAACCCGCAGGCGACGCCATGCTCGTCGACAAGCCGGCGCAGCAGGGCGACGATCTCATGGGAGCGGTCGGAATCGAGGGCGGCAGTCGGCTCGTCGGCCAGGATGAGCTCCGGGGAGCCCATCAAGGCCCGCGCGATGCCGACGCGCTGGCGCTGGCCACCCGAGAGCGCCTGCATGTCGCGGTCGCCGAGACCGTCGAGACCGACGGTGGCCAGCAGCTCATCCGCGCGGTCCTTACGGGGTTTGATGCCGCGGATGTGATCAGTGACCAGCAGCTGGTCGCGGACGTTGAGGGCGCTAATCAGGTTGGCCTGCTGGAAGATCATGCCCATGTGGTCGCGTCGCACAGCGTCGTTGACCTCACGGCCGTTCAGGGTGGCGGTGCCGGAGTCCGGGGTGATAAGGCCGGCGGCGATGGACAGCAGAGTGGACTTGCCGGAGCCGGATTCGCCGACGATGAAGGTGAGCTGGCCCGGTTGCGCGGTGAAGTTGATGTTGTCCAGGACGGTGCGGCGCTCTTCGCCGTCCTGGAAGGACACGGTGACGTTGGTGAGTTCGAGCATTATGCGACACCTCCGAGTGCGCTTTGGGGGTTGACTTTGGTAATCGAGCGGGTGGCCACCAGGGCGCCGGCCATGCCTAGGAGCCACACGGCAACCGGGGGCACACCGATCACGGACGCCGACAGGGTGAACGGCGCGGTGCCGGCCATGGCCAGGCCGATGCTGAAGGCCGCCAGCCCACCGATGAGCACGCCGACGAGCAGCAGCACAGCCGACTGGCCGAGCGCGTCTTTGAGCAAGTACGTGTTGGAGGCGCCGATGGCCTTCAAGATGGCCAGGTCGCGGGTGCGCTGCATCGTCCACACGGTGAGGAAGGCGATGATGACCAGCGCGGCGATGGCGTAGAGGAAGCCCTGGATCATCTTCAGCGAGCCCTGCTCGGAGGAGTACGCCGCCAAGCCTTGGAAGGATTCTTTGAGGGACACGCCGTCGGCGCGGTCGGGGTCGTTGGACAGCAGCACGGTGCCGTCGGCGTCGGTGTGGAAGGCTTCCTGCCAGGTCTCGGTGGGCACCCACAGCACCGGGGTGTGGGAGAAGTGGAGGTCCGCGGTCACGGCGTCGACGGTGGTGGTGGCGGACCCGAGGCGCAGGGCGTCGTCACGCGAAAGGCCGAGCGACTCCGAGGCGACCGCACCGTCGCCCAGGACCTCTCCCCCGGGCAACGTGGTGCCGCGCGGCAGGGAGAGCACGGCGACGGATTCTTCGTCGCCGCCGTCGACCTGCATAAGGGTCTGACCCGTGCCGAGCGGTTCCGTGCCCGCCTCCGCCTCAACGCGCGAGGTGGTGAACGACGGCTCGGACGGATCCTCGAAAACGACGGACTGCGGTGCAAGCGCCTCGAGCGCGGACGTGTTCTGCTTGCCCAGGCCCGACGTCAGCCCGGTGAGCACAGCGACGAGCAGGGTGATCAACGCGACGGCGCCCACGATGAGCCCGAAGCGCCCCTTTGCTTTCCTGATTTCTCTGATTCCCACGAACATGCCTCAATTGTGGCGTTGACCTGCACGACTAGACATCGGGCGGGTGGTTGAAAACGCGGTCAACCGATCGGTTGATCAAGCATGCACCAGCAAGCGGATAGGGTGGCGCGCATGACGTCGCACCGGATTCTGGCCACCTTGCGCGTGAGCTTGCACGTGTTGGTGGCTGTGCTGTTGGTTGTCGGTCTCGCAGGTACGCGGGACTGGCTCACTGTCGCTGCCGCGGGCACATTCGCGGCTGTGTATTTGTTCGGCACGGTGCACCAGAACCGCGGTGGCGCGTACACGCAGGCGCAGGCGGCGGTGTGGCTGGCGGTGGTCATTGCGGTGTGGGTGGCGCTGGCGTTGCTGTCGCCGTCGTTCGTGTGGCTGGAGTTCCCACTGGTGATGGTGGCGTGCTTTGTGCTGCCGACGTGGTGGGGCATCGCCGTGACGGCGGGGTTGTTGGCGTTCACGCTGTCGGTGACGGTCCCGGCGAACGGGGTGGGCGGGTTGATCGGCCCGACGATCGGCACGGTGTTGGCGGTCGGCATCGTGCACGCGTACCGCGCGCTGCGTGCGGAGGCGGAGCATTACCGCCAGGTCGCCGCGGATCTTCGCGCCGCGCAGTTGGAGCTCGCCGCCGCCGAGCACGAGGCAGGACGTGCGGAGGAACGCGCGCGCCTGGCGCGCGAGGTCCACGACACCATGGCGCAGGGGTTGAGTTCGATCGTGCTGCTCGCCCGCTCGCTGGACAAGCAGCTTAGCGACGCCCCCTCCCGCGACACCCTCGCCATCATCCACGACACAGCTGCCGACAATTTGGCGGAGGCCCGCCGTTTCGTCACCGGCAACTCGGCAGGCGGCACTGGGGCTGGCGTGGGGGCGGTAAGTGGCCCTGGTGCCGGGGAAACGCTGACCGCGCGCATCGAGCGTCTCGCCCGCTCCGCTGAAGCCCGCCAGAAGGCTCTCGGCACTCCCCTGGAGGTCCGCGTGAACGCGGTCGACCTGCCGGAGCCGGTTGCGTCGGTGGTGGAGCGGGTTGTGAGGGAGGGGCTAAGTAACGTCGTCAAGCATGCGGGGGCGACGCTGGCGGTGGTGACGGTGGATAAGCTGGGGGCGCACGCGACCGTCGACATCTACGACAATGGCCGCGGCATCACCGGGCCGGAAGGCTACGGGCTGAAAGGGCTGCGGGCGCGTGTGGAAGAAGCCGGCGGCGACCTCACCGTCGAAGGCAACGTGCTCGCAGCATCGCTGCCGCTGGAAGGAGCCTAATGCGCGTCATGCTTATCGACGACCACCCCGTCGTCCGCGCCGGCCTGCGCGCCGTACTGAACTCATTCGGCGACATTGACGTCGTCGCCGAGGCTTCCGACGGCACGGCCGAGGTCCCGGCGGACGTCGATGTGGTGGTCAGCGACATCCAGATGCCCGGCGTCGACGGGATCGAACTGACCCGCCGGCTCGTGGCTGAGGGCGGGCCGCCGGTGCTCATCTTGACCACGTATGACACCCAGGCGGACGTCGTTGCGGCCATGGAAGCCGGCGCGATGGGTTACCTGCTTAAAGACGCGCCGGAGGACGAGCTGCACGACGCCGTCGTCGCCGCCGCCCAGCGCGAGCGCACCCTGTCCCCGCAGGTCGCCAACACGCTCGCCGAGCGGGTGCTCAAGCCGGACGAGGCGCTATCCGGCCGTGAGATCGAACTACTCAAAGCCCTGCAGACCGGCATGTCCAACCGAGAAATCGCCGAGGCCTTGTTCATCTCCCAGGCGACGGTGAAGACTCACCTGATCCACATCTATGCGAAGTTGGGCGTGGATAACCGCACGGCGGCCGTCGATAAGGCGCGGGAGCGCAGAATCATCTAGCTGCCCGCGGTGACCACAGCCACGAGGTCGCCGCCTTCCACCTTCGTCGATTGGGTGAACGCGAGGCGCTCCACGGTGCCGTCGTGCGGCGCGGAGATCGCCGCCTCCATCTTCATCGCCTCGATCGTGGCGATCGGGTCGCCCGCCTTGACCGTGTCGCCCACCTTCGCGGTGATGGTGACCACCCCGGCGAACGGGACAGCGACGTGGTTCGGGTTGCCCGGATCGGCCTTCTCGGCGTCGGCGACGGTGGACTCTGCGTTCTCGTCACGGATCGTCATCGGGCGGACCTGGCCGTTGACGGTGAGGATGACCTGGCGCATACCCTTCTCGTCCGGCTCACTCATCGCGTCCAGGCGCACGACCAGCGGCGTCTGCTTCGAGTCGATCTCGCCGTAGTAGATCATCACTTCTTTGCCCTCTTCCAGGCCGTAGAAGAAGGCCTTGTCGCCGAGCTGGTCGGTGATGCCGTAAAGGCGACGGTGCTCCAGGTAGGACTCGTACTCCTTCGGGAAGAGCAGCTTGTCCAGGGCGACGCGGCGGCGCTTCTGCGCCTCGCCGTCCGTTGCAGCGAGTTCGGCTACGAGGTCGTCGGGCACCTGCACCGTGCGGTCCACCGGCGCGCGGTCGGCCAGCGCCTTCTCGCGCAGCAGCGGCCAGCCGCCGGGCGGGGTACCCAGCTCGCCCTGCAGGAAGCCGATGACGGACTCGGGAATGTCGTACTTGCGCGGGTTCTCCGCGAACTCTTCCGGGGTGACACCGGCGCCGACGAGGTAGAGGGCCAAGTCGCCGACGACCTTCGACGACGGCGTCACCTTCGTGGGGCGGCCGAGGATCTCGTTGACGCCGGCGTAGTAGTCCTCGACGAGCTCGAAGCGGTCGGCCAGGCCCAGGGCCCTGGCTTGAGTGCGCAGGTTGGACAGCTGGCCGCCGGGGATTTCGTGCTTGTACACCCGACCGGTCGGGCCGGGAATGCCGGATTCGAACGGCGCGTAGACGGCGCGCACTGCCTCCCAGTACGGCTCCATGTCGGAGACAGCCTGCAGCGGGATGCCGGTGTCGCGCTCGGTGTTGGCAAAGGCGGCCACAAGCGCCGACATGGACGGCTGCGAGGTCGTGCCTGCCAGCGGCGCGGAGGCGACGTCCACAGCGTCGGCACCAGCGTTCGCCGCCGCCAGGTAGGTGGCCAGTTGGCCGCCTGCGGTGTCGTGGGTGTGCACGTGAACGGGCAGGTCGAAACGCTCCCGCAGCGCAGTGACCAGCTTGGCGGCAGCCGCCGGGCGCAACAGGCCAGCCATGTCCTTGATCGCCAGGACGTGGGCGCCGGTCTCAACGATCTCCTCGGCCAGTCGCAGGTAGTAGTCGAGGGTGTAGATGTCCTCTGCAGGGTCGAGCAGGTTACCGGAGTAAGCCATCGCGACCTCGGCGACCGTCGTGTTCGTTTCCAGGACGGCGTCGATGGCCGGGCGCATCTGGGAGACGTCGTTAAGCGCGTCGAAGATGCGGAAGATGTCGATGCCGCTGGAGGCAGCCTCGCTCACGAACGCGCGCGTGACGGACTCCGGGTACGGGATGTAACCGACGGTGTTGCGTCCGCGCAGCAGCATCTGGATGTTGACGTTGGGCATGGCCTCGCGCAGCTCGTCGAGACGCATCCACGGCGACTCGTGCAAGAAGCGCATGGCGACGTCGAAGGTCGCCCCACCCCACGCCTCCACCGACACCAGATCCGGGGTGAGGTGGCCGACGTGCTTTGCCGCGGCGACGAGCGTGTTCGTGCGCACGCGCGTGGCCAGCAGCGATTGGTGCGCATCGCGGAACGTCGTCTCGGTCACGCCCAGCGCGGTCTGGTTACGCAGCTTCTCCGCCCACTTCGCGGGGCCGAGCTCGAGCAGGTCGTCGCGGGAACCGCGCGGCAGCTCACCATAGTCCAGCGGCGGCAACTTCTTCGACGGCTGCAGCGTCGACGGGCACGGCCCGTTCGGCTGGTTCACCGTGACGGTGGCCAGGTAGTTGAGGATCTTCTCGGCATCGTCGTCGGCGGATGGGGCATCGAGAAGCAGCGGGTGGTCGGCGATGAAGCCGGTGTTGATGCGCTGGTAACGGAAGTCCGGCTCGCTCAGCAGCGCGCGCAGGAAGCCGATGTTGGTGGACACACCGTCCACGGCGAACTCTTTGAGCGCCCGCAACGCGCGGTCGACAGCGACCTGGAAGGTGCGGCCGCGGCAGGTCATCTTCACTAGCAACGAGTCGAAGTTGGGGGTGATTTCGGTGCCGACGGCGACGGAGCCGTCGAGACGCACGCCCGCACCGCCCGGCGAACGGTAGCCAGTGATGGTGCCTGCGTCGGGGCGGAAGCCGTTCTTCGGGTCTTCGGTGGTGATGCGGCACTGCAGCGCAGCACCATGGACGGAGATCTCTTCCTGGCGCAGGTGCAGTGCGTTCAAGGTGGCGCCGGCGGCAATGTACATCTGGTTTTTCACAATGTCGATGCCGGTGACTTCCTCCGTCACCGTGTGCTCCACCTGCACGCGCGGGTTCATCTCGATGAAGACGTGGTTGCCGGCTTCGTCAACAAGGAACTCGACGGTGCCGGCACCTTCGTAGTTGATCTCCTTGCTGAAGTTCACCGCGTCCTGGCAGATGCGCTGGCGCTGCTCCTCGGTGATGTGCTGCGCGGGCGCGATCTCGACGACCTTCTGGTGGCGGCGCTGCACAGAGCAGTCGCGCTCGAAGAGGTGCACCACGTTGCCGTGCGCGTCAGCCATGATCTGCACCTCGATGTGCTGCGGGTTGATCACGGCGCGCTCGATGTAGACATCCGGGTCGCCGAATGCGGCTTCAGCTTCGCGGCTGGCTTCTGCTGCCAGTGCAGCCAGGTCCTCGCGCTTTTCGACGAAACGCATCCCGCGTCCCCCGCCACCCGCAACCGCTTTGACGAACACGGGGAACTCGAAGTCCCCAGCGAACTTTTCCAGCTCAGCAGGGTCAGAGGATGGCTCGGAGTCCTTCAGCGTGGGCAGGCCGGCACGCTCGGCGGCCTGGACTGCAGCGGCCTTGTCGCCGGTCAGGTCGAGCGTTTCCGCGGACGGGCCAATGAACTTGATGCCCTCTTCGCGGCAGCGGCGCGCCAGCTCTGCGCGCTCCGACAGGAAGCCGTAGCCGGGGTAGATCGCGTCGGCGCCGGTCTGCTTCGCGGCGTCGATAATGCTCTCGATGTCGAGGTACGCCTTGACCGGCTGGCCTTCCGTGCCGATCAGCACTGCCTCGTCCGCAAACGGGCGGTGGAAGGAGTGGCGGTCTTCGCGCGGGTACACGGCGACAGTTTTCGCGCCGGTCTCCACGGCGGCACGGAAGGCGCGCACGGCGATCTCACCGCGGTTAGCCACGAGCACCTTGGAGAAGGTGGGAAGATCTGTCGGATCGGGGAGGCTCGTCGTCTGCGGGGTGGTCATGGTGGGGTTTCGTCTCCCTGGATCGGTAAAGAATGGACTGTCTTCCCGATCCTAGTCCCAACCGGTGTCCTTGATCCCCTCATTGTCCAGGTGGTACCCCATATGCGGGATGGTGAAGTTGAGGAACCCGCGCCGCGGGCTGTAGATCAGCTCCCGGTCGAGCAGCGCCTTGCGCGCCATCGACTGCGATTGCAAGGTTCCACCCAGTTCATCGGCGATGTCACTGACGGAGACAGCCTCGTTGCCGTGCTGCACCTGAGCCATAGCCACAAGGAATTCATGCTGCTTCGGCGGGACACCGCGTAGCGCCGGCTCATGCACGAGCTGCCCGAGTGTTTCCAGCACGTCCGGGGTCACAGCGAGCGTGTCGTTCAACTCGACCACACTGCCACCTGCTGCCGCCCGCTCAAAGAGGTGGAAGCCGACGAGCTGCACCAGGTACGGATAGCCGCGGGTGAGCTGCACTGCCTCGTCGAGCGCGCCTTGATTGAACCTCACCCCGCCTTCTGCGGCGGTTTGGACCAGCACGTCGGCGGCGTCCTGCGGGGTCATGGGCCCGAGGTTCGCGTGCTGCGCGCGCCGCAGGAACGTCGTGCCCGGGTGCTGCAGCAGCGCCCCGATTCCTTCCGGCAGCCCCGCCGCGGCGAAGGCGACGTTGTGGTTGTCGCGCATGAGGTCTTGGATCGCCGCCGTGAGCTCCCACAACTGCTCCGGGTCAGCCGATTGCACCTCATCGACGGTGATGAGGATGCCGCTGTCCGGGCCGAGTTCACGCGAGAGCTCGTTGAGCGAGGAGATGAGAGACGCAGACGGTTTGCGGCTGGTGTCCACTTCCGTCTCAATGCCCCACCCGCTGGCCCTGATCCCGGTGATGCGCCGTTTGACGGTCGGCCGCTCACGGAGCGTGGCCAGCGTTTGCGGGATGACGGTGTCCACCAGGGGATGCACCACCGCGTTGGGGTGGGCCCGGAGCACGATCCAGCCGCGGCGTTTCGCTTCGTCTTCAAGCTCGTTGAGGGTGACGGTCTTGCCGATGCCACGCGGGCCACTCAGCAACAGCACCCGGCGCGGGTCGCCGACCCCGCCGTCGAGCCCGCGGCCGAAGGACGACACGACGCTCGCGCGGCCGGCAAAGACCATCGGCGAGACACCGAATGTCGGAATGAACGGGTTAGCCACGATGATCTCCTCTCACACGCCACCTACGAGGCCTACCAGCCTTTTATACTCCTTATACTACCCCGCGCCAAGCGTTTTTATACTCCTTAGAGTTTCGCCCCCCTCCCCCGCGGCAATAGTGAGCCGGGGTGGGAGGGGGCGTCGATAAGCAAGCTACACGCCTGGCACGTGGCGCTCATCCGGGCCGTTGTAGGCGGCCAGCGGGCGAATGATGGAGTTGTTCTCAAACTGCTCGATGATGTGCGCGGTCCAGCCGGTGATTCGCGCCATGACGAACAGCGGCGTGAAGAACTCGATGTCGAAGCCCAGAATGTAGTAGGCCGGTCCCGCGGGGAAGTCCAAGTTCGGCATGATCTTGATCGAGGTGTTGTCATACATGGTCTTGGCCATGATGTCGTACATCTCGACCCACTTATCGGCGTTCTTCTCCGGGTGTTCGGAGGCGAGTTTCTTGAAGGCCGCTTCCATGGTGGGCACACGCGAGTCGCCCTTCTTGTACACGCGGTGACCGAAGCCCATGACCAACTGCGGCGACCTGGGCGACCTTGTAGGCCAGGTGTTCCTCATACGGGAAGTTTTCGGCGGATCGGTGCGTGCGCACCTTGTGGTTGATCATGGTGAGCGGGCCTCCTCAAGCGCTTCGGGTGGGGCTGCGCCGACAACGCCGGACAGCCGGGAGTTCGTGCGCTTAGTATGCGTGAACTAATAATTTCGCACAGAGGAATGGCCGGGTTTTCTTGGCCGGGCCGGGTTCGATTTTCATGGTTCGCCTATCGCGGTTCGCCGACGGACAAACCCGCAGGTCGGCGTGAAAGGCGAACTGTGAAAGGCGAACGGCCGCTAGTTGAGGTCGGTCTTGTGCACCAACCGGCGCGCTGCCTCCGTGATCGAACCCGACAGGGAGGGGTAGACCGCCATCGAGTTGGCCAGGTCCGCCACGGTCAGGTTGTTCGTCACAGCGATGGTGAGCGAGAGGATCAACTCGGACGCGGTCGGGGCGACAATGACGCCGCCGAGCACCTGGCCGGAACCCTTGCGGGAGAAGATCTTCACAAAACCAGTCTTCAACGAGCGCATCTTGGCGCGCGGGTTGGTGGGCAGGTCCAGCTTGATAATGTCGGCGTCATAGTCGCCGTTGCGGATCTCCGCCTCGGTGATACCGACAGCGGCGATCTCGGGACGGGTGAACACGGCCGAGCCGACGGTGCGCACGCGCAGCGGTGCCACGCCCTCCCCCAGCGCGTGATACATCGCGATGCGGCCCTGCATTGCAGCTACCGATGCCAGCGGCATGAGGTCACAGCAGTCGCCGGCGGCGTAGATGCCCGAGATGTTGGTGCGGGAGACGCGGTCGACGTGGATGTGGCCAGACGGGGTGACGTCCACACCCTGGGACTCGAGCATGAGGTCCTTAGTGTTCGGCACCGAACCAATGGACATCAGACAGTGGGATCCGTCGATCTCGCGGCCGTCGCTGGTGCGCACGATGACGCCCTGGCCGGTGTTCTCCACGCTCTCCACGCGGGCATCCTTGACCAGGGTGACATCACGGTTGGATAGGACGGATTCGAGGACGTCAGCGGCGTCAGCATCGTCATGCGGCAGGATGCGGTCGGACGAGCCCACCATGGTCACCTTGACGCCCAGCTCAGCGTAGGCGGAGACGAACTCCGCACCCGTCACGCCCGAACCGACCACGACGAGGTGCTCCGGGGTTTCGATGAGGTCGTACATCTGCTGCCAGTTGAGAATGCGTTTGCCGTCGGGCTTCGCCTTCGGCAGCACGCGCGGGGAAGCGCCGGTAGAGATGAGGACGATGTCGCAGTCGAAGGTCTCCTCTGTGCCGTCGGCAAGCTCCGCCTTGACGCGGTGGGTGGTGTGGCCCGCCTGCTCGGAGGCGAAGCGGGCACGGCCGGTGACCATGCGCACGCCGGAACGCTCAAGCTGGGCGCGGATGTCGCGGGACTGTTCAGAGGCGAGCGCGACAACGCGGTTGTTCAGCGCAGGAATGGACAGATCGACCTGACCCAAGCCGTGGCGCAGACCCATGGCGTCTGCGCGGCGCAGGTCCGTCTTGATGTTCGTGCCGGCGATGAAGCCTTTCGACGGCACCACATCGCGCAGAATGCCCGAACCACCCATGCCGAGCGCCTCAATCAGGGTAATGTCCGCGCCGTACTGGCTCGCAGTCAACGCAGCCTCGTAGCCGCCGGGGCCGGCGCCGATGATCACGATCTTTTTGGACATGCGAAAACTCCTGTTGCGAAAAGCGAATTGCGAAAAGCGAATTGCGAACTGTCAGATTCTCGCTAGACCACTGTAGCCACGAAGTCCATTACGCGCCGGTGGGCACCCGGTCCGCATCGGCGAAGCGCTCAACGATGGTGCCGAACAAGCGCACGCCTACATCAAGGCAGCGTTCGTCGATGTCGATGTCGCCCTGGTGCAGGTCGTACTTCTTGCCGGTGCCGCGCCAGCACCCCAACCTCGCCATGGAGCCGGGCACCTGCTCGAGATACCAGGAGAAGTCTTCGCCGCCGCTGGACTGCGGGGCCTGGACGATGGCGTGGGGATCGACGCTGCGCACCGCTTCGACGAGAGCGGCAGTAGCCACGTCGTCGTTCATCACGGGCGGCACACCGCGGGTGTAGGCGAGCTCGTGGGAGCAGCCGGTCGGGGCGATGATCGCGTCGATAAGCTCGCTCATGAGCGGCTCAAGCGTGCGCCACGTCGCAATGTCCTGGGTGCGGATCGTGCCGGAGACGCGACCGGTTTTTGGCACGGCGTTGGGGGCAAAACCGGCTTCGATCTGCCCGAAGACCAGCACGGTGCCGGTGCGCGGGTCGATCCGGCGGGTCAGCAGCGCCGGCAGTTGCGTGACCAGGCTGCCCAGGGCGTAAACGACGTCGTTGGTCAGGTGCGGGCGCGAGGTGTGGCCGCCGGGGCCGGTGACGTTGATGCGCAGCACGTCGGCGGCTGAGGTGATTGCACCGGTGCGCACGCCGATGTGGCCGACGCGCAGCTTCGGCTCCGCGTGGACGGCATAAATGCAGGCCACGCCATCGAGGCCGCCCCACTTGATCACGTCGGGCGCGCCGCCGTCCATGACTTCCTCCGCCGGCTGGAAGATGACGCGCACGCCAAAGGGCACGTCAATCTCCGCCAGCGCGCACGCCAGCGCCAGGGAGATCGCGGTGTGCACGTCGTGGCCGCACGAGTGGGAGGCACCCGGGGTGCGCGACGCGAACGGCAGGCCGGTCGTTTCCTCGACGCGCAGGGCATCAATGTCGGCGCGGAAGGCGAGCTTTTCGTCGCTCTCCGGCCCGATATCGACGTACAGTCCGGTCTCCGGGAACAGGTGCGGTTCCAAGCCGCGCTCGCGGAGACACTCGGCGATGAACTGGGTGGTGTCAATCTCGTGGTGGGAGACCTCCGGGTGGGAGTGCAGGTGCCTGCGCCACTGAATGACTTCGTCGCGGTGCGCGGCAAACCACGAGTCAATCTGGGCCGACAACCCCACTTTTTCCACGGAACAACCCTCCCGGACAATGCACGACAGTGCGACAGGTACCTGTGGAAGTGTAGTACTAGACCAAGCTGTACAGACAGTTGGGGTTGGCCGGCTTCTACAGCGCGAACGGCCGGGTGTCCTCGGGGCGGGCTGGCCAGAGAATTTCCAGGTTGAGCGCGCTGACGTCCTGCGGGCCGAAACTGTCCCAGCAGATCTCCCCCACTTCTTCCCCAGCGCCTGGCAGAAGCAGCACGGGCGGCACGCGCAGCGCGTACGCCAGGCGGTAGATCGTGCTCAAGTTCGGGTCGTTGGACCGGCGGCTGTTGTTGTGGTTGCGCTCTAAGTTGGACACCTGGCTGCGCGACAGGCCAGATAAGTCAGCCAGGCGCTGTTGGCTCACGCCGCGCATGGTGCGCACCGACTTCAGCCGCGCGGACAGGCTGTACCCGTAGCTCGCCCATTTGGCGTCCGGCAAGATTTCGCTGTTCTCGCTGGCCCCGCTAGCTGCGCTGGCATCGCTCACGGTGGTGCCCCCCTTTACCGATCCCCCATCGATTGTTTCCGCTCTGAGACTACTACAGATCGATGTTGCGCGGGCCGTACAACCGATCACCGGCGTCGCCCAGGCCCGGCACAATATATGCGTCCTCGTTCAACCCCGGGTCGATCGCTGTGGTGACCAGGCGAATCGGGGCGTCAAGTTCCGCGATGCGGTCCACGCCGGGCTGCGCGGAAACGACAGTGATCACGGTGATGTCGTCGGCGCCGCGGTCGGTGAGCAGGTTGATCGCGTGCACGAGCGATCCGCCGGTGGCCAGCATGGGGTCGACGAGGAAGACGGGTTGGCCCGCTAAGTCGTCGGGAAGCGCTTCGAGGTACGGCACGGGCTCATGCGTTTCTTCGTTGCGCGCCAGCCCGATGAAGCCGACTTGCGCGTCCGGGATCATCGACAGCGCCGGATCCACCAACCCCAGCCCGGCGCGGATGACGGGAACGATGATCGGCGGGTTCTTCAACCGCGTACCTACGGCGGTGCCGACAGGGGTGATGCAGTCGAATGTCTCGGCCTCCAGCGCGCGGGACGCCTCGTAGATGAGCATTGCGCCCAAGTCCGACAACGCGGCGCGGAAACCGGAGTTGTTGGTGCGCGCGTCGCGCAGCTTAGTCAAACGCGCGGTGGCCAGCGGGTGGTCGATCACTGTGATCTGCATATTCGACATGCTAACCAGAAATTTCGCGCTGCAGGGAACCGAAAGCGGGTCAAAAGCAGTCCAACATGGCATGCACACTTTCATCTTGGATCCGCCCACCGCACGCAGCCACATCGAGCGCTTGCTTAACGACGCTTCTTCGACCACCCCCACCACCCTCCCGCCGTTACCCACGACCGGCCCCGTCGCCGGATTCGCGGCGGCCTTATCTGCCGCCGTTGATGCCGCGAACCATCAGGCCGAACTCCTCGCCGCCGAAGCCCGCCGCACCGCAGGCACTATGGATACGCTGGTCACGGCAGCTGAGCGAACCGACTGGGCCACCGGCGACGCGTTCGGGAGAATCCAGCAATGACGCAACTTTTGAACGAACTTCTGTCCCCGACACGTACGGCGCCCTGGGCCTCGCAGATTGAACAGGGCATCCACGCGATCATGCAGGCCGTTCCAGAGCCGCTGCCGCACATGTCGTTTCCCGCAACACCCGACTTCACCTCGGTAACACCACTGGCGGAGATTGTCGGGGCGGACCCGAGCACGATCAACAACGCCGCGACAGCGCTCACCGCCGACCGTGAAACAATCGACGCCGCTGTGCGCGAGGCAGTACCGCATGTCGCTACGGCCTCCGCGGACATCGTCATGATCGGGCAACGCTTCCTCACTGACGCCGCCCCGTTCGCGCTCGGAGCCATGTTTCCGCTCACCGCCCCTATGGCGATAGGGCGGATGGCGGGGTTGGTGGGAGAGGCGCTGGTGGACGTCGTCAAGCGTGTGGAGCAACTCGAGCAAGACCTCGCTCCTCTCACTGAGCGCCTGGACACGGTGGTGGCGCGCGCGTTGGAACGCCCGCCGCTTGTCGCACCGCCGGAAGCGCAGGCGGCGGAACAGGAACTCCGCGAACTGGCAGACGCCCCGGAGACTGCGCCGGCCGCAGCATCCGCCGAAGTTCCTCCACCTCCGGCTGGCGACACGGCACCTCCCGATGGGGAGAGTGAAGGAGGCAGTGCCGCCGGGCGCGCAGCCGTGGAAGCGGCGAAATCGCAGATGGGAACGCCCTACGTGTGGGGCGGATCGCAACCGGGCGGATTCGACTGCTCGGGATTGACGTCGTGGGCGTACAAGCAGGCCGGGGTGGAGATCCCGCGCACCGCGGAGAACCAGGCGGTGGGACAACAAGTCAGTTATGAGGAGCTACAACCCGGCGACCTTGTGGTGTGGTCCGGGCATGTGGCTATGTACGCCGGCGACGGCATGATGGTTGAAGCTGGCGATCCGGTGCAAATGAACCCGGTCCGCACAGAAAACATCGGCATGCCGTTCAAGGGGTTCTGGCGACCGACGGCATGACCCTAGGTAAAGTGATTGCCCATGACGACGCGTGCAATTCTGCCGGTGAAAATCTCCTTGACCGACGGCGACTTCTACACCCTCTGGGCTCCCACATGGCGCCAGGGCGGCTCCGAGTGGCAGGCCTTCTTCGGCGACAAGGATGACATTCTGGCGTTCACCAGCCCCGAAGCGCTGCTGGTGTACCTCGAGGACCACGCCGAGCACGACCTGGCAGACCACCCCCAGTGGGACGCATTCCAGGCGCGCGGCGACGACCGCGTCGTGCCCGCGGAGAAGAACGAGTACGACATCATCGGCCTACCCCACTTCCTGGCCGGCCGCCCCAGCCACGAAAACGTCTCCGCCGCCTCGCGCGTGTTCCAGATTTCGCGTTCGCTTGCCGACGTCGCGGGCGCCGAGACCGCATCCATCTTCTTCGCGTCCCACTCCATCCTGAACAACATTCACCGCGGGCACGAGCACTACTCGGGCCCCAACGGGATGGACGAGTGGACCGGTGTTGGCCGTGCAGTGCTGACTAACTGGAAAGACGTCGTCGAATCCCTCGACGGCGCTGTGCGCGTGGTGGAGGACGAGGAACTGGACTCCACGCGCGTGGAGAAGGCGGGCGAGAGCATCGCCGCCGCCACCGCCGCCCGTGAAGAGGCACGCGCCAAGGCGGAGCAGGAAGCCGAGGAAGCCCGCGCCGCCGCCGACCCGTACGACGTTTCTCCCTGGGCCGATGCCGGTATCGACCCGGTGAAGATGACCGTCCAGGGCAAGGGCGTGTACACGCTGCGTACGTACGTGGGTGGCGCTCCGGTGTTCCTGGGTAAGTACGGGGAGATCTTCACCTTCCCCACGGCCAAGCACCTGCTGCGCTGGATCGTCGATAATGACGACCACGACCTGGCAGGCGTGTCCACCTGGGAAGACATCATGACGCTTGCCAACGCCGGCGAACTCGAGGTCGATGTCCACGCCGACAACTCCTACTCCCTCAACGGCATCGCCACCGACATTGAAAAGGGCGTCGATGCTGTAGACACCCAGCAGATGACCAAGGCCTACGAGCTCATGGCTGACGCCGCCGACTGGGCCAAGGACGACTCCCTGAACTCCTTCCTGCTGTCCAACCCGCGCATGCAGGACTACCTCGCCTACATGATGGGCTCCACCGAGGCCGCCGGCTACGTGCCATCCGCCCCGTTCACCGACAAGGCGGAAGCGTGGAAGGAGCTCGAGGAGATGCTGGTCAAGAGGTTCTCCAAGTTCTAGGTTCTCACGCGGGCGGGCTGAGCGCGCGGCTCTAGGGGCGTCCTGGGCCCCAAGATCTCGTTCACATTGAGCGCTCTATGTAGCGCCAAAACCCCAGGTCAGATTTCGTTGCCGAGACAACGATGCAATCTAAATCCGCTTACCCGGTCTGCGCCCCGAACCCAACGGGTCTGCGCTTAGCCAACCGTGGTGCCAAAGAGCATGCCCACCAAGAAGGTCGCAGCCAGTGCCAACCCGCCGCCGACGACGAGCCTGACCACTGCCCGGCTGGCCTTTGCGCCACCGAGCTTCGCGGAGATCGCACCCGTAATCGCCAGAGCCACCAAGGTCACGGCCACACAGACCGCAACGCGCACTGATGCCGGCGCGAGCACGATGGCGATGAGCGGCACAACCGCGCCGACGAAGAACGCCAAGAACGATGCGATCGCGGCCGACCAAGGGCTGACAATGTCTTCCTCGTCGATGCCGTAGTGGATCTCCAAGTGGGCGGCCAGCGGGTTGAGGGCGGTACGCTCCCGTGCCACTGCGATAGCTGTTTCCTCGGACAGGCCGGAATTCTTGTAGGCCTGCACCAGATGGGTGAGTTCTGCATCCGGGTCAGCTTCTTGCAGTTTCCGCTCGGTCTCAATCGCTGCCCTTTCGGCGTCGCGCTGGGAGGAGACGGAGACGTACTCGCCTAGCGCCATGGAGATCGCGCCACCGACGAGCGCCGCAATACCGGCAGTGGAGATCTCACGGATGCTCGACGTCGCTCCGGCAACGCCGACGACCACGGCTGCGACGGAGACAATGCCGTCGTTGGCGCCCAGGACGGCTGCGCGCAGGCGGTTCAGTTTCTCGCCCATGCCGTGGGTTTTCACCTCGACTTCCGGGAATTCGTCCGCGGAGTGATCGGCGTTCGTGCTTTCGGTTGTCTTCATGCTTCAAGGTCTACCCCGCTGCCAACTTGGGGCGCAAGCAAGTAAGCACTAACTAACTGCAGGTCAGGCAGTATTTTTGAGGTAAGGCTCGGCTTCGGTGCGGGCGACCGCCAGGACCATCAGCTCACGGCCTACACTTGGCTGACGATGAAGACGCACTCACATGCCGCACCCCGCACAGCAGCTGCTCTTGCCGCAGCGTCCATTGCGGCAGCACCCCTGACAGTCCCGTTCGCCGCCGCTCAGGACGGGCTGTTCGGCTACGACGGGCAGGCCGTGAACGACGCCACCGTCACCGAAACGGTCACGGAAACCGAGTACACCCCTCCCTCGCGCGAGAAAGCCCCGGACACGGACAACTGCCCCCAGGCGACGGTGCCGCCGGAGCCTGTGAGCACGTCGGAACGCGTGGCGCCGGGCAGTGCGTCGCCGACGCCGCTGCCGGTGACCTACGACGGCCCGTGCGGGTACATCACGCCGGACGGCTTCACGGTCGATGAAGCGGTGGTGTCCGCGGCGTGGCTGGTGGCGGACGTCGATACGGGCGATGTCATCGCGATGAAGGACCCGCATGGCCGCTACCGGCCGGCCTCCATCATCAAGGTGCTGCTTGCGCTCGTTGCTATTGACGAGCTTCCCCTGGACAAGAAGGTCACGGTCAGTGAAGAATCCGCCGGTCAGGAGGGCTCTGCAGTCGGTATCGGCGCGGGTGGCGAGTACACCATCAATGACCTGCTACACGGCCTGCTCATGGTGTCCGGCAACGATGCCTCCCACGCCCTCGCCCAAGAGCTCGGCGGCGATCAAGCCACCTTGGAGAAGATCAACGCGAAGGCCCGCGAACTCAACCTGCGGGACACCTACGCTGCGAGCTACTCGGGCCTCGACGCGCCCGGCATGTCCACATCCGCATGGGACATGGGTCTGGCGTACCGGGTCGCGTACGAGAATGGCACGTTCGCGAACATCATCAAAACGGAGATGTACCCCTTCCCCGGCTACATCGCAGCAGACGGCACCGTCTTCGAACCGTTCGACGTCTACAACGACAACCATCTCTACTTGAACGACCCGGACGGCATCGGCGGCAAGACCGGCTACACCGATGACGCACACCACACCTTCGTCGGCGCGCTAGACCGCGACGGGCGCAGGCTCATGGCGGTCGTCCTAGACACCACCGCGGACGAGGCGCGCGCGTGGGAGCAGGCACAGCGGTTGCTGCACGAAAGCTACAGGTTCACCTCGTCCGAGGCTGTCGCATCGCTTGACGACGTCTCCGCCGACCCCACAGAAACCGGCACCCCCATCACCGACGAACCCGGCACCGACTCACGTACTGGGCGCTTCGCCGCTACTGGAATTCCGTGGCAGGCCGCGGCTGTGTTCGTCGGAGGGCTCGTACTGGCGGCCGTGGGGACGTGGTTGTCGGTACGGTCGCGCCGTCGATAAGCAACTAGCGCGTGAGCAGCGACACCGCAGCCACACCAATCGCACCGATCGCGGCACCGACACCGATGTTGCGCCCAGTGTTGTCCTCGTCGCTGACGCCGGCGCGGATGTTGATCACGGCGGGTTCCGGAACGTTCGGCTCCTCAAGCGCCAGGGATTCCTGGTACGTGGCCGTCCAGGCGGAGACGTACAAGACGATGCGCCAGACCAGGTACAGCACGACCATCAGCGAGATGATCGGGCCGAAAATGGCGCCGGCCGGGTTGCCGGTGGCGGAACCGATGACCACGGTGGAGAACTGCTTGAGCAGCTCGAAAATGATCGCGCCGATCAGTGCGCCCTTCAGACCAGCGCGCATAGGCACTTTGGTGCGCGGCATGAACACGATCATCCACCAGAACACCAGGAAGTTCGCCAAAATACCGACGGCCAAGCCGACCAGCCAGACCAGGAAGCGTGCGCCGGGGAAGTCGCCGATGCCCAGGCGCTCCATGAGCGTGGACGTGAAGCTGGACGCACCGATGGCGGTGACCGCGAAGGCGACGATGAACAGGACGAGCAGCCCGATCAGGGCGATCAGGTCCCAGAACTTCTTCACCACGAAGTTGCCGCCTTCGTTGGCGTCGAGGTTCCACATCGCGCTGATGCCCGAACGCAGGTGGTTCATCCAGCCCAGGCCGGACCACAGGGTGGTCAGCAAACCGATACCAGCGACAGCTCCGCGCTGATCGATGGCTGACTCAACGACGCTGTTGATCATCTCGCCAGTCTCACCCTCGACAGAGTTGGAAATCTGCTCGGTGATCTGATCCAGCAGGTCCGGGCGCGCTGCCAGGAAGAAACCAAGGCCCGCGAACAGCAGCATAGCCAGCGGGAAGAGCGACAGCACCGAGAAGTAGGTGATGCCAGCAGCGAACTGGTTGCCGCCGTTGGCCCCAAAGCGCTCGTTCATCCGCATCGCGTGGCCGACGACAGGAGCTTTCTCCTTGACGTCCCCCATCAACCCTTCGTCCTGCTGGGTCGGGTGGGCGCGCTCAATCCCTTGCTCATCCGTGAAGCCCGTACGGGGCGAAGTGGAGGTGGCCATGCGTCTCTGTTCCTTTCAGGGGTACACGACAGGGTGTGATGACATCGGTCTCCCACAGTAGCGTGCAAACGCTCTCCGTAGGGCATTCCGGTGCACGCAAAATTCCCCAGTTTTCATGCGCTGAGTAGGATTAGGCCACATGACTGGCTCCAGCACTCACGATGAAAAGCAGCGCGTCCTTTCAGGAATCCAACCCACGGCGGACTCCTACCACTTGGGCAACTACCTTGGTGCGCTCAAGCAGTGGATCGACCTGCAGGACTCCTATGACGCGTTCTATTTCATCCCGGACCTGCACGCCATCACGGTGGACCAGAACCCTGAGGAGCTGCGCACCCGCACCATCGCTGGCTGTGCGCAGCTCATTGCGCTGGGCATTGACCCGGAGAAGTCCACGCTGTTTGTGCAGTCGCATGTGCCGGAGCACGCGGAGCTGACGTGGGTGTTGCAGTGCTTGACCGGTTTCGGTGAAGCGAGCCGCATGACGCAGTTCAAGGACAAGTCGGCCAAGCAGGGACAAGACCGCACCTCCGTCGGCCTGTTCACCTACCCGATGCTCATGGCGGCAGACATTTTGCTCTACTCCCCGCACCTCGTGCCCGTCGGCGAGGACCAGCGCCAGCACCTCGAGCTCACCCGCACGCTAGCGGAGCGCTTCAACTCCCGCTTCGGAGAGACTTTCGTTGTCCCGGAGGGCTTCATTCCGGAAGGCTCGGCGAAGATCTACGACCTGCAGGAACCGACGGCGAAGATGAGCAAGTCGGGTTCGAACCCGAAGGGCATCATCAACCTGCTGGATGAGCCGAAGACCTCCGCTAAGCGCATCAGGTCCGCGGTCACCGATGACGACGGCGTTATCGCCTTCGACCGGGAGACGAAGCCGGGCGTGTCCAACCTGCTGGCCATCCAGTCCGCGCTAACGGGTGAATCGATCGACGCGCTCGTGGCCAAGTACGACGGCCAAGGTTACGGCGCGCTCAAGGTTGACACCGCCGATGCGCTCGAGGCGTTCACCACCCCGCTGCGCGCGCGTTACGACGAGCTCATGGCCGACCGCGCCCAGCTCGAGGACATCCTGGCTCAGGGCGCGCAGCGCGCACGCGAGGTCGCAGCACCGTTGCTCGACAGCGTCTACCGCCACATCGGTTTCCTCGCCCCGAAGAGGTAGTCGCCTACAGGCTGACCTGCTCGTTCCGCACTCCCCACCTCACGCCCATGCGGCTGGTGGGGATTTTTTCTTGACCTTTAGGCCCCTGGGTTATATGGTTACCCACATGAGTGGCAAACCCTTATACCAAGAGATCGCGGACGAACTCCGTGATCACATAGCATCCCGAACCTATCCGCCGGGCGAAAGAGTCCCATCCACCAACGAGCTATCGCAGTTCTATTCCGTCAACCCGACCACCTCCGCAAAAGCCCTAACCGAGCTGTTCAACGACGGCTTGGTGGAAAAACGCAGGGGTCTTGGCATGTTCGTCAAGGATTCTGCGCGTGACCAGGTCTTGCGCACCCGGCGCGACGCCTTTGCCGCTACCTTCATCCGCCCGCTCCTGCGGGAAGCGGACCAACTAGGCATTTCCGCTGATGAGCTGACTGATTTGATTGCTAAGGAGCGCCGATCATGACACCGACACTTCCCCTCTCCCCCGGCTTCTACGCCCTCGTGGGCCCCAACGCCGCGGGCAAGACCCACTTCCTCCACAGCCTCATTGGCCCGGATGCGGCGTTCGTTCCCGCCGGTTCAGACATCCACTTCGCTGGCCGCACCGTGGCCGATCATCTTCGCGCCGCCACCACGATCAGGAAGCTGAGTTCGGTATCGCTCCCGGACAAGGTGCAGGAATCCTCCCGCTTCAGCGACCTTTCCGTCGGCCAACGCCGCCTGCTCACGATCAATCTCGCGTTCGCCGTCGACGCGCCACTTCTGCTTCTTGACGAACCTTTCGACGGCCTCGACGTCACCTCGCGCCGCACCGCCCGGGAGAACCTCATCGCCTACCTCGCAGAGAACACCGACCGCACGATCGTCATGGCCTCTCACCGCACTGAAGACTTCGCTGGCCTGGCCACGCACGTCATCCAAGCGTTCGAGCATGAGATCAGCGAGCCGGTGCTTATCGACGATCTCCGCACCCTCTTCCCCACCGTCACCGGCCCCATCAAGGACGTGAACGCGCTCGCTGAACGCTACGGTGAGCTGACACGGTCGACCCTCGGCCCCACCGCGCGGGTCACGCTCGCGGAAACACCCTTAGATCTGGACTCCATGCCAGGGCTAAGCGTCGAGTATCCCGACGATGCACAGCTCCTCGACATCCTGGCAACGACTCCCGCTCCCGCCGCAACCTCCGAAGCAATGACCCGAAAGGCCCAGCCATGAAACTGTTTTTGAGCCCATTCTCTAGCTACACCTATCTGCTCGCTTTGGCCGCGCTCGTCGCTGCAGTACCCCTCGGACGCTTCTACGCGGGCGACGGGACTGTGTGGACCGTCTTCGGCGGACTCGGCTTAGTGGCTCTGTTCACCATCGGGGCAATGCAGTGGACCGCAATCAACCAATTGGGCACAAGCTTCCGCACGTGGCTGAAATCTGCCGCGGTCACCGCAGCGGCAGTGTCCGGAGTGCTCGCCGTGGTCACTACCGCCTCATCTGTCGTCAATCAAGAACAAAACCCCTACTACAAGGCCTATGACGCATTCCTCGTGGTGAGCAACGACCCCGTCGAATGGAGAGACACGAACGGGGAGGCATATCTGCTCGACGCCGCCGCTCAGAACGCCGGGACGATCATGGCCACGTTCGCTGTCACCTTCACATTCCTTTTCCTTACATGCCTGATCGGCGTTGGGGCGGGTCTCGCAGCGAAAACCGAGTACCGCTGGCTTCCGATCGTCGCCGCAATAGCCGCCGTCGCCACCGCCCTGTACTGCAACGTGCTCATCATGGCCTACAGCACGAGGGAGATCGGAGGAGAATTCGTGTCGCTTCCTCCCACCTACACAGGATTGCTCACTATCACGGTCGCAACACTCATTGCGGCAGCAGCTTCGGCCTTCTCAATTGCTCGCGCGCCGCGCTTCATCCGCTAACCCACCGAAAAGCCCGCCACGAGGGAATCGCTCCCATGCAGTGGCGGGCTTTTTCGGCGTTCAACGCTCTAACCACTCCGAGCGCAGCTCCCCGTGGCGCGAACAGGCTGCCGCCCACCCCATCGGGCTGATCTTCACCACCATGCGCCGCTGACACAGGGGGCAGATCCGCGGCGCATCGTACGGCCGGGCCGGGTCAGCCGGTAGCGCGATGTCTCCGGAGAGGACAGCGCTGGCCAGCTCGTCGCTATCGGGAATCCTCACGGTTCTCAGCGCAGCCTCTAGAGCGCTGTCAGGGTGTCGTAGAGGGCCCCGTTGCCAGAGTCCCGCTTTTGCCCGACCGGTGTGATGCCTATGTTCATACCCGGTTTCATTCCAGGTTTCGCACCGGCCTCCATGGCCTGGTCGACGGCATCGCGGTCGCGCTCCATCGGGCGGCCGAAGGTGGTCAGGTAGTTCCCTCCGATGATGGCGTTGGCGCCGCCGAGGAGACCGGCTTCGGTTCCGTCGTCGCCAAGCGCAAGCTCAGTGCCGCCTGCAAACCGCAACTGTGTGCGCGGCATCGCAAGCCGCATTGCTGCGACCATGCGCAATGCTTCTCCCTGCGGAACGAGCGGGCGGTCCGAAAATGGCGTGCCGGGGCGCGGGTCGAGGAAGTTCAACGGGACTTCCTCCGGCTCGACGGAGGCGAGCTGAACTGCGAACTCCGCGCGCTGCTCGAGGGTTTCGCCCATGCCGATGATGCCGCCGCAGCAGGTCTCCATCCCTTCTGCGCGCACATGCTCAAGCGTGTCCTTGCGCTCTTGCCAGGTGTGGGTGGTCACCACGTTGGTGAAGAAGGAGCGGGCCGTTTCAAGGTTGTGGTTGTAGCGGCTCACGCCCATTTCCCGCAGCTGGCGCGCTTGGTCGCGGGTGAGGATGCCCAATGACGCTGATATGGAAATGTCCACCTCGTCCGTGATAGCCACGATCGCTTCGGCGACCTGATCCAAGAGTTTCTGCGTCGGCCCTTTCACCGCCGCGACAATGCAGAACTCGGACGCACCCATTTTCTCCGACTGTTTCGCGGCCTCCACCAACTCCGCGATGTCGAGAGTGACCGCACGCACCGGGGACTCAAACAAGCCCGACTGGGAACAGAAATGACAGTCTTCTGGGCAACCACCGGTCTTCAGCGAAATGATGCCCTCGAGCGAGACATCCACACCGCAGTGCTTGATGCGTGTCTGGTGAGCAATGCCCAGCAGCTCAGTAAGGTGATCGTCTTCAGCGTTCAGGACAGCAAGCACCTCTTGCTCGCCCAGTCCCTCCCCGTTCTCGAGAGCTTTCTCCCGTGCCACTACGAGAATGTCGTGCATGTATCTGTCTCCAATCGGTCCGTATTCAATGCCAGCTTAGAGCAATGATTGAACACTGTTCAAGAAGCACCCTGGCGAGTTGGAACCGGCCACAGCCGAGCATCCTGGCTGAGAAATATTTACGAATTCAATAAGACACGTTTTCATAACAATTTGGAGACGGTACGGTCAGTTTGACGGTAGCGCGATTTACCGCCTAGACACCGCTCCTACCGGAGCAGCGCCTACTGAGAAAGTGACCCGATGACGAACCTCATCTTGCAATCGTTCATTAGCCTGATTGCCTCCATCCTGCCCATCTTCGGGCTCCCATTTGGTGAACTGGCTAAGGACCACAAGCCCGACACCGGCACCGCAGAGCAAGTACAAGCTGCCCCTGCGAAGCTGAGCGAGGAAGCCGATGAGCCGCTCGTCGAGGGCGGTGCCCCCGTGCCGGCCGCGAACGACTCCGCAGAAGTCCCTGCAGACGATGCCGCACAGGTTTCCGATGAGGAGCTGAGCGATCTACAGGAGGCGCTGATCGATGCGGCCAACCGCTTCCGCGTCCAAAACGAACTCCCAGAGCTCGAACCGATGCCCGAGCTCAACGACCTCGCCCAAGACTGGTCTGAGCAGCTCGCCCGCACCGGGGGCGACATCTCGCACCGCCCCGACTTTGCCGAGAGCTACCCGGAGGGATGGAAGAACGCGTCAGAGAACGTGCTGCAGAACATGACCGATGCTGACGCTGATGACCTCGTGGAACAGTGGGCCAAGTCCCCGGGCCACCGCAAGAACATGCTCGACCCGGAGATCAACCGCATTGGTGTCGGTGTCGCCGATCACCCCGATGGAAAGCGCTACGCGACCCAGAACTTCGCGCGCTACTAATTTGGCTATCCCTGGATGCCATTAATGCCTGGCACCCCTCCAGTGCCCCTCCACTAGTCCCCTCAAGGCCCAGCCTCGCCGACTATCGGCGCAGGCTGGGCCTTTTTCTGCGCGCAGCAAACCTTTCGCATCCTCCTGCCGCTTGCGCTACTGAGCCAACCAGTTATATGGTTACCCACATGAGTGGTGAACCTATAAACCAAAGAAATACTCGTCCCGTGTCAAAACATTCCTCCGCCACCCCGGCACGAGCAGGAAAGGCCTAACTATGAAACTCTTCCTCAGCCCGCACAAGCCCGTTAAATACCTCGCGCCGTTCGCCGTGTTGTGCGTGATTGTGCCCCTTGGCCGATTCCTCGCCGGGGACGGCACCGTGTGGACACTCCTGGGCGGTGCGGGCATGTTCGCCCTCTTCGCAATTGCAGGGAGGAACTGGGAGGCCGTGGACCAACTCGGAGCGAGCTTCACCAAGTGGATGAACTCCGCCGCTTTCACGATGATCACCGGCTCCGGAGTGCTCGCACTTGTGACGGCAGCTTCCTCGGTGATCAACCAAAAGCTCAATCCTTATTACAAGGGCTACGACTTTTTCCTGTTCACCACCGACAAACCGGTCGAGTGGGCGACTTCCCCGGGCCCCTTTGCCGATTCCAGCTTCGTTCCTGAACCGTATTTGGTGGAAAACGCTGGCCAGAGCATCCTCACCGTCGCCTTGACGGCCCTGCTCACGTTCACCTTCTTCGCGCTGTGCTGCGTCGGGGGCCTCGCGCTCGGTCTGACCATGAAGCGCCGGGGCGGTTTACTCTTCCCGGCGGCCGTGGTCATCGCGATCGTGGCGTACGCCATCACCTACACCGTGCTCGCCTTCCCGTACACCAGCGGGCAGGTAGACCCAGTTGATCCCGCGCACATGATCGTTCCGCTGGCCGAACCAAGGTCTGTTCCCATCGCCGCCGCATCCATCGCCGGTTTAATCATGCTGTCCGCTTCGACATACATGATCGCCCGCACCCCGCGCCTGCGACGGTAAAGCCCAGACGACTGGTAGAACTTCGCGGTAGATACAGGACAGTGATGAAAGGACAGCGCCGCTAGTTAGCGGTACTCCACAAGCAGCGGTGAGTGATCCGACCACCGCTGCTCAACCGTCGGCGCCTTTTCCACCCAGGTGCGCTCGGCGCGCTCGAGCATGCTCGCGGTGGCGGCGTGGTAGTCGATGCGCCAGCCAGCGTCGTTGTTGAAAGCCTGGCCGCGGTAGGTCCACCACGTGTAGGGAGCATCTTCCGGGTGGAGGCGGCGGGCGACATCGAACCAGCGCGGCTCGTCGCAGGCGGAACGGCGCGCATCGCTGACATAGTCGACAGCACCGAAGAAACCGGCCTCATCCTTGGCGGCGGTGTCCTGGGCCTCGTCGTCCGGGAAGCAACCGAAGACGGAGTCCATGAAGGCGCGCTCGCCCGGCAGAAAGCCGGAGGACTTCTGGTTCGTCTTCCAGTTCTTCAAGTCTTCACGTCGGTGGCAGATGTTCCAGTCGCCGCCGATGACCATGTCGGGGTACACGTCGGGCCAGGTGGCTAGCAGCGGCTCGAACTGATCGAGGAACTGCCATTTCTCGTCCTGCTTCTCTGTGCCGGTGGACCCGGACGGCAAGTACAGGGATGCGACGCGTTCTCCACCGGGTGTCGTTCCGGCGATGAACCGGCCGGAGTCTTCGAAGCCGGGGATGCCGCAAGAGACGTCGATAAGCGGTGTGCGCGATGCAATGGCTACCCCCGCACGTCCTTTCGCGGCTGCGGGCGCGGTGTACACATACCACCCCTGATCGATGGCGGGCGCGAGTGCTGCCTGGGCTTGCTCCTCAGTCGCGCGCACTTCTTGCATGAGCACCACATCGGCGGTCGTGTCGGTCAACCAGGCGAGCATGCCCGGGTTGGACTCGTTGCGGACCTTGGTGGCGGCGCGGATGCCGTTAACGTTCACGGAGGCGATAGTGAGACTCATAGGAAGCCAGGGTACTCGGCGCAGGTTTGACCAAATAGGTAGTGTGGGAGCGAAACGAATAGCTCCTATTAATTGAGGTGAACCATGGCCAAGATCATTTGGACGCAGACGGATGAAGCCCCCCTGCTGGCAACTTACTCCCTCAAACCGATTGTCGAAGCCTTCGCGTCGAACGCTGGCGTGGACGTGGAAACGTGCGACATTTCGCTGGCAGGCCGCATCCTTGCGCAGTTCCCGGATTACCTCGACGAGGACCAGCGCGTCAACGACGACCTAGCAAAGCTCGGTGAGTTGGCGGAGACGCCGGAAGCCAACATTGTGAAGCTGCCGAACATCTCTGCTTCCCTGGTCCAGCTGAAGAACGCCATCAAGGAGTTGCAGGACGCCGGATTCAAGATTCCGGATTACCCAGCTAACCCGTCCAGCGACGAGGAGAAGGACATCAAGTCCCGCTATGACGCTGTGAAGGGCTCCGCTGTGAACCCGGTTCTCCGCCAGGGCAACTCTGACCGTCGTGCGCCCCGCTCGGTGAAGAACTTCGCACGCAAGAACCCCCACTCCATGGGTGAGTGGTCCTCCGATTCCAAGACCAACGTGGCCACGATGGAGGACAACGACTTCCGCCACAACGAGAAGTCCGTCATCCTCGACAACGACGACACCCTGACCATGAAGCTCGTGGGCGCAGACGGCCGCGAAGAGGTCTTCCGCGACGACATGCAGGTCGATAGCGGCGATGTTGTGGACGCGACGTTCATGTCCGCCAAGGCACTGGATGCCTTTCTTTTGAACGCGATTCAGCGCGCAAAGGATGAAGGCGTTTTGTTCTCCATCCACCTGAAGGCCACTATGATGAAGGTTTCGGACCCCATCATGTTCGGCCACGTAGTACGCGCCTTTTTCAAGGATGTCTACGACCAGTACGGAGAGCAGCTCATGGAGGCTGGCCTGGACGGCGAGTCCGGCCTGGGTGCTATCTACTCCGGGCTGGAAAACCTCGAGAACGGCGCGGAGATCCGTGAGGCCTTCGACAAGTCCATGGCCGAGGGGCCAGACCTGGCGCAGGTCAACTCCCACAAGGGCATCACCAACCTGCACGTGCCTTCTGATGTCATCGTGGATGCTTCCATGCCCGCCATGATCCGCAACTCCGGCCAGATGTGGAACGCCGACGATAGGCCGCAGGACACCCTGGCTGTCATCCCGGACTCCTCCTACGCCGGCATCTACCAGGTGGTCATCGACGACTGCCGCGCCAACGGCGCCTACGACCCGACCACGATGGGCACCTCCCCCAACGTCGGCCTCATGGCACAGAAGGCAGAGGAGTACGGCTCCCACAACAAGACCTTCAAGATGCCTTTCGACGGCACCATGCAGGTCGTCTCCTCGAGCGGCGACGTGCTCATGGAGCACGAGGTGGAAGAGGGCGACATCTGGCGCGCCTGCCACACCCGCGGCCCCGCCATCAAGGACTGGGTCAAGCTGGCCGTCGACCGCGCACGCAAGTCCGGCATGAAGACCATTTTCTGGCTCGACCCGGCCCGCGACCACGACAACAACATCCGCACGCTGGTGAACAAGCACCTCGAAGAGCACGATCTCGAGGGCGTGGACATTTCCTCCCAGTCCCCGGAGGAAGCCACCCAGACCACGGTCGACCGCATCCGCCGCGGTGAGGACACCATCTCCGTCACTGGTAACGTCCTGCGCGACTACAACACCGACCTGTTCCCCATCCTCGAGCTGGGCACGTCGGCGAAGATGCTCTCTGTCGTCCCGCTCATGGCCGGCGGCGGCCTGTTCGAGACCGGTGCCGGCGGCTCCGCCCCGAAGCACGTCCAGCAGGTCCAGGAAGAAAACCACCTGCGCTGGGACTCCCTCGGCGAATACCTCGCGTTGACCGAGTCCTTCTTCCACGAGGAAGAGAAGAACGACAACGCCCGCGCCGGCATTCTGGGCCACACTCTCGACCGCGCGATTGAGACCTTCCTCGACGAGGGCCGCTCCCCATCGCGCAAGGTGAACGAGATCGACGACCGCGGCTCCCACTACTGGATCGCCCGCTACTGGGCCGAAGAGCTCGCCTCCCAGGAGGACGACACGGAACTGGCCTCCGGCTTCGAAACCATCGCAAAGGACCTCGGCGACAACGAGGAGCAGATCCTGCAAGAGCTTCTCGACGTTCAGGGTGAGCCCGCCGACCTCGGCGGCTACTACTGGCCAGACAACGACAAGACTACGAAGGTCATGCGCCCCTCGGAGACCTTCAACAAGATCGTTGACAAAACCGAAGACGACTAGAACGACGAGCGCCAACTAGCGCCGCCGGAGCCCCGCCTGGGGTGCTGGCGGCGCACTTTTTCTCTCCCACCCCGAAGCTGAGAAGCAGGTAAGTTTGTGGCCATGACTGAGCCCACAGACTCTACTTGGATTCAAGCCCCCGACGGATACGCCCTGACCATTGCAGACGGTGCGATCCGGGCACGTAACGCCAAGGGCAAGGTACTGAAGTCGGTGCCTGCAAAGGTGAAGAAAACTGATGAATTCCTAGAGCTAGACAACCTGCTGACGTGGCTGCAGTCCCACGACGCTGAATGCGGCTCAACAGTGGAAACCTGGCTGCTGCGCTCGCTGCCTGTCCCCACCGCCGTCATTGCGGCTGTGTGGCCGGATGAGACATGGCAGTCCTGGCTGCGCGACCTCATCATCCAGCAGGTTGACGGTGAAGATCCTGGTGCTGAAGAAACGGGGTTTCTGCGGGATGCATCAGCGACGGATGACCAGATTCACCTCGGCATCGTCGACCTAGACGGCGAAACCCGCACCATCGTGTCGGACGAGATCCTCATCCCCCACCCCGCGCTGCTCGAAGATCTTGCTGATTTGCGGGAGTTCGCCGCAGATCTCGGCGTGGAGCAGCGCTTCGACCAATTACAACGCGCTGTCTATGAACTGCCCGACCCGCTTCCAGAGCCTGCCGTGACCAAGCTGGACACGTGGGCGAATGGTCGCTTCGAACAAGGACGTTTTGCCACCGGCCGTGCACAAACCGCCGGATTCGGAATAAAGGGCGGATTCGCGGTGGCACGCATTCATGAAGCCGGCCGCCTTGTGGAAGCCCGGTACTGGATCGGGGCGAACGAGAACCCAGAGGTAGAAACCTGGACCGGTGAACTGCAGTGGGAGGTTGACGGCGAGACCGTCCCCGTGCGCGAACTCGGCCCCGTCGCCTACAGCGAAGGTGTCCGCATGGCCACATTCATTTACGCAGGCCGGTCAGTCGAAGGGGAGGGAAATGAGTGACAACCGAGCTCGCCTGGAACAAGGCGGCATCACGCTGCAGGCAGACGACACTACTTACCCGCTGACTGCGGCTACCTTCACGCACCCTGTCCTGCCCGGCCGCACAATCGTCCGGCTGATCCCGGAGCCACTGCTGGAAGCAGAACGCCTCGCCTTAGAGGTGTCCGGGGTTGAGTTACAGGGAAGCACTCCGGTCGGCCACACGCGCCGAAAAGGGGTCGGGTTCCCGGCGTGGCCTATCCTCAACGATCCTGACAATGCCGAGCATGCGTTGAACCTCGTTGGCGACTTGGAGCGAACGATGCGTCGTGCACGTCCGAAGCCGGGCGCCACCAAGCGAGAGATCTTAGAGCTGACAGCATCGCTGGAGAACAGCGCCCCGCACTTTCTGCCGACGTTCCTAGAACAGGTTGCCCGCGTCTACTTGAGCGTGGGAAACAGCGCCTATGCCGCGCAAATGTTCGGTAGGGCGCGTGAAGCCGAACGCCGCTACGCGCTACCTATCGACGAGCAGCGCCACCGCGACGTCCTGATGGAGTTCGCGTACGCTGGCGCCATCAGTGCGAAAGCGCTCTCTGCTGAGGCTCAAAGCCTCTCCGAACGGTTAGAGCCGGCTGACGCTTACGAGACGTTCCGCACCTTGTGCGTGGAACGCATCCGCGGTGGTCTGACTCCCTACTCCGGAATGAAGAAGGACCTGGCGAAACTAGCGAAAGCAGCTGGACTGAAACCAGCCGACGAAGAAGTCCGCATCGTCTCCGAACTGCTGCGGATCGGTTCCATCGAGCGCGCGAATGAGAGCTTTTGGAAGAACTACAAATCAGCGATCCGCAAGGCTGCAGCGAAGGACGAGGAGCTGCGCGCCGTCCTGCTGACGCTGGCACCGGAAGAAGCGAAGAATGACAACTGGCTGGAGCTTCTCGACGCCTCCGGGGCACTCGAACTAGTCAAACATGGCAACCATCCAGAGTTCGTGCCCCTCATTGTGTCATTCGCCTCCAGGCACAGGTGGGGGTGGTGGGATTATCAAGAACCGAGCACGAAGCTGGCGCAGGTACTTGCTGACATTCTTCCGCACGCAGGATGCACCTCCGTGACGTTGTGCAGTCGCACAATCACTGAGATGCGTGCCGCAGCGCTCGAACAGTTGGCAGTTCACGACGTTGCGGTCGAGGTAAACGATGCTGACGCCAATACCTCCATCGATGTGAAGGCATGGGCAGACAGCGACGATCGTGCCCCCTTGCCGCACCTGGCCGCCCATGAGGATTTACGGAAATATCTCATCAACGGCATAGAGCGTGCGCTCACGTCCCCGGACGTTGTGACGATTGTGTCCACCGACCCCGACCTTCGTCCCGTCTTAATCGAAATGCTCACTGAGCAGGTTGAACTACTTGAGTCGGCCCCGCCGACGGTTGACAGGCTGACCGCGGTGACCTCATTCGTCCGTCACTTCGAGTTCATTGCTGATGCGGAGGTGCAAGCCTTGCTGGACCGTGTGCGGGCCTATCACAGCGATCTCGCCGAAGTGCTCGCCGAGACTCTGCGCCGCGGTTTGCTCGATGAGTTGGGCTGGCCAGAATTCGAGGAGGCGTACAAAAACAACACCGCTGGCAACGGTCGCCATGGGGCACGGCTGCAAGAGTGCTGGCCGGGTGTCGTGGCATACAACGACAGCAAGGCCACGTATGTGTGCGGACGCACGAGCCACGACATCCAGAATTGGACCGGCGCATCCATATACGGTGTGACTGAAGTCGAGGGGCAGTTCGCGATCATGGATCATGACTTCTCCACGGGAAAGAATTACGTCAACTGGTCTAGTTCTGGCGAGCGGCTCGTGGCCCGGACACGTCAATCCTGGTTCCACGATCCGGATGAATCTATTCCCGTTCCCGGTGGGCGGCTTGTCGACGCGAGTACGATCATTCGCCCTGACCGATCAACGTGGAGCGACGGCAGCAAGCAGTTCTTCAACGAGGGAGACCGCTTTTGGATGGTCCAAGACAACCGCAAGACCGTCAAGGTCGTTGAGATTGATCCGAAAACCGGCGCCAAGGGCCGCGAATCCTTACCGGATTGGTTCGAGGAACAACGCCGCCGCCACCCCGATCTCGTCTTTGACCCGACTCGTTCGCAGCTGCGACCCGTCACCGACGAGACCACGGGTTCACTCTTCTCAACTGCGGACGGCTATCACAGAAGCGCCGTGTTCTATCGGCCGGATGATCCGCATGTCCAGCTCGTCATCGATGCCGACGGCGCCGAGTATCACGTGACCGGCACGTACGCTCCCCTAGTACGCGGTGTCATTCGCTTACCCGACGGGCAACCTCGTGTTCTTGCCGGAAACGGCCGCACCATATATCTCCTCGACCCGGATGACCTCATGCCCACGGTTCACCATGGAATCGGCTTCGAAACACCCCTGTGGTGGCATCACGCAGTTCCGCGTGACCCCGAACTCAGTGCACGGTTACGCCAGATCACTGCAGAGGAGCTACGCCCGCTGATCGAGCGTATCTCGGCGCCTGGCCTCCCTATTACCGTGTTCCACGAGGCGGTCTCCACGCTGCTCGGGCTGCCCAACTCTGCGGTACGCGATGCCGTCGCCAAGCATGCCGATGCTTTGGTGCACTCGTGGCCGGGCTGGGCCACCTCAGCCCCGACCCCCGCACTTCTGGACGCTCCAACGCTGAAGCACCACCTGCGCGTGCTCACGTCGGCAATGCACACGCACTTGACCAAGTTCGACGTCATGTCCATTTGGCGCGACACAGCAACGCTCGGGTTGCATGACCGCGAGCTGCCCAAGCACGCCCAAAAAGATCGCCTTCCTAGTCTGCGGCACTCGTGGGGCGATTTGCTGGGCAACACCGATGCGCTTCTCGCTCTCGCCGCTATTCCGGGCCGCACCGCTGGCGAGATCCGGGCCCTGAAGGAGCTGTGGTCCGTGCTGCGCGAATCCGGCCTTGTGGGCGCCGATAATCTGTTTGTTGATGTCCTGCAAATACCTGACGGGTTTGACCCGTTCCTCCACGTCGCTCCCCCGCGGACACTGGAGATTGACCATGGCATCGACACGATCACCCTGTTGCGTGCTGATTCCGGCAAGCCCGTGGCCCGCAGAGGGCGCACGTTCACGCTGCTGGAACGGCGCGAGATCGCGCCAGGGCACACAGATCTTGAACCACTCTTTGATGCACTAATGGAGCGTGTGAGGGCCAACGGACCCCAACCGTGGTCACCGGAACCGGGCGAGGCGTTCGCCGCCGCCAGCGGAGTATCGGTGACCGATGCGCACCTGATCATGGCCGGCTTCCCCAACTTTGCTGATTTTGAAGACAACTACCTGCCAAAAGAGTTGCGCACAGCACTAGGCCTTAAAGTCCAAGAAGCGCTGGATACGAAAAGAAGGCTGCAAGAAGTCAACGAGCACTTCTTGGCTGTGCTTACTGCCGGTGTCCCCGAAGACCCAACTGAACTGCTGGAGCATGGACTGGACAGCCAGACTATGGCGGCACGCTGGCCCGGGCACCCTCCTGCCCCCGAACAGCTCCACGCTGACACTTCTGCCCGCGAAAAGCCCGCCGCTACTTTGGCCGACCGCAGACCGAAGTCTATGTGGAATACCACCTTCAGAGATGTCATCGCGGGCAAGCACGACAAGAGGTTCTGGGGCGAGGAGGTGGCTATGCTGCTCTGGATCGCCAACGATGTGGGCCTGTCCGACCCACTTCGCATCGCTTTGGCGGACTACGCCGAGGAGTTGGCGCAGTCCCCCGCTGGCCTGGACTCCGTTCACCTCGGCCGCATTCGCGATTACGCCCATGTTCGCCAGCGTCTCGGACTTCCCGGCCCGGAGGAGGCGAGCATCGGATCGCAACAGCAAAAGGCAGGACGGTTCCGCGTCGAATCCAATCGCTGGCAAGACAGTTTGCACGCGGATTTGAGCGACATCACTGACCCGGACGATCCCGATCTGAACTTGGCGCGCCAGTGGGGTATCGCGTTCGGCGGTGACGTCCAGACGCTTGCAGCGGTCGATGTGCGGTTGTCGGGCGGGCTGTCCGCGTATGCGCAGTGGCTGCGTGAACACGGTGAGGGGGATCCTCACGATCCGCTCGTCGTTGTGCCTGAGCTTGTTGCCGACGCCGCCGCAGAGCTGAGCGTCAGTGAGGACGCCGCGCGGTACTACCTGCAATTGATTGCGTGGCCAGACCCGACCGACGCGAACGTGCGCCGTTGGAACAACTGGAAGAAAGCCGACATCACCCGCGCGGGCAAAGAACTCGCTGCGGTAGACCTCGTCTTAGAAGCGAAGCGGACTCGCTCTGGACGCAACTTCTTCTTGCCGGGCGGATGGCTTGAAGCCGCTCCCCCGCACGTGCCGCTGGAGCTGTGGAAGAAGGAGGCTTTCGGCATGGCCGTCTTGCCTGACTTCACCAAACCCCGGCCAATGCTGGGAGTGGCCGTGGCGCCCCTTCCGCCCACGTTGTGGCTCCCAGCGTGCTGGGAACGCTCCCGTGGTGATGACACACCGCAGTTCGGCGATCTGGAAACCACCCGGAGGACGCGCCAATGACGCAACCCAGTGCAGTCCGCCTTGAACAGGGCGGCATCACAATCGATGCAACGGACACGTCCGTACCGCTCGTCGCGGCGAGCTACACCCACCCGGCGCTGCCGAACCGCACCATCGTCCGGCTCGTCCCAGAGGCTCTAGTGAAAGCTGAGGATCTCGCCCTCGGTGTCACCGGACTCATCCCCCGCGACCGAGTCAACGTCGGCCACATCCGCCGCCGGGCGATCGGTTTTCCGGCCTGGCCGATTCTCACCGACCCAGCCAACGCGCACCACGCGCTGAATTTGATCACCGATCTTGAGCGGGCCGGCCGATACGCGCACACGAAACCAAAGCGTTTCAAAGAGATCGTCGACGAACTGGCGACCAAGCTGGACAACAGTGCGCCGCACTTCCTACCCACGTTCCTGGAAGAGGCCGGGCGAATCTGCATCGCGGCCGAGAACCCCCGGTTCGCAGCGCAAATGTTCACGCTCGCACGCGATGCAGAAAAGCGCCACCGGCTGCCTATCGACGAAGAGCGCCACCTCGAAGCCGTGATGGAATTCGCCTACGCGGGTGCGATGAACACCAAGGAGCTCAGCAACGAAGCGAAACGTCTCGCAGAAAGCATGGAGCCGGCCGAGGCGTACCAGACCTACCGCACGTTGTGCGTGGAACGGGTGCGCGGTGGTCTCACACCGCATGCCGGAATGAAAAAAGAGTTGGCCAAGCTCGCCTCCGCTGCCGGATTGGATCCGGCAGCGGAAGAGCGCACCATCGCCAAGGAGATGCTCCGGGCAGCATCAATCCAGTACGCCGGCGCGCATTTTTGGAAGAACTACGAGAAAGCGATTTGCCAGGCTGTCGCGGAAGAGGACGACCTAGTAGACCGTCTCCTTTCGCTCACTCCCTACGGTGTGGACACCGACGTGTGGTTGAACCTGCTGAGCAAGACAGGAGCGCTCGACAAGGTCAAAGAAGGCAACCACCCCGACTTCGTCCCGCGCATTCTGTGGTTTGAATCCATCCTGCGGGACTGGCCCCCGACCGAATCTGAGGACCTAGCGTCGGTGCTGGCCGACATCCTGCCGCACGCCGGGCTGAAGGAGGTGCCGTTTCCCCACGACCGGCTGAGCTATCTTCCCGCCGCCGTAGTCGAGCAAGTTGCCGCCTCCGGCATCCCCTTCGCCTTCTCTCATCACGAACAGGCTGAATACATTGCTCTCGGGAGGTGGGCCCGCCGACCGGATCGGGAACCCCTGCCCCATCTCGCTGCAGACGAGTCACTGCGCGAAGACATGATCGAAGGAATTACCGCCTGCCTGGCCTACCCCGAGATAGTGGACACGCTCGCCTCCGATCCGCACCTTCGCCCCTTGGTGCTGGAACTGCTCGGTGAGCGCGTCGAAAAGCTTGAAACTGGTATCCCGCCAGTCGAACTGCTGACACGTATCACCGGGTTCGTCCGGGGTTTTGAGCACGTCAATGACCCTGAAATCCAATCGCTCCTCGACCGAGTCCGGGTCATCCACCGCGACCCGGCCGTACCGCTGGCCGAGTCACTGCGCCGCGGCTTGCCCGACGAACTCGGCTGGCCTGAGCTGGAACAGGCCCAGAAAGACTATGGGGAGTGCAGACAACTTTCCACGTGGCTTGACTCCAGCGATTGTTGGCCCGGTGTCATTGTGGAGAACAGATCTGGCATCACATACCTGCGCGGCCGAACCTCCACCACGATCCCAAATTGGACCGGTAACAGCATTTTCGACGTGAAGGAAGTCGACGGCCAGTTCGGGCTGGCGACGTATCACGATAACAACCCCCGGGTGTGGTGGCCCGAGGCCCCGAAGGGCATGTCGAGCAACCTGAAACACTTTGATAGCCAATGGTTGAACGTCTCCGTGCCGGTACCCGGCGGGCGGTTGTTCGCCGAGGGAGTGATCATGCGCCCCGGTCAATCGACGTGGGCCAGGGGCAGCGAGCACTTCTTTGTGGATGGTGAGCGAGTATGGCTGGTCACGGACGAAAAGGTGCTGGAGATTGACCCAAACACCGGTGCGACAGGGCGCGCCTCTTTACCTGACTGGATGGAGGGGCAACGCCGCCGTCACCCAGACCTTGTGCTCGATCCGCAGCGTTCGCAGCATCGCCCGGTGACAGATGTGACGGCCGATTCGCCCTTTTCCACTGCGGCAGGCTATCACCGGCACGCGGTGTTCACTCGCCCAGATGACCCGGACTTCTGCCTGATCGTGGACGCAGACGGAACCGAATACACCGTCACCGGTGCCTCCGCCAGAGTTGCGCAGGGCACTTTGCGCCGCCCAGGCGGGGGTACTTGGATTCTTTCCACATGGGCTTCGGACCCGGCAGTTGTAGACCCAGACGATCTCGCGCCGATCCCGCTGCGCGGCACCGATTCCGACTGCGCTATGTGGTGGCACCACACTCGCGTACGCGAACAGGAGGTAAGCGACCGTTTGCGGTCGATCACCGCCGACGACGTGCGCCCGCTGATTGACCACGCGCACGCCGAGCAAGCTGCGAGGGTCACCGAGAAGCTGTGCACAGCGGTCGGCGACCTGCTTGGTCTGGAAGATCCGGTACTGCGCTATGCCATCGCGTGCGTTGTTCATGACGTGACTAACTCCTGGCCGCAGCCGGACGCGGAGACACAGGCAGAAACATTGACACCGGCCCCGACCTTTGCGGAGCACCGGCACGTTGTTGATCCCGTCAAACGGTTTAAGCTGGATGCCTTCGATGCCGTTGACATTTGGAAAGGCGCGTCGGAGCTGGGGCTGCACGACCGTCACGTATCCACAAAACCGCAATTCGACTACCGCCGTCATGGCAGCAGCGACTGGATGCACCTGCTCGGTTTCGGCGATGCTTTGCTCGCCCTCGCGGCGATCCCCGGCCGGACTGCAGAAGAAGTCCAGGGGTTGAAGGAACTATGGACGGTGATGCGTGACGCAGGTGTTCTGGGAGCAGAGAACCTCGTGGTGGAGACGTATCAAAGCATCCCGTACCCGGCAAGCCGGGACAAGCAACTACCGCCTCAGTCGAAGAACCTTCTCTCGCCCTTCACGCGTGACGAGGTGATTGTTCGGGCTGCGGGCAGCGAACCTGTGACGGCGGGTGGTCAAGCGGTTCCGCTGAAGGATCGTGCGGAGATCCCTGCCTCGCGCACCGATCTTGAGCCGGTTTTCGATGCTCTGCTTGAGCGGATCAGTGCCGAGGGCCCGCTGCCGTGGTCGCCGGAGCCAGGCGAAGCTTTCGCCGCCGCCACTGGATCGCCGCTGGCGGATGCGCACTTGATCATGGCCGGGTTTCCCAACTTCCGCGCACTTGAGGTCAACTTCCTGTCGAAGGAACTGCGCACCGCCATGGGGTTGAAGGTGGATGAAGCGAAGCTCGCCCGGGAGCGGCTGTGGGACCAAAGCGAGCAATTCCTTGGTGTGTTGGCTGCGGGTGTGCCCGAAGATGCCAGCACACTGCTTGACGACGGTTTGGACACCGCATCCATGGCCCAGTTCTGGTCCCAACACGGACCCGCTTACCTTCCTGCGCTGCCACCCCACATCGCGGACCGGAAACCGAAGACGCTACCGGAAGAGGTGACGCAGCGCGTGGTCGCTGGCCGGCACGCGGACGGCGACGACTCGGAGACCGCGTGGGCTGAGGAGATGGCCGCCCTTTTCTGGGTAGCGAGCGAGCTGGATCTTTCTGACCCGCTGCGTCCCGTGCTAGCGGACTACGCTGAACGGTTGCACGCGAACCCGAGGGGAATCGACCACGTAATGATCGGTGTCGCCTGGGGCGACAAGTCCTGCAGCAAGCTGCGCCGCGCCATCGGTGTGCCGGAGAGGGTGCCCGGCGATGAGAGCCACAAGACCATCCAGTCGGGTCGATTCACCCTGTTCCAGGAGTCCTCGTCAGACTGGGTGTACCTCGACTTCACCGGAATCACCGACCCGGCTGACCCCGACTTGGCAGTGGCACGTGAGTGGGCCAGGGACTTGAGGGACTCCGAGCGGAGGTTGGTTGTCCAGGCGGCCGTCTACCATGTGCGCGGGGCTCTGACTGCCTTCGCCGAGTGGCTGCGGCAACCGGGCGACGGCGAGCCGCGCGACCCTCTCGTCTCCGCGCCTGGCCTGGTGGCGGAGGCGGCTGCTGCACTGGGCGTCAGCGAGGATGCCGCCCGCTACTACCTGCAATTGCTGGCATGGCCGGATCCCACAGACGCCAACGTGCGCCGCTGGAACAACTGGAAGAAGGCCGACATCACCCGCGCGGGTGATGAGCTGGTCGCCGCCGATGTCGTTGTGGCCGGGAAACGGCCCCGTTCAGGGCGCAGTTTCTTCCTCATGGGCGGCTGGATCGATGCGACTGCTCCGGAGTTGCCCATCGAGCTGTGGAAGCTCAGTGCGTTCGCCATCGAGCCGACGGGATACCGTGGCGTGTACGAACCCCAGTTGGGTATTCCGGTGGCACCGCTGCCGCCGCCGGATTGGTTCGCCGCGTGCTGGGAGCGCTCGCAAGGTGAGGATGCACCGCGTTTCGCCGAACTGGAAACCACCCGAAGGAGACGCCGATGACGCAACAGGTCGTGCTCGCTGAAGAGCGCTACGCCAAAGAATTGGAGTTTCTGGAGCGCTGGGACACCGGCACGCGTCCGCCGGGGTGGCGGCTCACGCCGCGTGCCGTGGTCACGTTCATCATGGGCGGGGCCGATTTGAAGGCCGGCCGCTCGAAACTGACCATTGCGCCGAAATATGTGGGCGATCCCGCACTTGTGGAACGCTGCGTGATCACACTCGCCGGCTCGCGCGGACTCATGCTCGTCGGTGAGCCCGGCACCGCCAAGTCCATGCTCTCGGAGCTGCTGTCGGCCGCGATCTGCGGAACCTCCGCGCTGGTCGTGCAGGGCACCGCCGGCACGACCGAGGATCAGCTGCGCTATGGCTGGAACTACGCCATGCTGCTGGGCCAGGGGCCGACGCGGGAGGCGCTGGTGCCCAGCCCTGTGATGCGCGCCATGGAGCAAGGCCAGATCGCCCGGATCGAGGAGATCACCCGCTGCCTGCCGGAGGTCCAGGACTCGCTAGTGTCGCTGCTGTCGGAGCGCCGCATCGCTGTCCCCGAGCTCGGGGATATGTCCGTCGCCGCGACCGAAGGGTTCGGTCTCATCGGCACAGCGAACTTGCGCGACCGAGGGGTGTCTGAGATGAGTGCTGCTCTGAAGCGCCGCTTCAGTTTTGAGACGGTCCACCCGATCGCCGACCTGGACGCCGAAGTCGCCCTCGTGACAGCCCAAACAAAGCGGGCGCTGGAGACTGCGCAGATCGACACGCCTGTCGACGATGTCGTGGTGGAAGTGCTGGTCACCGCGTTCCGCGACTTGCGCGCCGGTGTGAGCCGCGAAGGGTGGCCCGTGGAAAAGCCCACCACGGTTCTCTCCACCGCAGAAGCTGTGTCCGTGAGCACCTCGATCGCCTTGTCGGCCGCCTACTTCCCCGCCCGCAGCGACGGTTTGCGCGACCTGGCCGGCCACCTGCTCGGCGTCGTCCTCAAAGATGACCCCGCTGACGCTGACCGTTTGCGCGGCTACTGGGATGCGGTTGTCCACCGCCGGGCCGAGGAGGGTGCCGCTCCGTGGCGCACCCTGTGGGACCAGCGCGAAGAACTCGCCTGATATGGCCACCGACCACGTGATTCGCGCGGAAAGGGCGGAGCTGGAGGTTGCGGGGGCCGTCGATAAGCTCGCCGGCGATTCTGTGTACCTGATCGGTGTGCGCCACCATTCGCCGTCGCTCTCACGCGTGCTGCCGGAGCTGTTAGACCACGCGCAACCGGATGCGCTGGTGCTGGAAATACCGGAAGAAGCAGCGCCGTGGTGCGAATGGATCACCCACCCCGATGCTGTCGCACCGATGGCGTTCGCAGTTGCTGATGACGGCGGCGGGATCAGTTTTTGGCCGTTGGCTGACTTCAGCCCGGAGCTCACCGCACTGCGTTGGGCACACGCGCACGGGGTGCCGGTTATCTGCGCGGACCTCTCCCCCGGCGCGAGCCCAGCCGAGGGGGATACACCCGATGTCAGCGAGCACCCCACCTCGAGCGTGGGCCGCTTCCTTGACACCTACGTAGGCGCCGACCACCACGACGACGCGTGGGACCGCCTAGTCGAAGTGCCTTCTGCCGGGGCGAGCGGCGAGGCGGTCCGGCGCGCCGCGTTGGCCTTCGGCTGGGCGTACCGGCAGGGCCAGCCGCTTGATGCCCGTACCGCTGCCCGCGAAGCCTCCATGCGTGAGGGCATCCGCCGCGCCCGCGCCGAACACGGCCCCCGCATCGCGGCAGTTACGGGCGCGTGGCACAGCCCGGCGCTCACCGAGACCCGCATCAGCGAAGACGCGACAGTGGACGCCGCGCTGCTCAGCGAACTTCAGCCGCTGCGGAACAGCCGCACAACAACGGCGAGCCTGGTCCCGTATTCTCACGCGCTGTTGGATTCTCGGTCGGGCTATCCCTCGGGCATTCGCGACCCGCGCTGGCAGGAGGCGGTGCTGGAGTACGGGGGCGACCGGGCTGCGTTCGAGGACGCCGTGGCTACTTTGCTGACCCGCATGGCGTCCGGCATCCGCGCGCAGGGGCACCCCTGCGGCCCGGGTGAGATCCAAGAGGCGCACCGCATGGCGCTCGATCTCGCGGCGCTACGGGCACTCCCGGTGCCGGGGCGCCGCGAGCTGTTGGAAGCGTGCACAAGCGTGTTCGCCCAGGGTGATGTGCTCGGGCGCGGGCGCGTCGTCGCCCGGGTCGCCCAAAGCATTCTCGTGGGCGCTGACGTGGGCCAGCTTGCGCCGGGTACTCCGAAGTCCGGATTGGCCCCCGAATTCCTCGCACAGATTGAGGATCTGCGCTTGCCCGGACCGGGGGAGCCCTCGCGCGAACTCACGTTGGAGCCGCTGCGCCTGAAAAACTCGTCGCCGCAAGACACGCTGGACACCCGCCGCGAGGTGTTCTTACACCGCTGCCGAGTCGCCGCGATCGGCTATGCCGTTCCCGACCACGTCGCTGGTGTCGGAGGCGCACAGGCAGTGAGTACGCGGTGGACGGTGCTGTATGACGCCGCTACCGATGCCAGTCTCGCCCGTGCCTCCCGCTACGGAGTGACCGTGGAACAAGTCGCGGCGGGCACGCTGCGCGCACGCCGGCCGAACCCGGTGGACGATGCGGATGACGTGACTGCCGACTATGTTCTCGCCACGGGTCTCGCGGATGCCGCCGCCGCGGGCCTGCTCGACGAGTTCGACTGGTGGCTGGGTGCGGTGGCAGACACGCTGCCAGGTCGCGCCGGAGTGAGCACATTGGCAGGCGTGCTCACTGCCGTAGTGGCCATGAGCGAAGGAACCGTGGCGGGGATGCTGGGGGTGGGGCCGGAGCGTCGTAAAGCGATCGCGGAAGCGCTGGACATCCTCTCGCGCGCCGCGGTCGCCCAAGTCAGCGGGCTTGCAGGCAGCGACGAACCGGACGATGCCGCCGCGTTAGGGCATCTTGTCGCGCTGCAGCACACCGACTTCGGAGTGCGGCTTGCGCACACCCTCACAGGATTCGTCGCAGATGCGTCCCCGCTGATGCAGGGCGCAGCTACCGCACTATTGCACCGGCTTGGGGCACAACCGGAGGATCTGCCCAGCATCGCTACGCGAATCCGTGCTGCCGCCACCTCCTCGGGCCGGATGGACCTGCGCCGCTGGTTGACGGGGTTCATCAGTGCGAGCCCCGAATTGCTTACCGACGATTCCGACCTCCTCGACGACCTCCGCGAAGGCGTCGAAGATCTCGAAGAGGCTGTGTTCATCGCCCGCCTTCCCGCGTTGCGCGGCGGTTTCGACCCGCTGTCCGCCGCCGAACGTGAACGTCTCATGGACGCTGTCGGTGCTGACCGGGCGCGCCCTGTCAACGTGCCGGTCGAAGAGCTCGGCCGCTGGGCAGCCGACGACATCGCCGCCTGGGAACGCCTGCAGCGGCTCGGGCTGGCGTCTGCGGCACTGACGCCGGCGCAGCGGTGGTCTTTGGTGCTGGGACGGCGACGTGAGGAAAACCCGTCCCCTACCCAGCGCCGCTTGGCGCGCAGTCTCGACCAGCTTTACGGACGCGGCGAAGGTGAAGGCTCCACCGCCGGGTCCATGGGCGGGCGCGCCGGCAACGAACCGCCCTACCCCACAGCACGCGATTGGGTCGACGAGCTCGACGCGCTCTTCGGTGAAGAGGTGCGCGAGGACATCGCGGCCACCGCGGTAGACACGCGCCACCCGTACGCCATGGAGCTGCTCACAGAGACGCAGCCGCGCGCATCCGTGGAGTTGCTAAGCGACGTTCTCACCCTCGCTGGCGGCATGCCCGAATCCGTCCTGGACAAACTGCGCCCGGTGCTTCGGCGCATGGTCGAGGAACTGACACAGGTGCTGGCCAGCCAGCTGCGTCCCGCCCTGCGCGGCTTGCAAGGATGGCGTCCCAGCACACGCCCCTCCCCGGAATTGGACCCGCTGAGCACGATTCACCGCAATCTGCGCCACGCTGTGCTTGACAGCGACGGCGCACCCCAGCTGGTGGTGGCCACACCGATCTTCCGCCAACCCATCGCTAAACGGTCCGAGTGGCATGTCATCGTTGTCGTGGATGTGTCTGCATCGATGGAGCCATCGACAGTGTTCGCGGCGCTCACTGCCTCCATCCTGTCCGGGGTAGACGCTTTATCGGTGACGTTCCTCGCGTTCTCCACCGAGGTAATTGATCTCAGCGGGCATGTCTCGGACCCTCTATCTCTGCTGCTGGAGATCCACATCGGCGGCGGCACGAACATCGCGGGAGCACTGGCAGTGGCCCACGAGCACGTGACTGTGCCGTCGCGCACGCTGCTGATCACCATCAGCGATTTCGACGAATACGGCTCCGTGGAAAGGTTGTTGGCCCGCGTTCAGGCGCTCAACAATGCAGGGGTGCGGCTACTCGGGTGCGCCGCCCTGGATGACACAGGGCAGGCCCGGTACAACGTAGGAATCGCCGGGCAGCTCGCGGACGTCGGCATGGCTGTCTCCGCGGTCTCCCCAACAGCCCTGGCCCGGTGGGTGGCAGAGCAGGTGCAGCAATGACGCACACGGATTCCCGCCACGACCTGCCTGGCATGGACCCGGCCTTTGTCGCCGCCACGATCGAGGCACTCCCCGGCCGCCTGCAGAAGCGCCTGGGCTCCGCCGACCCGGACAGTTGGACGATCAGCGGCACCACCGCGACCGTCGGCACCGCCACTGTGACGCTGAACCCGCCTGCCAGTGCGGAATGCGACTGCCTGCTCAGCCCACGATGTCTCCACCTCGCCCAGGTCCTCATGGCCTGCCCGCCTGCAGCGGCCAGCCCTGACGACACCGCAGATCCCGCAGAATTGTCCGAGCCCGCCGACGTGGACGGCGCCGCAGATCCCGCATCCGTCGACGAGCCGTTATCGCTCACTGATGACCAGTTGGCCACCCTTTCCCTCGCTGAAGAATGCTTAAGGGGCTTGCTTGACCGCGGATTGGGCGGCCTCACCGCGATGGACAGTTCGTCGGTCCTCTGGACTGTGTCCGCTGGGCGAGTGCAGCGCCTTCCGTTATTGGCGGGGGCGTTCGCCCGACTGCACGGTGAATTGAGTAGTGCAGACGGGCGAGTGACGGAGGCTGCCATCTCGCTATTGGTCGATGCCACGTTAGCGACCCACCAACTGCGGCACGGTCACGAAACGAAAACACTGAGCATCGATGCCGTCGGCACAGCGCGGCGAACCTACCAACCGGTGGGTGGTTTGAAGCTGCGCGGATGGGCGTGCGAGCCAGTGTTGACCAAGTCTGGCTACGCCGGCGTGATCACCTACCTTGTCGATGAACGCGACGGCTACGTCTGGCAGCTGCCGTCTGTGGTTCCCGGGGATGAGACACAGGTGGATCAGGCGTACCGCGCCAGCGCTGGGTTTGCTGAACTTGGGCTGAGCCACCATGATCTTGCTCGCGGCGGGCTGCTGCTCACCCACGCCACCGCCTCGGCCGACGGCAGGTTGGGCCGTGGCGCGAAGGTCCGCGCGAGCGCTCGCACCCCGGATGAGACCGCTGTGCCAGCGCAGGGCTGGTGGATCGGTGACGGCGTCCTGGCTGGAGTGGAAGACGACGGCCAGCACCCGGTACTCGTTGTTGAGACTGAAGATGGACCGCTACGCTGCCAGGTCACCACGGCGGCTGAGCGGCTGGGCATCCCGGCGTTGCGCGTGCTGGCCAGCGCTGTGGGAACACAAGTCCAACTGCGCCTGCGGGAGCGGCGGCCGGAAGAACCGGGCCGGTCCCCGTGGGTGCTCATCGGAGTCGGCCACGACGGCACCTGGGTGTTTCCCGGGCTGGACCGGCCGAATGAGCATTGGCTCGGTGTCCCCCAAAACGTCGCGCCGAAGGCGGTGGCATCATCGCGGGTGGAGCCGGCGACGGTGCTGCGGCGCTGGCGTGATGCTGTCGCCAGGCAGGGGCGGCGCGGGGCGACGGGAACCAACCGTGACCGTCTCATGGCCGATGCCGCCTGGCTGCGCGCGCACGCTAGCGGACACCGGGCGGACCTCCTCGAGCGGTTAGCCGATGCCGCCGCGGCAGGCACCCGCGGGTTCGACGGGCGTTTCCGCGCCGACGTGAGCGATCTCCCCCGCCGCTGGCTCGCTGTTGCCGCCGTCTGTTAGCCACGAATAAAATTCACGTGGCTTTCTTGCACCCTGCACCAGGGGGCTTCTAGGTTGGAAATATGCCTCAATACGACAACAGCGCTGCAGGCGAGTGGGGTTTTGATACCCGCGCTGTCCACGCCGGCCAGAATGTCGACTCTGACTTCGGTGCACGCAACCAGCCGATCTACATGACCACCTCCTACGTCTTCAACGACACGGAGCACGCGCAGGCGAGGTTCGCGCTGGCTGACCCGGGGCCGATCTACACCCGCATCACCAACCCGACGCAGGACGCGTTCGAGAACCGTCTGGCCTCCCTGGAGGGCGGTGTCGCGGCAGTGGCGTTCGCCTCCGGCATGGCGGCGGAGACTGCAGCAATCACGAACCTGGCCAGCGCCGGGGACCACATTGTCACCTCCCCGCGCCTTTACGGCGGCACCGAGACGCTGTTTGAGGTCACCCTCCCCCGCCTCGGTATCGAGTTCACGTTCGTGGACAATCCGGATGATCCGGCCTCCTGGGAGGCCGCAGTCAAGCCCAACACGAAGGCGTTCTACGGCGAGACCTTCGGCAACCCGATCGCGGACATCTTGGACATTCCTGCCATCGCGGACGTCGCCCACGCTAACCGTGTCCCGCTCATCGTGGATAACACGATGGCCACAGCCGCGCTGGTCAAGCCGCTTGAGCTCGGAGCGGACATCGTTGTCGTCTCCACGACGAAGTTCTACACCGGCAACGGCTCGGCGCTCGGCGGAGCGATTATCGACGGCGGATCTTTCGACTGGACCGTCCAACGCGACGGAGCAGACGTTTTCCCTTATTTCACCAACCCCGACCCGGCGTACCACGGTCTCGTCTACGCGGATCTGGGTGCGCCGGCCTATGCCGTGAAGGCGCGCGCAGGCATCCTGCGTGACACAGGTGCGGCGATCTCCCCCTTCAACGCGTGGTTGGCGCTGCAGGGGATGGATACGTTGGGCCTCCGCGTCGAAAAGCACAACGCGAACGCTCTGGAAGTCGCACAATTCCTGGATGCGAATCCGCAAGTTGCCACCGTGAACTTCGCTGGCCTGCCTAGCTCCCCGCACTACACCACGAAGGAGAAGCTCGGGCTGAAGTACACCGGGTCCGTGCTGTCCTTTGATATCGCGGACGCGTCCCGCGAGTCTGCCTGGGCGTTCATCGATGCACTAAAGCTCCACTCCAACCTGGCCAACGTCGGCGATGTGCGCTCGCTGGTCGTGCACCCGGCGTCGACGACGCACTCGCAGTCCAACGAAGCGGGCCTGGCGCGCGCGGGCATCACGCAGGCGACGATCCGCCTGTCCGTCGGTATTGAAGATGTCCGCGACATCATCGCCGATCTCGAGCACGGATTCGCGGCCATCGCATGATCCCGCTTCCGCCCGAAGGCGAACTCACCCACCAACCGATCGGTGACTTCCAGACGGAGGCTGGTGCCGTCATCCGCGACGTGACTGTCGCCTACCAGCGGTGGGGTGAGTTCCACGGGGATCCCCATGGCCGCAACAACCTCATCCTTGTGGAACATGCCCTGACCGGCGATTCCAACGCCGTCGTGTGGTGGGACGGGCTGATCGGCCCCGGCGCGCCTATCGACACGGACCGCTTCTGCGTCATCTGCACGAACGTCCTCGGCGGCTGCTCTGGCACGACCGGCCCGTCGAGCGACCACCCGGACGGCGGGAAGTGGGGCTCGCGGTTCCCGGCGACGTCGATACGCGATCATGTGCGCACCGAAGCCCACTTCTTAGAGGCGCTCGGCATCACCTCGATGCACGCCGTGATCGGCGGCTCCATGGGCGGCGCACGCACCCTCGAGTGGACGCTGATGTACCCGGACTGGGCGAACTACGCCTGCGTCATCGCCATGTCTGCGCGCGCGAGCGCCTGGCAGATCGGCATCCAGTCCGCGCAAATCTCCGCGATCGAGCGCGACCCGGACTGGCAGGGCGGCGACTACTACGGCACCGGCCGCTCCCCCGATGCAGGCCTGTCCGCCGCACGCAGGCTGGCGCACCTGACCTACCGCGGTGAGCTGGAGATTGACGAGCGTTTTGGCACCATGGCCCAGCCAGGCGAGAACCCCCTCGGCGCCTTCCGCGACAGGCAGCAGCGCTTCGCCGTGCAGAGCTACCTCGACTACCAGGGCCAGCGGCTCGTGGAGCGTTTCGACGCCGGCTCCTACGTCACCATCACCGAGTCCCTCTCCCGCCACGACATCGGCCGCGGACGCGGCGGACTGAACCGGGCGCTCGCACAAATCACCGTGCCCACGATGGTCGTCGGCGTGGACACCGACATCCTCTACCCGTTCCACCAGCAAGAGCACATCTCGCGCAACATCGGCAACCTGCTGGCGATGAACAAGATCGTCTCCCCCGTCGGCCACGACGCCTTCCTAGTGGAAACCCGCCAAATGGGCCACATCCTGCGCAACTTCATTGCCATGGCGGACCAGACCCCGTCCGCGAGCGACTTAGCGAAGGAGCAGGGCAACTACGACATCTAGGGGCTTAGCCCTCCATGCGTTCGAACGCACCAAAAGCCTCCGGAAAAGGTAACGCGGTGCCAGCCTGTGCTTACACCACCAGGTTCTGCACACGGACGTCTCCGTCGTTCACGTCAATGAGATACGCCCGCCCCATACCTACCCAGCCGATAAAAGGCTCAGGGTTCAGTGTGATTTGCGAGTGGACATGGCCCAGGATCCACGCGTCGTACCCGCATGCGAGGAGTTCCTCTGTCGTGCATGGAAGGCAATCGTGTTTGGAGTACTCGCCGGTAACCGAAGTGTGAAGCAACCCAAGGTTCACGGCATGAGGTAAAGGGTGCGGAAAGTCGCTCACGAGTGAGCGCGGGTCCCTATCTACCTCAACAGCAGCGGAATGCAATGCCCACTCACCCACCTCGATGGTGTGTGGCTGTGTGCCGGAGACAATGACTCCCCGCGGAATGACGGCGCCGAGATCGTGGTAGACGTCATGGTTGCCCGCGGTGAAAACCACCGTTTCGAACAGTTCGAGCCCACGGCTGAAGAATGCAGCCACCTCAGAGTACGTGGCCTCGGTGTAGCGCTTGCGGTCGATGATGTCACCGACCACGACAAGGTGGCTCGCCCCGGCAGCGGCCGCATGATCAAGGGTCTCTAGGGCCCATTCAATTCCGGGCCCGGTTTTCTTGTCTCCGGTCTGTTTGCGGCCAAGGTGTACGTCAGCAAGGACTGCTACAGAACTCACAAGATGAACCGTAACCGAAAACTGTAGGGTTCCTCTAGCGGGCTTGGTGGCTTGCACGCCCCTGCCACCATCGGATGAGCACCAGGACCGCAGTCGATGTACCCACACCGATCAGGGTCATCGCCATTGCTTCGGCTCTGTGTCCCTGCTCGAACTGGTTCATGATCCAGGGTGCGAGCAGGTTGATGTTCGACGGCCTAATCAGAGACGACATGACCAGCTCGCGGATGCCCACGAAGAACGCCAGCAGCCAGCCTGCGAAAATTCCTGGGGCAAGCATGGGGAGTGTGATGCGTGTGAACGTTTGCCATCGCGTAGCACCCGAAACGGCGGATGCCTCGCTGAGTGTCGGCGACATGGACACCGCTGAAGTCTTGATGTTTTGCACCGCCATGGGGACAAACAGCACAGTGAATGCCATCACAAGGATGATTTGCGAGCCGTAAGGGGTAAACGGCAAACGCGGAGAGTTCCACAGCAAGATGAAACCGATCGCGAGCACGATTCCGGGAACAGTATCGGGAGCCACTGCAAGGAAGTCGCTCAAGCGGGAAGACAGCGTGCGGTTACGCAATGTGAAGATCGTTACTGCAAGAGCAAGCACAACCGCTGTCGTTGCACCAATTGCACCAAGCGCAATGGAACGCGTTAGCGCCTCCTGCCCGGACGGCATCTGGAGGACAATCTTGAAGTAATCGAAAGTCAGGTTGTTGAGTGTCGGCGGCTTTGAACGCAGGATCGTCATCGACGCGAGGATGATAGAGATGTAGGGAATCACCACACACAGGATGAACACCACCGCAGCGTAGATCCAAGCCACAACCATCGCGGGGCGCGAGGGGTTCAGGTGCACAGCCCGGGAGACCCGGCCACCGCTCACCAAGTCAGTACGTGCAACCCACTGCTGAGTACCCCAAGCGAGCACGCCCAGTGTGAACAGAACACTCGAGGATGCAGCAGCCTTTGAGAAGTTCAGCGGATCGATGGTCACATCTTGGTAGATAGAGGAAACGAGAACCGGGTACCCGATCGCGTTACCGAGCGTGACCGGAGTACCGAACTCACCCGCGGCCTTAATGAAGACAATGAGTGCTCCTAGCGAGTACGGCCCGAGCACAATGGGAGCGACCACACGGCTGAATTGCTGCCAGCGACTCGCCCCTGCCACTTGCGCCATTTCCAGCTGCGAAGCCGGAATAGAGGCGAAGGCATTTCTGAGGATGAGATACAGGAACGGGAAGAGTTCCGCCGCCATGATGAAGCCCATACCCCACACCGAGTTGATCGCGGAACGGACCGCGTCACCGAGCGCGGGGCCGAGGAGCATGTCCGCAACGCCGCGCAGGCGTGTGAAGTCCATCCACGCCAGAGCTGCGGCAAAAGGCGGCGTCATGAACGGGATCATGATCATGACCTCTACCCATTCTGCCTTCCGCATGGGTGTCCAAGCGCGAAGGAAGGCTAGCGGAGCAGCGAAGAGGGTGGAGAACATGACGACGAGGAACGAAAGCCAAACTGTGTTCCAGATGACCCGAAGCATTTCGGGACGGAAGAGGGTGTGCAGTGCAGAATCCTCGTCCCGGTAGCCCGTCACTGCGGTGACCAGGACGGACACGAGCGGCGCCGCAACCAGCACTAGCAAGATCAGCAGCACCGGGTACACACCGGCGTTAGTTTTAGCTCTCGTTCTCATCGCCTTAGAACTTGTCCTTACTCTCTGGCGGCCTAGGAGAGGTAGCGCTCAGCGAATTTGTCACGGAGATCCTTCGATTCAGAGGAAATTGCAGACCAATCGTCGGAGATTTGATCAATCTCGTCGAGCTTCGGGCCGTTCTTCGGATCCACGTTCTTGTTAGCGGGAATCATGTTCTTGGAAGCAGAAATCTGCTGTGCTTCTTCGGAGAACATGAAGTCGACAAACGCCTTTGCTGCGTCCATGTTGTCGGAAGACTTCATGATCATGACCGGGCGAGGGGTCACCGTGGTACCGGAGGACGGGATGATGACCTCAATCGGCTCACCCTTGTCTTTAGCGGAGTAAGCCGAGTAGTCCACGCCGCCGAGGACAATGCCCTTGGAACCAGAGGTGACCTGGTCAAGAGCCGGGCCGTTGGCGCCTTGAACGATCATGCCGTTGTCAAAGAGATTGTCAAAGAGTTCCCAGGTTTTGTCTTCGCCCCACTGGGACACCATGGCGGCAATCAGGTCAGCCGCGGTGCCAGACTCGCGAGGATCCGGCATGATCACCTGGTCCTTGTACTTCTCGTCAGCGAGATCCTCCCAGTCCTTGGGCATGTCAGTGACTACATCGGTGTTGGCAACTAGAGCCAAGGCAGAGCCGTCACGACCATGGAACGTGTCGTCGGATGCGTTCCAATCAGCGTTCGCGGAGTCGATATTCTCCGGCTTGTACTCCTCTAGTGCGCCACCTTCAGACTGCTTGTCCGCTGCGCTCCAGGAAGCGAGGTAAACGACATCAGCCTGAGGGTTAGCCTCTTCTGCCTTGATCTTCGCAGTGACTTCACCGGTCGTACCAGCGAAGACGTTGACGGTCACGTCAGTGCGTTCCTGGAACGCTTCCACCAGAGCATCGGTAAGACCCTGCGGGTTTGCCGAGTAGTAGTCGATGGAACCGGACAACCCGTCCGGTGCCTGCCACTGTTCAGCAGTGGAGGCGGTGTCATCGTTGCCGGTGGATCCAGCATCATCGTTCGATTCAACAGATCCGCAGGCGACCAAGCCGAGAGCGGTACCAATGCCGACGAGTGCAGCAGCAAACTTCTTCATGAAAGCAAACTCCTTGTTGAAAAACGGGAAAATTTAGGAATGCGAGGTGACCGTCAGCAGGACCTTGTCACCTCGGCCGAGGCGGTGCCGCGAGTAAGCCAGCCATGGATCGGCGGCACCGGGCACCACACAGCGGACCTCGTAGCGTCCACCGGTGTATTGGCTCTCCACCACCTCGCCGATGATGGAGTTCGCCGGTTGCGTGTCCGGTCGCTTTCCATCGAGGGGAGTGACCTCGAGGTCCTCGGGGCGGTTCGTCGGAAGCGTTTCGTGGGTGTTGGTCACACCGACGAAACCGGCGACAAAGTCATCTGCCGGGTGGTCGTACAGCTCGACCGGGTCGGCGAATTGGCGGACGTTGCCAGCATTCATCACGGCGACGCGGTCCGACATGGCCAACGCCTCGGACTGGTCGTGCGTGACGTAAATGACGGTCAGGTTCAGCTCGTACGCCAAGCGGGTCAGCTCCGAACGAATCTGTGTGCGCAGGGCCGCATCCAAGGCAGACAGCGGCTCGTCCATGAGCAACAGCTCTGGATCGGACACCAATGCACGTGCAATAGCAACGCGCTGCTGTTGACCACCGGACAATTCGTTCGGGCGTTGCTCGGCTTTGGCGCCGATTCCCACCATGTCCATTGCCCGCGCAACGCGTTCTTCGCGCTCCGCTTTTGCCACTTTCTGATTTCCAGTGGTCAGCGGGAATTCCACGTTCTTGGCCACCGTCATATGCGGCCATAGCGCGAGATCTTGGAACACCATCGACAGGTTGCGTTTGTTTACTGGGACATTGGTGTTGGGACCGAACACTTCGTTGCCTGCAAACTCAATAACTCCGTCGTCCGGTGTCTCAAGTCCACCGATGCACCTCAATAGCGTCGACTTTCCACATCCAGACGGGCCGAGTATTGAGACAAATTCACCTTTCGCGATGTCCAGCGAGGTTTTGTGCAACCCCGTTCCGTCAGCGAACTCGCGGCGCACTCCGCGCAATGAGACGTGCGAACTATCCATACCTGCTCCAGCGTTAAGAACTAACGGTCCTACACTAGGGGTGGCCAATGAAATAAACTATGGATTCGCAGTGAACAGATTATGAAATATCTGAAACCCTCCAGTTAGACCTCAGTGCGTCCGCCAACAGCCCCAGCCAACGCCTGTTGATGACTAGAACCCACTGCTAGGCTCGCACTGCAGTCACAGCAATATGTGCACGCTTCTGTGCGGTGGCAGGACGAGTTTCCACTCTGCTAACCCGAAAGCCTGCGTATTCAATAAGGGATGTGATGTCGTCTTCCGAGTACGCCGTCGCCGGGAAAACTTTGTGAGCGAAGAGCTTTCGGGAATCGGCAAGGAACCCGCCATAAACGAGCACGCCTTCAGGAACGAGAATCCTCGAGAGCGTTTCGAGGGTCGTCAGCATGTCCTCCGGCGTCATGTGGATGAGCGAGTACCACGCCAGCACCCCACCCGCGCTCTCGACGTCCCCTTCGAAACTCTCAATGTCGATCACCGAGTACTCAATGCCTGGATATGCCCTCCGCGCATGATTCACGAACTGAGGAACTAGGTCTATTCCAGCAGCTTGATGCCCCAGACTGTTGAGGTACGCCGTGAGGTGACCAGGACCGCAACCCACATCGAGAATGCTGTTGGTGACGCCTTTGAAACCTTCCGCGATGAACAGACGATCCGCCTCGTCGACAGAATCGATGCTCCCCAATTGATCGATGTACCTGCCCGCCACGTCCGAGTAAGCTTCCTGCGTTTCGCGAGACGTCATATCCATTGCGCTCTAGCTCCCCAACGCATCCACCGACAGCGCCAACCAGAGCAGCAGTGCGCCTGTCGACGCCGAGAATAGCGCGTCGAAACGTCGCGACCGCACCGCCAACAACCCCATCACTTGCGAGTCGCACGTCAAGCGGCACGCGGTGAGCCACAGCATAGATACGCCGAGAGTGAATGCCGCTCGGCGCCAGTGCTCTGTCACCGAGAACAGCGAGGCCGCGACGAAGCCGAGGACGAACAGCACGATCATTATCTGCTGGACACGCACGGGCAGCCGGGACGGTGGGGTGCCGATGTCGTGCGGGTTATCCAGGCTCGGCGGAGGAGCCGACGAAACAGACCCAGGCGCGGTTACCGGCGCGGTCGTGGCCCGCCCCGCCGGGTCTACGTCAGGGCGCCTTGGGGGGCGTCTTGCTGGGCGTGAGCTACTCGGCGTGGGCAATCCGCTCTGCCCTCTCCACGATGTTGCGCACCAGGAAGGTGCGCGTCATCGGGCCAACACCACCGGGGTTGGGCGACACCCAGCCGGCTTTGTCCCACACGTCGGGGTGGACGTCTCCGGTGGTTTTGCCGTCGAGACGCGACACGCCCACGTCGAGCACTGCGGCACCGTCTTTGATCATGTCGGCGGTGATCATGTGGGGTTTGCCCGCGGCGGCGATAATGACATCGGCGCGGCGGGTCTCCGCGGCGAGATCCTTGGTGCCGGTGTGGCAGAGCACGGCGGTCGCGTTGACGTCGCGCTTGGTCAGCATGAGCGAGATCGGGCGGCCAACGGTCACGCCGCGCCCGATAACGCACACGATTGCGCCGTCCAAGTCCACGCCGAAACGCTCGAGCAGCGCGAGCGACCCGTTGGGGGTGCACGGCAGCGGGGCGGGCTCGTTGAGCACGAGGCGGCCGAGGTTGACCGGGTGCAGGCCGTCAGCGTCCTTATCCGGGTCGATCAGACCCAGCACACGGTTCTCGTCGAGGTGCTTCGGCAGCGGCAGCTGCACGATGTAGCCGGTGACCGCGTCGTCGTTGTTGAGCTCCTCGATGACCGCGTCGAGCTCTTCCTGGGTGCAATCCCCCGGCAGCTCCTTCATGATGGACGCGATGCCCAGCTCCTCGCAGTCCTTGTGCTTCATGCGCACGTAGTTCTGGCTGGCGGGATCCTCACCGACAAGCACCGTGGCCAAGCCCGGCGTCACACCATGCTTCTCCTTCAAGCGAGTTACACGAGCTTGAAGGTCGGCGAAGATTTCTTCGCGGTAGAGTTTTCCGTCCAGTTTGATCGCAGTCACACCCGTCATCTTAGACCGAGCTTTAGACTAAGCGGCGTGCACGTGATCTTCGACAACCCCGTCATCCCCGGCAACACTGGCAACACGATCCGCCTCTGCGCGGGCACCGGGTTCACGCTCCACCTGGTCAAACCGTTGGGCTTCCTGCTGGATGACAAGCATCTGAAACGCTCCGGCCTGGACTACCACGACCTCGCCGACGTGCAGATTCATGAGGACATCGAGTCCTGCTTCGCGTCGCTTATCGACGCACGCATCTTCGCCTTCACCACCCACACCACCCGCCACTACACAGACGTGGAGTACCGGGACACAGATGCGCTTCTCTTCGGCACAGAGCCGACGGGATTGCCCGAGGAGCACTCCCACCACCCGCGCGTGACAGACCAGTTGCGCATCCCGATGCTGCCCGGGCGCCGGTCGATGAACCTGGCCAACTCGGCTGCCGTGGCCTCCTACGAGGCGTGGCGGCAGTTGGGGTTCCCCGGCGGGGTGTGAGGGGGAAGTTTGCGGGTGCGGAGCTCGTCGATAAGCGCCCAGGCGTCGGACGTAGCGAGGTCGCGCGCGCACATCTTCACGGTGCCGGGGACAAGCTCGAAGCGCACGTGCGCCAGGTTGAGACGGCGCTGAATCGGGCCCTGGCGGAACGTGATTTCTTGGATGTGCGGCACTTCGATGAATGCGAAGCGGCGGCTCAGCAGGCCGTACCTCGTGGTCGCCATGGGGATGCCGCCCATGAGGTCGAGGGAGACGGCTTGGTGGGACGCGTCAATTGGCGATGGGATCCGTGCGTGCTTCGGCGAGCGGAGATCCCAGTCGGGTTCTGTGATGTGCGTGCGGGTGAGCGGGCTGATCGCCTCGATGAGCGCGACCGCTTGCTCGTACGAACCGACGGGAAGCAGCCGCGACGTGCCGGACTGCTTATTCGACTCGCGGCCGTAACCGGCGATGTTGACGGTGACCGACCACCACCCGAAGATGCGCCACAGCACCGGCTGGGACAGTCCGATCGCGTGGATCCGATCCAGCGGCACTGCTTGGCGGCGGCGGTTGGCTAGGCCGTAGCTCAAGTTCACAACGTCGCCGTCCAGCGTCGCGGTGTAGCGCCATGACTGGTCGATCTGCCGCCAGATCTGCGGGATGAACCCGGCCAGGACCGGGAGGATGACCGCCAGGGTGAGCTCCGTGAAGATCGGAATGAACGACCATGCGACCGTGAACACCGTGGTCAGACGCAGTGCCGCGCCGGCGAGCGAGCGCGCAACCGGAATCGGTTCAACGAGATAGGCACCCGCAGTTTGTGTGAGCGTGTCCAGCTGCTCGTCGGTGCCCTGCTGCGCGATCTTTCGCAGTAGTTCCGTGCGGACATTCTCTGCTTCCGTGCGGGGTAGGTAGCCGATCTCGATGGCAGAGTTGGACCCTCCGGCTGCCTCGACGCGCACAGCCGCAAGGCCGATAAGGCGTGGGGCGAGCGGCTCGACCACGTCGACAGCTTGGATACGGTCGTACCGCGCCGCGCGCACCTTGGTGGAGATGACGCCCCGTGTTAGCTCCACCTCATCCGTGCCGAGGCGGAAAGTCGTGCGGTACCACCACACCTGCGAACCGAGGAAAACCAGAAACAGAGCCACCCCTGCCCCGCCGGCGACCTGGCCGATGGTGGCCCATGTCAGGTCGCGCTCACGCAACGCATCGGTCACGAACGTGAAGAAGTTGAACACGATCAGCGTGACAATCGCCGCCACGCCAGCCCACACGCGCAGCAGCGGAGTCAGACGGTGGACGCGGCGGTACCGCGGGACAGTATTCACAGCCCGCTCATCCGTTCACGAGCTTGGAACGCAAGCCGCTCACGCAGCGCATCCGCTTCCTCGGCGGGTAGCCCCGGAATGGTCGCGTCCGTTGTCGCGGAGGCCGTGTGCAGTGCCAACTCTTTAAGCCCCAGCGGACGCGTGAATGGGCCGGTGCTGACATCGACGTACTGGATCCGGCCGTACGGCACCACTGTGAAATTCTGGGTGATCTTGCCTTTGGTGATCAGCAGCTCATTGTCTGTCTCCAACCAGCCGGTATTGCGCACCCGCAACGGAATCATGATCAGCTGAAAGACATACCAGAGGCCGATGGCGGCAGCACCCCACCACCACACGCCGCCAAGCTGAAACTGGGCAAGGCCGAAGCTGCCAGCTAGGACCGCAGCCCAGATCGTCTGCGAGATATAGCGCGCGGTGATGAGCTTGCGGCTCACCGGATTCATGCCACTGACATCAGTAGGCATCTGTGCTGGCTGGTTCAGGTGCGAACGGCGGCGATCCGGCGATTCTGCTTCGTGGGCGCCCTGCATGCGGTTCAGCCTAGCGTGCGGTGACCTCACCGAAGCGCCGGGCAAGCGGTGCAAGCGTCGCCGGACGAGCCGCCACCCACGCCGCCGCGACCACCGCCAGCGACACCAGGAAGATGATCAAGCCCGTCCAGTTCCCCGCGTACTCCGACGGGTCCGTCGAGCCTTGCGCCGCGTACATGTGGTTGAGGTTGCGCAGCGCGCCAGTAGCCAAGACCAGCCCGACGTGAATCACGATGAACACCACGAAGTAGATCATCACCGGGAAGTGCATCGCCCGCGCCGCTTGCGCAGGGAAGACCTTGTTCCATCGGGCCGAGTTGGCCGGCCAGAAGCTACTCATGCGCACACCCGACAGGATCGCCAGCGGTGCCGCCACGAACACTGTGATGAAGTACGCCAGCTGCTGCAGGCCGTTGTAGTGGACCCAGCCGTTTTCCGTGGGCCAGTTCAAGGACAGATACTGCAGCCCGGCCGAGACCGCATTCGGGAAAACACCCCAGCTGGTCGGCACAATCCGCATCCACTGCCCCGTTACAAACAGCAGCACACCGAACACCAGCCCGTTGACCACCCACAAGATATCGAGCACCTGGTGGAACCACAGCGTCAAACTGATCTTCCGCCCGCCCTTCTTCGGCCGCCAGTACGCTTCAGGGCGGCGCTCGGTGCGGATCTGCATGCCCGTCCGGATGATCAGCACCATCAAGAACATGTTGAAAAAGTGCGACCAGTTCAGCCACGCGGGAATGCCCACCGGCGCGCTCTCCGGCATCGGTGCATAACCGGGGTACTTCTCCACGAACTCCTGGCCCGTCTCCGTACCCAGGAACGCTCGGGCGCCCCAGACACCCAGTGCAAGCAACACCAGTGCGACCACCGCAGCGATCCACACCCAGCGCCTCCGCTTATCGACGCCCCGCGCCACCGTCGTCCCCCCACCACTCTTCTCCCCAGCGGGTGTGGTGGGAGCAGGTTTGGCTGCAGCCGGTTTGGGTGCGGCGGGAGCCGGCGCAGCAGCCGGGGGTTTCGGTGCAGCAGCAGCTGGTGCCGCAGCGGGCGGTTTCGGTGCAGCAGGTGCTGCAGGTGTTGTAGGCGCAGCGGGCGGTTTCGGTGCAGCAGGTGCCGCCGGTGGTACCGCCGCAGCAGGAGGCTGTGGCGCGACAGGTGCCGCTGGTGCAGCTGGCACCGCTGGGGGCTTCGGCGCTGCGGGAGCCGCTGGTGCCGCTGCCGGAGGTTTCGGAGCTGCAGGTGTTGTAGGCGCAGCGGACGGTTTCGGTGCAGCAGCCGGGGGTTTCGGCGCTCCGGGAGCAGCCGGTGCAGCCGGTGCAGCCGGTGCAGCCGGTGCAGCCGGTGCAGCCGGCGCGCTTGGGGCGGCCGGGGGTTTGGGCGCTGCAGGAACGTTGGCGTTCGGAGTGTCGCCCGCTTTGGGGATGTTGTTTCCAGTCATTACAGAATCAGACTATCCAACCTCGAGGGGTGCTCTGAATTTAAGTCGCTCTGGGTGGCCTTTAGATTCACACTCCCCTCTTGCAGGATCGGCCTTGGAATACTGTTGGCGGTTTTCCGGAATACTGCTCACGCAAACGTGCAGGTCAAAAGCATGCGTTTCGGTTGATATTGCCGAGCAGTATTCCACCCCAGAATCGAGCAGTATTCCGGTCTGGCTCTACCCCGACTGACTGCCTCCCCCGGCGCCCACCTGGCACCTGCCCCCGCTAGTGGAAGTCACGCGCCCCGCGGGCGAGCCAGTCACCCATCTCCAGCGGCTCGAATTTGTCGGCGATGATGCTCACCGCGCCGGTGGCGTTTTCCACTATGCCGCGAATGATCAGTGCTTTGGCGGTGCGGGCAAGCACTTTCTGGCGGTTCCACAGCCCAACGGGAATGACCACGTTCATCAGCCCGGTTTCGTCCTCCAGACCCATGAAGGTCACCCCACCGGCGGTGACGGGGCGTTGCCTGTGGGTGATCACACCGGCGATGCGCACGCGGGTGCCGTCCTCAACACTCATGAGGTCCGCGGCGGCGACGACTCCGGTGGCGCCCAGCGCCCCGCGCAGCATCTCCATCGGCATCAAGCCGGGGGTGACACCGGTGGCGGCAACGTCGGCAGCCATGAGCTCGAAGGCGTTCATGCCGGGCAGTGCCGGTGCCGAGATCGCAGAAAGCCCAGGAAGCATCCCGTCTCGCTCGGTGGCGGCAACACCTGCCTGCCACAGTGCTTGCCTGCGGTCCACCCCGAAACAGTCCAGCGCGCCGGCTCGCGCTAAAGCCTCGGCGTGCTCGACCGACAAGTCAGCCCGGCGCGACAGGTCAGGAATGCCAGTGAACGGCTGGGCAGCTTCGATCCGCTCAGCGGCTTTGTCGCCCAGCCCCTTGATCAGGTTCATGCCTACCCGGATGGCAGGATCCGCACCGGAAACAGCATCCACAACGCAGCGCGCTTCGCACCCAGATTCATTCACGCTGACCGGCAGCACGTCAATGCCGTGGCGGCGCGCGTCCTGGATGAGCGACTGCGGCGAGTAGAACCCCATCGGCTGCGCGCGCAGCAGACCGACGCAGAACTGCGCCGGGTAGTAGTGCTTGAACCAGGCGGAGAAGTACACCAGCGACGCGAACGACTGGGAGTGGGACTCCGGGAACCCGTAGGCGGCGAACGCGACGATCTTCTGCCAAAGTCGGTCGGCGACGGCGCTGTCAATGCCGTTCGTCTCACGGCAGCCGTCGAAAAAGCGCTGCCGCAGCGCCTCCATCTTCGCCGGTGACCGCTTCGACCCCATGGCGCGGCGCAGAGAGTCGGCTTCGGCGCCGGTGAAGCCTGCGGCGTCGACAGCAATTTGCATGAGCTGCTCTTGGAACAGCGGAATGCCCAGCGTCCGGCCGAGGGATTTCTCCAGCACCGGGTGATCGAACTCGATTGGCTCGCGCCCGTCGCGGCGGCGCAGGTACGGGTGCACCGACCCGCCCTGAATCGGGCCGGGGCGGATCAGGGCGACCTCCACCACCAGGTCGAAGAACTCGCGCGGTTTCAGCCGCGGCAGCGTGTTCATCTGGGCGCGGGACTCCACCTGGAAGACTCCGACGGCGTCGGCGCGGGCGAGCATGTCGTACACGGAAGCGTCGTCAAGCGGAAGCTCCCACAAGCGCACCTCGCGGCCCGTGGTCTCGCGCACGAGGTCGATCATGTGGTGCAGCGCCTCGAGCATGCCCAGGCCGAGCAGGTCGAACTTGACCAAGCCTGCCGACGCGCAATCGTCCTTGTCCCACTGCACCACCGACCGGTCCTCCATACGGGCCCATTCGACGGGCACGACGTCGGCAATCGGGCGGTCGCAAATGACCATGCCGCCGGAGTGGATGCCCAGGTGGCGGGGTTGGCCGCGCAATTGCTCGGCTAGCGAAGAGACAAGACTCGGCGGTTCTGAGAGCCCCTTTGACCAGGCATCTGCCGCACCCTGCGGGTATCCGAGCGCGCGGGCGGCGTCGCGCACCGCACCCTTCGACCGGTACGTGATCACGTTGGCCACCTGCGCGGCGTTGTCGCGGCCGTAGGTGCGGTAGACGTACTGGATTGCTTCCTCGCGGCGGCCGGATTCGATATCAATGTCAATGTCCGGCGGCCCGTCGCGGTCCGGCGAGAGGAATCGCTCGAACAGCAGCTGCGCCGAGATCGGCTCCACATTGGTGATCCCCAGGGCGAAGCAGACCGCCGAGTTCGCCGCCGACCCGCGCCCCTGGCACAGGATGTCGGACTCGCGGCAGAAGTCCACAATGTCGTTGACGATGAGAAAGTAGCCCGGAAACCCCAGCTGCTCGATGACGTTCAGTTCGTGCTCGATCTGTGTGCACGCCCGCTCACGCACGTCAGCGGGACGCGAGGCGTAGCGCTCCTCGCCGCGGACACGCACGAGATGGCGCAGCCAGCTCATTTCGTCGTGGCCGTCGGGCGTGGGAAAGAGCGGCAGTTGCGGCGCGACAAGGTTGAGTGTGAACGCGCACTCGGCCGCCAGATCGACGGTGGCTGCAAGCATGTCCGCGCACCCCGGTGCCATCGCGAGCAGCTGCTCGCCGCTGCGCAGCCAGTTCGCGCCCATTGGGTGCAGGTCGCAGTACGCAACGCCCATTGCTTGACGACGCGCCAGCGACCTCTTCGCCCCCGCCAACCTCGCCCCCTGGCGCGTAGCCGCCCCGGGTGCCGCACTGATGATCGCGGGGACGTGCGGGTATGCACGCAACGCCTCGTTATGGTCGGCGTCTTCGGGGAGCATGGTGGCAGTGAATTCGCGCACAACCCGGTCGGGGCCGAAGTATTCGATCAAATCATCGATACGGTCCGCCCACTGCCAGCTGGCCAGGACGGTGCACGTCCCGGCAAGCTCATCGGCAATCACCGGCAGGGGCGGATAGAGGACTTTGTCTTTCTCCCCCGTTGCCATGTGGGCGGCGGCCATGAGGTGCGACAGGCGGCGGTAGCCTTCGGGGCCGCGGGCGATGACGGACAGCGGAATCACCGAGTCATCGCCTGGGCCGCCATCGTCGCGCGGGAGCGACAGCTCCGCACCGAAGACTGTGGGCATGCCCACTTCTGCCGCTGCCTCAGCGAATTTGACGGCGCCGTAAAAACCGTCCCGGTCCAGCAAGCCGACTGCCGATAGGCCCAGTTCTTGCGCCCGGGCCACGATCTCTTCCGGCTCGCTCGCACCGCCGGTGTCACTGAGGAAACTGTAGGTGGACACGGCGTGCAGCTCGGCGAACGGGACGGCAGGTGCACGGCGGGGCGCGGTGCCTGCCGACCCATCCCCCGGCGCGGCGCCGCCTTCTGCTTCGGATCCCTCTGGCGCATAGACCGCCCCGGCGGGCGTGCCCGTGTGGTTGACGGGCACAGGAGTAGGCCCGGGGCGGCCGGAGAGGATTCTCTCCAGCCGCGACCAGGACATTCTCTCGCCGCCATGGAAACGCACGCCCCCAGAATAATCGCGGTCGAAACTTTGTTCCAATCAGCAACGGGCACGGGGCTGTATCCAGTGCCGGCATAGCAATGGTTGGTGTGAACCCAAACTAGACTAAGCGGTCCGTTAGGTGTTAGATTTTCGAAGTCATATTTGACCACCCCTAGCAAGAAAGTGCAGGAAAAGATATGCGCTTCAACCGCATCATCGCGACCGCCGCAGCCTCCGTTCTGGCGGCAACCGGCCTGGTCGCATGCTCTGACGAGTCGGCAGACAACGCAGCCGGCAAGAACAACGGCGGCGACGATCAGGTTGTCCGGATCGGCACCACCGACTCCGACCAGAAGGCTTGGTCTGTCTTCATGGAGCTGGCTGAGAAGGAGGGCATCACCCTCGAGCTCACCCCGTTCACCGAGTACCCGCCGGTCAACCCGGCGCTGGCTCAGGACCAGATCGACATCAACAAGTTCCAGCACATCCTGTACCTGGCTGAGTACAACGCCTCCTCCGGCGACGACCTGAAGATCGTCGGCTCCGGCGAAATCAACACCCTGGGCCTGTTCTGGAAGGACCACGACAGCCTCGACGACATCGAGGGCCAGAAAGTCGCCATCCCGAACGACCCGTCCAACCAGGGCCGCGCCATCAACGTGCTGGTCCAGGCTGACCTGGTCAAGGTCAAGGACGGTGCTGACACGCTGAACCCGACCCCGGCCGACATCGACAAGGATGCCTCCAAGGTTGAGGTCACCCCGGTCGACGCGTCCCAGACCCCGACCGCCTACAACCAGGGCGACCCGGCCGTGATCAACAACACCTGGTTGGGCCGCGCCGGCATCGACGCGTCCACTTCTGTCTTCGCGGACGACCCGAACTCTGAGCTGGCGGAGCCGTACATCAACATCTTCGCTGTCCGCGCAGACGACGTCGACAACGCGACCTACGACAAGCTCGTGGAGATCTGGCAGTCCGACGAGGTCACCGAGGCTCTGAACGAGGACTCCAACGGCACCGCTGTCCAGGTGGAGAAGACCAAGGAGGAGCTCGACGAGATCCTCAAGCGCCTGGAAGAGGACTTCAAGTAATGGCACCCACCGGCACCCGGATTGAGTTCCGGAACGTCCACAAGACGTTCCGCTCCAAGAAAGGCGGGGCGGATGTCGTCGCACTCGACAACGTCAACCTCACCGTTGAACCCGGTGAGATCTTGGGCGTCATCGGATATTCGGGTGCCGGCAAGTCCACCCTCGTGCGCATGATCAACGGGCTGGACACCCCGACTTCCGGTGAGATTCTGCTCGACGGCACCAACATTGTCGGCATGCCTGGCAAGCAGTTGCGCGACGTGCGCCGCAGCATCGGGATGATTTTCCAGCAGTTCAACCTGCTCACCTCGCTCACTGCGGCAGGCAATGTTGAGTACCCGCTGAAGATGACGGACATGAGCAAGTCCGAGCGCGCCGCCCGCGTGCAGGAACTACTCGAGTTCGTCGGCCTGGGTGAGCGCGGCAAGAACTACCCGGAGCAGCTGTCCGGCGGCCAGAAGCAGCGCGTCGGCATTGCCCGTGCGCTTGCCACGGATCCCTCGCTTTTGCTTGCCGACGAGGCCACCTCCGCCCTCGACCCCGAAACCACCCAGGAAGTCCTGGAACTGTTGCGGGTGATCAACCAGCGCACCGGAATCACCATCGTCGTGATCACGCACGAGATGGACGTCATCCGCGCCATCGCGGACAAGGTCGCTGTCATGGAGGCCGGCAAGGTCGTCGAATACGGCTCTGTCTACGACGTGTTTTCTAATCCGAAAACGCACGTGGCGCAGCGGTTTGTGTCGACGTCGTTGCGCAACACTCCGTCGAAAAGCGAAGAGCGCGAACTCTTGGGCGGCGACGGCCGACTGTTCACCGTCGACTTGTCGTCGAACTCCGGGGTCTTCTCCGCGGCCGCGAAGCTGCAGGAGCAGGGCGTGGGGCTCGATGTCGTGCACGGCAGCGTGACCACCCTGCAGGAACAGTCCTTCGGCAAAATGACGGTGCGCCTGACCGGCGACAACCGCGCCATCGAGGAGTTCTACCGCAGAATGCAGGAGACCACCACCATTCACGAAATCACCGGCAACACCACTGCTGAGATTGGGGAGGAGAAGTAAATGACTGAGCAGATCCTCGCCCAAATGGACTGGGACCGCCTGGGCCCCACATACCTCCAGGCCATTCAGGACACGCTGTTCATGGTGATCATCACCATGCTCGTCGGCGGGTTCTTCGGCCTGATCATCGGCATGTTCCTCTACACCACCCGCGCTGGCGGTGTGCTGGAGAACCGGTTTGTCTACTGGACACTGAACATCCTGGTGAACTTCTTCCGCCCTATCCCGTTCATCATCATGATCGCCATGCTTTACTCCGTGACTCTGTCGGTGGTGGGCACGACGATCGGACGCGGGGCAGCCACATTCGTCATGTGCGTGACCGCGACGTTCACCGTGGCACGCATCGTGGAGCAGAACCTCGTCGCCATCGACCCCGGCGTGATTGAAGCAGCCCGCGCGATGGGTGCTGGCCCATGGCGCATCATCCGCACCGTGATCGTCCCGGAGGCACTCGGCCCGCTGATCTTGGGCTTCACCTTCATCTTCATCGCCGTGATCGACATGTCCGCCATGGCCGGCTACATCGGCGGCGGTGGTCTGGGTGACTTCGCCATCGTCTACGGTTACCGCGCGTTTGAGCCGCAGGTGACGTGGCTGGCAGTGATCACCATTGTGGTCATCGTTCAGCTCGCCCAGTTGCTGGGCAACGTGCTGTCGCGGAAGGTCATGCGCCGATAAGTTCGAGCTTTTCGACGCCCCAGTACGTACCCGTTTTCGGTTCGTCGCCGCAGGAGGAAATCACTCCTGCGGCTTCGTTTTGCGTAAGGGTGACTGCGAACTGGCGCGGCCCCCGGTGCGTATCGTCGGCAAACACGATTGTGGCTGCACCGTCGCCAACGGTTTCGTCCACGAGCGTGAACTGGCCGTAGGCGACATCCTCGCCCTCGTTCTGCAAGTGGGCAGCCACGGCGATCTCGGCGGCCTGCGCCGACGCCGACAACGTTCCGCGTCCTCGGTTGCCGGGAACGAAGTACTGCGCGCGCATCGCCGCGCCGATCATCGCTTCCGTGGCCTCCAGATTCATCCGCCCGAAGCTGTACCCCCACGGCATGAGCAGCATTGCCGGGGCGAAACGGTGCCCCTTGACATGCGAGGTCTCCCACACGATGTCGCCGGTGCGGCGGAACGGATAGCGCCGCTCCAGCTCCATCACCAACGGGCGTCCCTTCACAGCGCAGCAGCGGTCGCGCTTCGCGTGCGTGCACACCAGCAACAGTGGCGCGATGCGCGTCTGCCCACCGTTGAGGCCCGGCGCGGAGAAATCCATCTCCAGAAGGTCCTCAACACCATCGACGTGGTGGACCTCCGTGATTCCGACATCCGAGAAGACGGTGTACAGGTGCGGCTTGTCAATGTCGCGCCCCTCCCGCGTGGGGTGACGGATGAGCTGAAGCGAGGCATCGAATTTCTTCAGGTGCGCTTTGAGCTTCGCGGTGAGCTCCTCACCTAAGGTTCCACCGTCGAGAACATCGTGGCTCCAGGGGCCAGGGTGCTCGAACAGGACATAGGTCCCCGCCGTTTTGGCGGTGCCGGGCAGCGGTTCGACTTCGACATCGGAACACATTGGCTGGCGGGGAGCGGGCATACTTCTTAGGGTAGCCTATCTCGCTCTCAGGTATATAAAGCCTCGATCCGCCACTGCTGCTTCGACCACAACAGCAGCCACGCCGCGCGCTCACCGCCCGTGGGCTTCTCCCCTACCACCTGCAGGCGCGCGACCTTCTGCGGGTTATCACCCCACCACCCTTCGTCCACAGGCCATGGCCCCGCCCAGCCGGTGACCACGTAGCGGTGTTCACCCCATCCCAACGCGTACGGCTCTCCCGTCAGCAGCGCTTCCGCTGTCACACCGATCTGCCTCGCATCCACGCTGATCAGCTTCACCCGCGACGCTGGGTGGTCCAGACCGCCGCCGATCCGGGCAGGCAGCGGGGCCAAGATCGCGCCCGGCCACGAGGCAGCCGCTGCGGCACTGGCAGCCTCACTGCCCTGCTCGCCGAAGGGGACGAGGGCGATGCGCTCGACCACGCCACGGCCCCCGGCGGGGCGGGGCTGCACAACGGCATCAATGCCCAGCGAGGACTGGATCCGCTCGGCGACGCGGCGGGCCTCCCGGGCCGCCTCCTCCGGCCCCGCGGCAGCACCGCCCCAGAGCTGACCGGCCGGCTCAGGTGGCGCGACCTCCAGCGGCTCCAGGATGAGGGAGGCGATCGCGCCCGCTCCCCCGCCGGTGAGCCACCCGTCGAGCTGCCAGCGCACGCGGTCGGCAGTGGCCCTCTCGGTCAGGGCATCGCGGGTGCGCCAGATGCGTTCAAGGGAGGTACCGTCGCTCAGCTCCGCTTTCACTTTGAGCCGCACGCAGTTCTGCCCAGCGTCAGCAAGCCGCTCGTGCAAGCTGGCGGCCAGCGCGCGGGCGGCGAAGGCAGCGGCGTCGACGCGGTCGATCGGATCCTCGGGTGTCACGGACACCGCGAGATCAGTCGTAGGCAGCTCCGGGGCGACGCGGCGGTCCGGCGCACCCCGCGCAATCCGGTGGCAGTGCAGCCCCGTCTGGCCGAAACGCGTCGAGATTGCGGTGGCGGGTACGGCAGTGAGATCCCCCAGCGTGCTAATCCCCAGCTGCCCCAGCGACTTCACCGTCTCTGCATCTGCACCGAGCGCCGTCTCCGCTGTGAGCACACGCAACGGCTGGCTGGCCAGGAAGTCCACCGACCCGCCCGGCGGGACCACCGCGCAGGTGCGCGCGGCGACGACGGCCGTGGCAATCTCGTCTGCGATCCCGATGAGCGGGTTGATGCCGGGGCGTGATGCAGCGTCGATAAGCATCTCGGCAGCGCGCTCCTCACCGCCGTGGAACTTGCCTGCAGCCGCAATGTCCACGACGATAAGCCCAGGGCGCAACACCTCGACCGACGAAGCCACATCATCGAAACTGGCCGCGAGCGCAGCGAAGATGCGCCCGTCACGGTCCGGATTGTCGTCGACGACCGTAAGCCCCGGGCACACCGACTGCGCGTGGCGCACCTTCATACCGCGGCGAATGCCCAGCTTGCGGGCGGCGTGCGAAACGACCTTGATGCGGTGCTGGCGCGCGACGGCCAACGGCTCTGCCAGATCGTCTTCGAGGCATGCAGCCTGCACCGGCCAATCGGGGAACCATATGGCGGCGACGCGCATCTACGTCACCACCTTGAGCGCCGGAGCTGCCGGGGCTGCCACCGTCTCCCGAGCCTGACCGACGGTGACCGTGCCCGATGCCGGATGCGCGCTTTTCGGCTGCGCCCGCACCCGGATATCCAGCCCCGTGATGCGCCCTGTGCCCCGGCCGATCCCCCGGAACTCCTGCACGTCACCAGTGACAGTGAGCGCCGGTGACGGCACCGTCGCGCCGACGAGCATGAGCGCGGCCCGGCCTTTGCGCAGCTTGCCCAGCAGCGGACGCGCCCGCACCGGGGATAGCTCGACGCGCGCGCGGGTGCGGAAGACCACCAGATCCAGCCCCTCCACCAGCACCCCGGTGATCCCCAACGGGTCCACCCCGGGGTCCGGGACCGCAATGACACGATTCAAACACTCTGGCGGAAGCGCCGCGTACGACAGCTCCGGCCAGCCGACCACGCCGACATACCCGCCCACTTCGGTGATCTGCAGCAGCATCTCCACCACCAGTGCCGGGGTGTCACTCATGTGCGTCACCGCGTGGCGCGGCAGGCCGCCGCCGGGCAGAATATTCTCGAATTGCGTACCGAGTTCCAGGACATCAGCCCTTGCAATGTGGCCAGCATGAGGCCCGCCGAGCTGGTCCGGAACCTCCCCGCCGATCTGCGCCATGCGGGCGCGCAGCTGCGCGATCTGCTCGGTGCGAGCGGAACTGGCGGGACCAGCAGGCGCAGCGGAGCCGGAGGCGGCAGCCAACCCGGCCAGCGCCTCCACATCCACCTTGCGAACACTTGTTCCACTCACGAAGATGATTATGCTCGCCGGGGTAACCAAGGTCAATCGAAAATATCGAACATGCTTTCTATGCGGCGGAATGGCCTAGCGACTTCAGACCATGCATGACGCAATCTACTTGAAACCGTTTCGAGTAGGTTTCAAGTAGATCGATCTGCGCAGGTCAGACTAGATACAACGTGTTTCGAGTACGTTTCGAGTAGCTTTCGAGCTAGCCTAGCGGGCCCGCTACCGACCACACTGCGCGCGGATCACGGGAGCTGTTTCCACGCCACTCTATGATTCCCTTGTCCCGCATCGCTTGCAGAGCGCGACGCACAGGAGGCGTCGATAAGCCCAAGGCCTCAGCGATCTCACCCGTCGACATTGACCTGCCACTTGCTTGAAGAACGGAAAGCACATCCGCAGAATGCGGCGGCAAAGCGTCGACAGCTTCCAAGTTCAGGCGCTGAACAGCATTCAAGGTGAGAATCACACTTCCACTAGTCTGCCTGTACACAGGATCCGTGAAACCAACTCGGCGCATACCGGCGAACATACGGCGAATACCTTCGCCGAGCTCTTGGCCAATGCGAAGCTCCGCGGTAACCCTTGCGATGAGAGGATTCCTGGCAAACCGCGCAATCGACTCAGGCTTGTCAGGATCCACGAGTCCCGGAAAACGGCCAGGGCTAGAGACTTCAATCCGGCCCGGGTACATCTCGAAACGGATGTGGTCACCGCTCATGCTGTAGGACCTGTGGATCACCGCATTAACCAACCCCTCAAGCCACACATCGTGAGGGATCAGATTTTCATCTTCAAACAGCCCCTCTCCGGTCAACCTGCGGACCTTGGGCAGCATTTCGCTGATCGCATTCTGCACATGAGCGATCTGCTGCGGCAGCGGGCCATCGAAACGCCGATCAGCCATGAGTTGTTGCTGGTAACCGGAGAGCCGTTCATCGTCGCCGAACTGAAGCACACGCACATGCGCATTCGGGAAATACTCCTGCGGGTTCTTACCAAACAAAAGAATCGCTGCCGTGCGAGGTCGACCATCACGGTCAACCAAGTTGCGGGCCCTCAACGCATCGACCACGGACGATGAACCTATAACCTCGGCGTAGTTCTCCACCAGTTCCCAATTGAGGTCCTCGGCGGTCGCACGGGGCGGCACCGACGCGTCAAACTGCTGCTCCCCTTTGGTGTACCGGAGCTCGAGGATGTCGTCCGCCTTCAGCCGCTTGGACTCGTCGCCAACACGCAAGAAGCACTCCCCCGATTTCAAGTAATGCACCCTGTCGCTCGGCAGGACATTGAAGAGAAGAACAGATGCGCCTTCTTCCGTATCAAGAGCTTCTATACCAACACGAACGGTCGGATCCGTGTGATCGAACGTCACTTGGCGCAAATCATTTTCCTGCGCAGAGGTCGGTTGACCATCAAACCGGCGATCAGTGATTCCAACCGCAATCACACCGCCTTCCGCGTTAGCCATGGCCACAACTGTTTTGGCAAGGTCCTTTGGGGCGATGCGGAACGATTTCCGCTCAAACCACTGATCCTCGTCAAGAGTCAACAGCAGCGCGGGGTCATCCTGAAAAGAGGGACTTTCTTTCACAGCAGCAACTCTACTTGAAACCGTTTCGAGTAGGTTTCAAGTAGATTGATCTGCGCAGGTCAGACTAGATACAACGTGTTTCGAGTACGTTTCGAGTAGCTTTCGAGTACCTCGCGAGCGCCAAGCTGATCTTTAGTCCAGCGCGCGTTCCGACGCCCACCGCGTGAGCTGATGCCGGTTCGATGTCTGCGTCTTGCGCAGCACATTCGACGCGTGCGTCTCCACCGTCTTGACGGAAATGAACAGCTCAGACGCGATTTCCTTATACGTGTACCCGCGCGCGAGCAACCGCAGCACCTCGAGCTCGCGCCGCGTCAGCTTATCGACGACCGCCTCATCCTCCCCCGCCTTCTCTGGCTCCCCCGCAGGATCCTCGACTACCCCGCCTGACGCGAACGCATCGAGCACGAAACCGGCCAGCCGCGGCGAGAAGTACGCGTCCCCGCCGTGCACCTGGGTGATCGCTTCGGCCAGCTCAGGCCCGTCGATGTTCTTGGTCACGTACCCGCGGGCACCGGCGCGGATCAGCGCAATGACGTCCTCGGCGGCGTCGGAGACGGACAGGGCCAGGTACTGCGGCCCGGGTGCTCGGGTGATCACGGCGAGGCCGCCGCCATCGGGCATGTGAACGTCCAAAAGCACGACGTCAGGCTGGGTGTCCCCGATTCCTGTGACCGCGTCGGCGACCGTGCCGGCGTCACCAACAATCTTAATGCCGGGCGCCGCGCTCAGCTCTGCCCGGACGCCGGAGCGGAAGACCGAGTGGTCGTCGACGAGGAACACCTTGACTGCCATGAACCCGACACTACCCCGCACCGAAGGTGCTGGGTCACGCAGCCAAAGTCAGTGCGACCTCGGTGCCTTTGCCCGGGGCGGTCTTGATTGTCGCTGTGCCCCCGGCGCGCTCCATGCGGCCGGTGATCGAATCGCGAACGCCGTGGCGGTCGGCCGGGATCGCCGCTGGGTCAAACCCAGCGCCGCGGTCGCGGACGAACACGGAGAGCTCACCGGCGAGGTTTTCGGCATACACATCGATCCCGTCTGCCCCCGAGTGCTTCACCGCGTTCACCATGGCTTCCCGGGCCGCCAGGACTATGGGCTCGACGTTCTCATCAAAGGCTGTGTCGTCGCCGACGGTGACGGGGCGGATGGTCACGTTGAACAGGTCCTCGACTTCTCCGGCGGCGGTGTTGATCGCGGCGAAGAAGGTAGCCGGCGTGGGTGGCGCAGCAGCAGTCGGCGCGGGTTCGGGATTGGTGGTGTGGGTGGTCCAGCCGGGGGCGGGCGAAGCGTCGTAAAGCCATGCTCTCAGCTCGCGTTCCTGGCGGCGCGCAAGGCGGGCGACCTCCTCAGAGTCGTCGGCGCGCTTCTGAATGAGCGCAAGCGTCTGCAGCACAGAATCATGCAGGTGAGCGGCGATGTCGGCACGCTGCGCGGCGACAGCTTTATCCTGGCGCTCCTCGACGAGCGAGCGGAGCAGACGCGCAATGAGCGGCACCACGAGAATGCCCACCCCGAGCACAGCCACCAGCACAGCCACAACCACGCCCATGATCCCGCCGCGGTCGCCCATGAGCGCTATGACAATGACACCCCCCATGACCAGCACACCGCCGACGAGCAGAGAGGCGATCGAACCCGCGGTACGCATGTCGCGGTCGTACGCCCGCCAGGCCAGCACCGCGCCGACCGCGACCATGACCACCACCGCGACGAACGCGCCATTACCGGGATCCCCCACCGCCGACGTCGACATCGACCACAGCACAAACGCCGTGACGACCAGCAGCAGGTTGAGGATCCCTCCGATCCGTTTGCCGTCCACGACAGGCCGCTCCGGTTCACCCTGCGGGGTGAAGATCCACAGAGCGGCGTACAGGATGACGCCCAGCCCGCCGAAGAGGGAGGACAGGGAGAGGAAAAGGCGGATGTACACGACCTCGATGTTCAGATGCGTAGACAACCCCGCCGCGACACCAGCGACAACCCGGTGCTCCTGCTCGCGCACAAAGCGCGGGTAGGGCCGGGGCGGCTCGGAGGCATAGTGCTGGGGCATGCTGTTCATCTTGGCACGCGGCATGCGGCGGGGAATCAGGGCAAACCCTGAACTTGGGATTTCAGGGTGAATCCCGATACCGCTTGCACCCAGTACTTCGCATACTGAAGCCATGAACGAGACACTGAAACTGATGTGGGACACCCGCCCACCGCGGATCCCGAAGAAACAAGGCGGAGACGCCATGGTCGCCGGCATCTGCGAAGGAATCGGCGTCCGCTACCACATCGACCCCACCCTCGTGCGCGTTGCGTTCGCCGCGCTGTCCCTCGTATTCGGAGTGGGGCTGTTCGTCTACACCCTGTGCGGTTTCCTCATGCCGCGCTTCGGCTTATCGACGTCCCCCGCCCAAGCCATTTCAACCCCCAAGCATCAGCTCGACGCCGTGGAGGTCAAAGAACGAGACACGGGCTGGGGTTTGCTGGTCCTGCTGTTCATTTTCTTCCCGACGATCAGCGCGTGGACCTGGGCCGAAGCAACCGCCTCCGCGCTCGCCGGGCTAGCCCTTTCCGCCCTCGCCTGGTGGGCGCTGCACCAGCGCCAACCCGAACCGCCGGCCGGGCTCATCGTGCCATCGCGCGTCCGGCACCCGCAGCCTGAGCCGGGCGCCCAGCCCCAGCCCGAGCCGCAACCCGAGCAGCAACAGCCCGTGGACCCGATTGTCACCGCCCGGTTCACTGCCCCGGAGGGCTACCCCCACCCGGCCCACGGCCGCACCACTCCCCCGTCGTGGGACCCGCTGGGCACAGCACCCCAGCTGTGGCACCTCCCGGACCCGGGTTACGAACCCCCGCAACAGGCCCGCATGAAGCCGAACCGGCCGTTGTGGATCTGGATTCCGGTCGCGGTGCTGTTGACCGTGAGCGTGTTCCTCACCATGGCCGTCGGCAGCAATCTACGAAATCGCGATTGGTCCGGCTTCGGGCAAACCACAGTCGTCGTCAGCGACGAAGAGACAATCTTCCCCATCGACGGCTACGTCGGCGAACTCAACGTCGACCTAACCGATCTGCCTCCGCTGAAAGAACCTGCGACGCTGGACATCAACCACAAAGTCGGCACCGTCAACGTGACCATGCCGAAGGCGAAGATCCCCTACGAGGTGAACTGCTCCATCAACATCGGCGAAACCGCATGCCCGCCGTCAAGCACACAGGGCGAAGGGGAAACGCTGACGCTCAACATCCACGAAGGAGTTGGCAGGATCCAGGTCACGTGACCTGAATAAACCAGGTAAGCCGAGCGGGCCGGTTCTTACTCCCACTCAATGGTTCCCGGCGGTTTGGACGTGATATCCACAACCACACGATTGACGTCCTCGACTTCGTTGGTAATGCGGGTGGAGATGAGCTCCAGGACCTCGTACGGGACGCGAACCCAGTCCGCAGTCATCGCGTCTTCGGAGGTGACGGGGCGCAGCACGATCGGGTGGCCGTAGGTGCGGCCGTCACCCTGGACACCGACGGAGCGGACATCTGCAAGCAGGACGACCGGGCACTGCCAGATCTGGTCGTCGAGACCGGCGCGGGTAAGCTCCTCGCGCGCAATGGCGTCAGCCGCGCGCAGGGTTTCCAGCCGCTCAGCGGTGACCTCACCAACGATGCGGATGCCCAGGCCCGGGCCTGGGAAGGGCTGGCGGTTCACGATCACTTCCGGCAGGCCCAGCTCGCGGCCGACAGCACGAACCTCGTCCTTGAACAAGGTGCGCAGGGGCTCGACGAGCTCGAACTCAACATCATCAGGCAGGCCGCCGACGTTGTGGTGGCTCTTAATGTTCGCGGTACCCGTGCCGCCGCCGGACTCGACAACGTCCGGGTACAGGGTGCCTTGCACCAAAAAACCGACATCCTGCTGCCCGCTAGCGGAGTGCGAGACGACATCAGCCACCGCGCGCTCGAACGAACGGATGAACTCAGCACCAATGGCTTTGCGCTTCTCCTCCGGATCGGTCACACCGGCGAGCTTGCACAGGAAAGCTTCGCGCTCGTCGACCGTCACAAGTCGCGCACCGGTGGCGGCGACGAAGTCGGTCTCTACCTGCTCGCGTTCGCCCTTGCGCAGCAGGCCGTGGTCAACGAAGACACAGGTCAGACGATCGCCGATCGCACGCTGGACCAAAGCGGCGGCCACAGCGGAGTCCACACCGCCGGACAGGCCGCAGATGGCATGGCCGTCGGGGCCGATCTGCTCGGAGATCGCGTCGATAAGCTGGTCGGCAATGTTGGACGCCGTCCACGTCTGCTCCAGCCCGGCAATCTCGGTGAGGAATCGCGTAAGCACCTGCTGACCGTGTGGCGAGTGCATGACCTCCGGGTGGTACTGGACACCGGCCATGCGCGACTCCGCGTTCTCAAAGGCGGCGACGGGCGCGCCTTCGGTCGCGGCGGTGACATCGAAACCGTCCGGAGCCTTAGTCACGGAATCACCGTGGCTCATCCAGACTGGGTGCTGCTCATTCAGGCCAGAGTGAAGGACCCCGCCACGTACGTCCATGTTCGTGCGGCCGTACTCGCGCGAGCCGGTCTTGGCCACGGTGCCGCCGAGCGCCTGCGTCATCACCTGGAACCCGTAGCAAATGCCAAAGGTCGGCAGGCCCAGCTCGAAAATCTCCGGATCGAGCTGCGGCGCGCCGTCCTCGTAGACGGAGGACGGGCCGCCAGACAGCACAAGGGCGACCGGATCCTTTTCTTTCAACTCTGCCGCCGAAATGGTGTGCGGGACAACCTCGGAATAGACGCGCGCTTCACGCACGCGACGGGCGATGAGCTGGGCATACTGAGCGCCGAAGTCGACAACGAGAACCGGGCGCGGATGCGCGTTAGCGGTCGGGGTCTCTGCAGGGTCTTGCGCGGGGTTGGTCACGTTCCAAATCCTATCGCATGGCCCGCTGGGGCATTCTGATGCTCCCGTGCACAGCTCGTGCGATACCCAATCTCGCTTCTTGTGACCGGAGATAGATTTTTAGTATCGCCTTTCGCACCTAACCCAAGACGTTTCCGCAGGTCAGAATTCCGTGAACGCGCTAGAAGGCGATATTGAAATTGTACGGAGCGCGACACCTCGGGCAAGATCGTCGCCATGTCGGCCCCCACCTCAACCGCTAGCACCACCGCGCCCACCGGCACCGCTATGGGCGTGGCCTGCATTTTCGGTTCGTGCATTGCGCTCCAGCTCGGCGCAGCGCTGGCAGTGCAGTTGTTCCCGCACGCGGGAAGTTGGGCGACGGCGTCGCTGCGTCTGCTCATCGCGGCGGTGATCTTGGTGCTGGTCACCCGCCCGAAGTTCCGGACGTGGACGCGCAAACAGTGGTGGGCGATCATCACCTTCGGTCTATCCATGGGTTTCATGAACGGCTGCTTCTACACCGGAATCGAACGCATCCCGCTCGGCACAGCTGTGACCATCGAGTTCTTGGGCCCGCTCACGCTTGCGGCGGTGCTGTCGCGCACCGCGCGCGACATTGTCTGCGTCGTCCTCGCGCTCGCGGGCATGGTCCTGCTGGGCATCAACTCGTACAACGGCCACCCCCTGGACCCTGTCGGGGTCGGGTTTGTCCTGGCTGCAGGTTTTTCTGGGCGATGTACATTTTGGCGTCGAAACGCGCAGGCGGCCTTGTCCCCGGCCAGGGCGGGCTCGCGGTCGCGCTGACGGTCGGTGGCCTTGTGCTCATGCCGCTGGGCTGGCAGGGCTCGCTGACTATCCTCAGCGACAGTAATCTCCTCGCCCTCGCAGTGGGCACGGGCATTCTCGCGTCGCTCATCCCCTATTCGCTCGAGCTCATCGCGTTACGACGCCTCACCCCCAACACCTTCGCCATCCTGCTCTCCCTTGAACCCGTCTTCGCCGCATTCTTCGGCTGGCTCCTGCTCGAAGAGACCATTACGGGGCTCAAGACGGTGGCGATCGTGCTGGTGGTCAGCGCGTCGGTGATCCAGACCGCGGGAGCGCGCCGAAGCAGGCGCGCTAACCGGAAACGGTGATGTCGACTTTCTGGAAGCTCTTGATGTCGGTGTAGCCGCACTTGGCCATGACGCGGCGCAAGCCGCCGGCGAGGTTGTGGCCGCCCCAGGTGCTGGTGCTCGGGCCGTGGAGGATGGTCTTCAGGCTCGGGCTGTTCTCTCGGAGATTGCTCAGCACGTCCTGGGTGGCATCGGCGTCGTCGAGGCCCCAACCGAAACTGAATGAGCTGCTGGTGTTCTTGATGATGCCGCGCGGGAACCGCGGGTGCGCAGCTTGCGCCTGCCAGTAGTAACCGTACGCTGCGGCCTCTGATGCAGAGGCGAGGGCGGTGCCCAGCATGACTGCATCGGCGCCGCAGGCTACGGCCCGAGCAATATCTCCACTGGTGTGGATTCCTCCGTCAGCGATGATGTGGACGTACCGGCCTTCCGTCTCGTCGAGGTACTCGCGGCGGGCGGCGGCCGCGTCGGCGATCTGGGTGGCCATGTGGGTCCCGATGCCCAACGCGGAACCCGACGTCGTTGTCCCCTGCCCGACAATGATGCCTGCTGCGCCAGAGCGCATCAGGTGCAGCGCAGTGGTGTAGTCGGCCACGCCGCCGGCGATGACGGGAACGTCGAGTGAGCCGATGAATTCCTTCAGGTTGAGCGGCTCGCCGCCTTCCTGGACGTGTTCGGCGGAGATGATCTCGCCCTGGATGAATAGGATTTCAGCGCCGGCCTTGACCACGACGGGAGCTAGCTCGCGGGCGTTCTGGGGGCTGACGCGAACCGCAACGGTAATACCGGAGTCGCGGACTTGGGCGATGCGCTCCGATAAGAGGTCGTGATTCAGCGGCGCCGCGTGGAGCTCCTGGAGGGTCTTCACAGCACTGTCCTCGGCAGAGGTCGAGCGCTTGCCAGTGTCGTCCGCATTGAGCTTGGCGGCGATCACTTTCACAATCGCTTCGTCGAGATCGGCGTGGCGGCCCCAGAGACCTTCTGCGTTGATCACGCCTAGCCCACCCTGCTTGCCCATCTCGATGACGAACTCAGGGCTGGCCAGAGCGTCGGTCGGGTGGGAGGCGAAAGGGATCTCGAAGGTGTAGGCATCGATATGCCAGCTCAGGTCCACGTCCTTCGAGGAACGAGTGCGGCGCGCAGGCACGATCCCGATATCCCGCAGGTTGTAGGCGCGGCGGGCTTCGCGGCCGATGCCAATTTCAACGTAGTCGCGCATGCATTAACCCTTGTAGTTCGGAGCTTCGACAGTCTGCGTGATGTCGTGCGGGTGGGACTCGCGCAGGCCGGCGGCGGTGATCTGCACAAAGCGCTTGGTCTGCAGTTCCTCGATGGAGGCGGAGCCGGTGTAGCCCATGGCTGCGCGCAGGCCGCCGACGATCTGGTGGGTAATGGAGTCCAGCTCGCCGCGGTAGGGCACGCGGCCTTCAATGCCTTCTGGCACGAGCTTGTCCTCGCTGGTGACGTCAGCCTGGAAGTAGCGGTCCTTGGAGAAGGAACGCTTCTCCCCTGTCAGGCCGCGGCCCTGCATCGCACCCATGGAACCCATGCCGCGGTAGCGCTTGTACTGCTTGCCACCCACAACGACGATCTCGCCTGGGGCTTCCTTCGTGCCGGCGAGCATCGAGCCGAGCATGACGGTCGATGCACCAGCCGCGAGCGCCTTAGCCACGTCACCGGAGTGCTGCATACCGCCGTCGGCGATGATGGGCACGCCAGCCTGGTGGGCAGGAACGGACGCTTCAAGGATGGAAGTAATTTGCGGGGCGCCCACACCGGCGACAACACGCGTGGTGCAAATGGAGCCCGGGCCGATGCCGACCTTGATGGCGTCCGCACCGGCTTCGATCATCGCGGCGGCGGCTTCGCGGGTGGCTAGGTTACCGCCGACGACATCGACGCGGTCGCCGAAGTCCTTCTTCACGCGCGCCACCATGTCCAAAACCCGGTTGTTGTGGGCGTGGGCGGAGTCGACGATGAGGGCGTCCACGCCAGCGTCGACAAGCAGCCCCGCGCGGGAGTAGGAGTCCTCGCCTGTGCCGATGCCCGCAGCGACCAGCAAACGCCCCTCGGAGTCCTTGGACGCGTTCGGGAACTGCTCGGTCTTCACAAAGTCCTTCACGGTGATCAGGCCCGTGAGTTTGCCCTGCTTATCGACGATTGGCAGCTTCTCCACCTTGTTGGCGGACAGCAGCTTCAGCGCCTCTTCCTTGCTCACGCCGTCTTCGGCGACGACGAGCGGCATCGGAGTCATGACCTGGGCAACCGGGCGGGAGAAGTCCGGCTCGAAACGCATGTCGCGGTTGGTGATGATGCCGACGAGCACTCCGTCGCCGTCGACGACCGGCAGGCCGGAGATTCGGAAGCGGGCGCACAGCGCATCCACGTCAGCGATGGTCATGTCCGGCGACGCGGTGACCGGGTCGGTGACCATGCCGGATTCCGAACGCTTCACCACATCGACGTGCTCTGCTTGATCTTCGGCGGACAGGTTGCGGTGCAGCACGCCGATGCCGCCCTGGCGGGCCATGGCGATAGCCATGCGGGACTCGGTGACGGTGTCCATTGCGGCGGAAGCAACCGGGATGCCCAGGCGGATGTTGCGGCTGAACTGGGCGGAGGTGTCCACTTCACCGGGAACGATGTGGGACTCTGCCGGGAGCAGCAGCACGTCGTCGAAAGTCAGGCCGCGCAGGGCGATCTTGTTCGGGTCGTCCCCACCGGTGTGTACTCGCTGATTGGCTTCGCTGGACATGCCCTATCGCTCCCTTTCTTACAACCGCTTCAAGCACTTACGCAGATAGCATAGTGCCTTGCGCCCACACCCCGCGATTGTCCTTCCGCCCCGATCCGCAATAGGGTGAAAGGCGTGAACTTTGACTCCATGATGCCGCGCGACCCCTTCGCCGACGATCCCAACGATCCGGCATCCTTCATCGAAGACGACGAGGTCGTGGAGCCACTGACGCCCGAGGAGCGCCAGGCCGTCATCCGCGACCTCGCCCAGACCCGCGAGTTCAAGGAAGTCTTGGGCCCCCGCGGAATCCTAGGCATCTACTTCATGTGCGAAGACTGCGATGAAGTGCATTTCTATGACTGGGACATCATGATCAACAACATGATCGCCAACCTCAACAACGAGCTGCCGCCGGTCCACGAGCCGAGCGCGGAACCGAACGAGCGTGCTTATGTGCCGTGGGATTACGCCCTGGGCTACCTGGACGGACTCGACGCGCGCTAACGCAGCACGAGACCGCAGCTAGTTAGCCTGCCTGGTCGGAGGATGCGGCCGGGCTCGACGGGGCCGCTGACGGTGCTGGCCCGGATGGGGCCGAAGACGGAGCTGGCGCAGGTGCCGGCGCCGGCGCCGGGGCTTGCGTTGCAGCGTTGGATGGTGCCGGCTGAGTGCCCGGGTTCGCAGTCGCTGCTGGCTCGGTGACCACGACTGTCACCGTGACGGTATCTGGTGCAGGCGGCTGGGAAGCCGGACGTTCTGCGTCGTCTTTCTTCCGCTCAGTGGTGACCGTGACCGTTTCCTTGTCCGGACGCGGGGTCGAGGTGGTACCGCGCTGCGAGTTGCCGCGATCGCCGCGGTCACTGCGCTCCGCCTTCAAACTCGAGCGCAGTTGCTCGATCAGGCTGCGGGCACCTTCGATGTCGCCTTCTTCAGCCTTCGAGTCGATCTCATCGAGCGTGCTGGCCAGCTCCACATAATCGGTATTTCCACCGAACAGCTTCTGGGACGGGCCCCACAGCGGTGAATCCGGGGTGGCGTTGTACAGCGCAGCACCGGTGCCGGCCACCATGACCGTGGCGGCGGCTGCACCGACCAGACCTGCCATCCATGGGCTGGTGCGGTAACTGCGGCGCTTCTTGCGCTCAACGTCGAGCGGTACCGGGGCGACGGCCGCATCCACGTCGTCATCAAGCAAGTCGTCGTCAAGCAGCTCGTCCGAGAGCGACTCGTCCAAGAACGGTTCCCCCGCCAGAGGCTCCCCTACCGTCGGGTCCTCCGGCATCGGGGCCACCGGCATCAGCTCCTCCGTCGCTGGGGCCTCCAACGTCGGAGCCTCCGGCATCGGCGCTTCAACGTCGTCGCGCAGCTCCAAGAAGAGAGTAGCCAGCTGGTCTTGGCCGTCGGACGGGTCAATACCGTGGGACAGCGCTGTCAGGAATTCATCGCTGCGGTGTGCATCTTGAGGTTTCACGGCTACCCTCCTTGCTTCTTCTCGAGAGCCTTGCGCAGGGTGGCCAAGGCTCGGTGTTGGGCGACGCGGACTGCACCGGCTGTACTGCCGGTGATTTCCGCTGTCTCTTCGGCGGAAAGACCGACAAACACGCGCAAAACGATAATCTCACGCGCCTTCTCACTTAGTTGATCGAGCAATTCACGCGCAGCGTTACTACCTTCCATCTGCATCGCCGCATCCTCGGGCGTGAGACCGGAAAACTCCTGGTCAGGAACCTCATCTGTGGGGTTTGTTTTGTCGCGCGAAAGGGCCCGATGAGCGTCAGTGACTTTGTTGAACGCGATGCCGTAAACGAAAGCCATGAACGGCTTGCCCGTGTCCTTGTACTTGTCCACAGACGTTGCCACAGCGAGGCACACCTCTTGAGCGACGTCTTCCGCCGTGGGTGTGCGGCCGCCGTTGATGCGCGCACGGCAGTACCGCAGCACCATGGGGTGCACGACTCGAATGATGTCTTCTAACGCTCGACGGTCCCCCTCTTGTGCTCGCGGCACAAGATGAGCCAGCCGGCTGTCGGTGTCTACTCCTGACACGCCTCTCCTTTGCTCGCTCGTTGCCAGGGACCCGTCCATCGTACGCATACTCCCCGACACCCCCAACTGGAAAACTAAGAATAATTCACCGAGCTTTAACCTTGGCACATTTTCGCTGCTCATCGACGCGCCAGAATGCCGAACTCTCTGTGTTCAAACTGGGCGACACCTGACAGAAACCCGTTGTTTACCCGCACAGTGAACACTCCCTTGTCGGTGCTTGGCTCCCCATCAAGCAAAGCACGAACGGATCGCTACCTCAGGAGACCGCAAAGAATGCCTACGATGTCCATGCCTTCGCAACTGCCCGGCCCCAACGCTGATTTTTGGGATTGGCAGCTCCACGGCGCTTGCCGCGGAGAGGCGTCCGATGTCTTCTACCACCCGGACGGGGAGCGCGGCCGTGCCCGCACCCAGCGCGAGAACCGGGCGAAAGCTATTTGCTTGGGCTGCCCGGTGCTCGAGCAGTGCCGCGCCCACGCTCTCGCTGTCGCTGAACCGTACGGCATCTGGGGCGGTATGAGCGAGTCTGAGCGTCACGCCACTTTGCGCGGCAACCGCAGCCGCGGCGGCAAGAAGGTCGCCGTCGCCGCACGCTAGGCGCGTCCGGCACAGCAAAACGCCCCACCGTGTTCCGATGGGGCGTTTGCTGCGCGATCACGCGCGGGCGTGCAGCTCTAGTGCTGGTGCCCTGCGTGCTCGTCTTCTTCGGCAGGCTTATCCACGACCGATGCCTCGGTCGTGAGCACCATGCGTGCCACAGACGCAGCGTTGACCACTGCGGAGTGGGTGACCTTGACGGGGTCGATGATGCCCTGCTCGATGAGGTTGCCGTACTCGAGGGTGGCGGCGTTGAAGCCTTCACCGTTGGGCAGCTCAGCGATCTTGGACACGACCACGGATCCGTCCAGACCGGCGTTCTCGGCGATCCAGAAAGCGGGCTTGGTCAGTGCGCGCGCGACAGCCTGGACGCCGACCTTCTGCTCGCCGTCGAACTCTTCCGCATACTTCTGCAGCTCGTTCGCGATCTGCACCAGTGCGGAACCACCGCCGGCGATGATGCCTTCCTGCGCGGCGGCGCGGGCAGCGTTGATAGCGTCCTCGACGCGCAACTTGCGCTCGTTGACCTCGGTCTCGGTCGGCGCGCCGACGCGAATGACGGCGATGCCGCCGGAGAGCTTGGCCAAGCGCTCCTCGGCCTTTTCCTTGTCCCAGGTGGAGTCGGTGTTCTCGATCTCGCGGCGGATCTGGCCGCGGCGGTTCTCCACTGCCTCGGCGGAACCTGCGCCGTCGACAATGACGGTGTCATCCTTGTCCACGGTGACGCGGCGAGCGCTACCCAGGACGTCGAGCTCGATGTCCTTGAGGTTGATGCCCAGCTCCGGATCGACCACGGTGGCCTCGGTGACCACAGCGAGGTCGTCCATGAATGCAGCGCGGCGCTCACCGAAGTACGGGGACTTCACGGCAACGACCTTGAGGGCGCCGCGGATGGAGTTGACCACGAGGGTCTGCAGCGGCTCACCCTCAACGTCCTCGGCAATGATGAGCAGCGGACGGGAGGTGGCCACGACCTTTTCCAGCACCGGAAGGAACTCCGGCAGGGAGGAGATCTTGTTGCGCACCAGCAGAACCAGCGGGTTCTCCAGGACAGCCTGGCCGGCCTCCGGGTCGGTCATGAAGTACGGGGACAAGAAGCCCTTCTCAAAGGAGATTCCTTCGGTAACGTCCACGTAGGAGTCGATGGACTGGGACTCCTCAACGGTGAGAACACCGTCCTTGCCCACCTTGTCCATGGCGCCGGAGACCATCTCGCCGACCTCCGGGTCGCGGGAGGAGACGGTGGCCACGTTCGCGATTTCCTCGCTGGAGGAGACATCGGTGGCGCGGGCCTTGAGCTCCTCGACAACCTTCTCAGTGGCTGCGGAGATGCCCTTGTTCAACTCAATCGGGTTGGCGCCAGCAGCGACGTTGCGCAGACCTTCGTTGACCAGGGCCTGAGCGAGCAGTGTCGCGGTAGTGGTGCCGTCACCGGCGATGTCGTTGGTTTTCACAGCGACGGACTTGACCAGCTGCGCACCGAGGTTCTCGAAGGGATCCTCGAGGTCGACCTCGCGGGCGATGGTCACGCCGTCATTGGTCACGACGGGGCCGCCGAAAGCCTTGTCCAGCACGACGTTGCGGCCGCGGGGGCCGAGCGTGACGCGCACGGAGTCAGCCAGCGTGTCCACGCCGCGCTGGATGCCCTCGCGGGCCTCCTGATCAAATGCAATCAGTTTTGCCATTGGGGATTAATCCCGCCTTTTACTTTTCGACGACGGCCAGCAGGTCACGAGCAGACAGCAGGAGGTACTCCTCGCCGTCGTACTTCAGCTCGGTGCCGCCGTACTTGGAGAAGATCACGGTGTCGCCTTCCTTGACGTCCACCGGAATACGGTGCTCACCCTCGTCGTCCCAGCGGCCCGGGCCGACGGCGATGACGGTCGCTTCCTGCGGCTTCTCCTGAGCGGAGTCCGGGATGACCAGGCCGGAGGCGGTGGTGGTCTCAGCCTCGACGATCTGGACGAGGATCTTGTCCTCCAGGGGCTTGATGTTGACGTTTGCCACGGTTTGAAAACCTTTCGTTTCAGACTTGGTTTCTTCTTCGGTCGGTGCGCAGCCGTCGTCGCGGGTGAACAAACTGTGCCCAAAACCTGGTTAGCACTCTACCCTCGCGAGTGCTAGGTAACAACAAGGGCCGAGTCCGCAGTGTCCGCCTGCAGCGAACTCCACGTCTACCCGGCCCGAAGGTTAAGGCCCGAAGCTCTACAGCAGGTCTACTCCTGCGGGGAGCCCATGTTGAGCACGGCGTTGCGCCACAGCTCGTACTCTTCACCGTTGTCGTTGATGAAGTTGCGCACAGCACGGATGGCTTGCTTGATCTGGGTGACAATCTCGTCGTCAATGCTCTTGCCGCCGCGGCCGGTGAAGATCACCGGACCGGAGATAGCGTGCACCGGGTCGGTGAGGAAGTTCGGGTTGTCGGTGGCTGCCTGGTTGCGGGCCATCGACGCGACCGGGTTCGGGGCTGCGCATTGCTCACGGGCCTCCGGGGAGTAGATCGCCTGGAACTCGTTGTCCTGCTGGACGAATGCGACCTCGACCTGCTCCTGCACGGTCGGGCCGAGGAACTGCTCGGCGCTACCGGTGCCGAAGACAATGCGGTGGTAGGTCAGGTCCGGGTACACCAGGAAACCGAAACGCTCGTGGTCCTTACGAGAGCTCATAGCTAGAGGTCCTTTCACAGTTTATGGGTGGTGTTTCTGCGTGAATCATCTTCACGTTAGCTCTAAATGCCCACGTGCGCTCGGCAAGCGCATCGCTGGCACCACCTAGCCGGTGACCAGTGGCGTTTCCACCTCGAGGGCAGTGTCTGTGGCCGTCGACAGCGGCGACGGTTCTGCACCCTCGTGAATCAGCTGTGCGGCCAACGCCGCGATCATGACCCCGTTGTCCGTGCAGAGCTTGAATCGCGGCACACGCAGTTCAACTCCTGCAGCCGCACAGCGTTGCTCAGCTACTGCCCGCAGGCGGGAGTTCGCCGCGACTCCCCCGCCAAGCAGCAGCGTGCGCGCACCGGTGTCCTCGCAGGCCATCATTGCTTTCGCGGTGAGCACGTCGACGACAGCCTCCTGGAACGAGGCGCACACATCCTCGATGGAGATGACGGCGCCGTCCCGCTCCGCCGCCTCAACGTACCGCGCTACAGCAGTTTTCAATCCGGAGAAGGAGAAGTCGTAGCGGTGCTCGCCGCGCAGATCCTCGGCACGCGACAGCCCGCGCGGGAACCGGATCGCGTCCGGATTTCCCTGCGCCGCCAGCTTGTCGATCACCGGCCCGCCCGGATACCCGAGTCCCAAAAGCCGGGCGACTTTGTCGTAGGCCTCGCCAGCAGCGTCGTCAAGCGTGCTGCCCAATTCGCGCATCGGCTTGCCCACGGCATCCACCTCAAGAATCTGCGTGTGCCCGCCGGAGACAAGCAGCGCGATGGAGTGCGGCAATTCCTCAGCCCCATCCAAGTTGGCCACCGCGACGTGCCCGCCGAGGTGGTTGACCCCGTAGAACGGCACACCCCACGCTGCGGCGTACGCCTTCGCGGCAGAGGCCCCCACGAGCAAAGCGCCGGCGAGCCCTGGGCCGACAGTCGCGGCGACAGCATCTGGCTTATCGACGCCCGCTTGCCCCAGCGCCTCCTCCATCACCGGCGGCATAGCCTCCAGGTGGGCACGCGAAGCAATCTCCGGGACGACACCGCCGAAGCGAGCGTGCTCGGCCATCGACGACGCGACAACGTCGGCAAGCACCGCCATCGAGCCGTCCGGTGAGAGACGGATAATGCCGACGCCTGTTTCATCGCAGGAGGACTCGATGCCGAGAATGATCATGCTCCACTCCTTTCGCTCAGACTGTGCCGCATCATGGTGTACGCGTCCGCGCCAGATGGCTGGTAATAACCCTTGCGCAGGCCGATCTCGGTGAAACCGAATTGCTCATAAAGCCTAATCGCCGCGGTGTTGTCCACGCGAACCTCGAGAAACATCTGCCCGTCGTACGCATCCGCAACGTGCACGAGCTCCTCCATGAGCACCCGCCCGATCCCCTCGCCCTGGTGTTCGCGGGCCACGGCAATGGTGTGCACTTCGAACTCGGGATCGTTGCGGGGGCCGAGCTTAGCCAGGCCCGCGTAGCCGACCAGCTCCGCCTCCGCATGCTCAGCCCCTGCGAACACTCCGACGTAGAACGTGTGCGGGTGCGCGAACTGTACCAGGAAAACATCGCGCGACCACGGACTCTCGTCAGCGAACAGGTCGGCCTCGATTGCGGCGACGGCAGACGCGTCGGCCTTCTTCAACTCACGCAGGAACATCTACACGTCCACGTCCGGGATCGCCGGCGACTTCGGCTTCGGAGCCGGTTCCTTCGCGTCCGGACGACGCAGATACAGCGGCGCCAGCGGTTCGGGAGTTGCGGCCAAGTCAGCCGCTGCGACAAGGCCCGCGGGATGCGGGGGGATGTAGGTGATGTGGCGGGCGACGTCGATAAGCTCGGCGGGCAACTGTCCGCGCAAACTTTCCGGGCAACTGATCACGTCTGCACGGGCCACGTCCAGCGCGGCGGGTGCAACGACATCTGGCCCCGCCATGCGCCGCGCGGCTTCGTAGCGGGCCCAGTACACCTCGCGGCGGCGGGCATCGGTGACGATCAGGCTGCTGCCCTCCCAGTGCTCCTGCTGCGCAAGCGCCGCGACCGCATCGTGGGTGCACACACCATGCACCGGAATGCCCAGCGCCTGCCCAAAAGCAGCAGCCGTGGACATGCCCACGCGCAGGCCCGTGAATGGGCCAGGGCCACAGCCGACAACCACAGCGTCAAGATCACTGAACTCGAGCCCTGCTTGCGACAGCAGCTCCATGACGGTGGGCACCAGCAGCTCGTTGTGCGCGCGGGTTTCCGTCACCGCCTCCGCGAGAACGCGGGCGTCAGCGCCGGTATCCGTGTCGACGATCCCGGCGACAAGATCCGTCGTCGCAGTGTCGATCGCCAGAACGTTCATCTACTGCACGCGCGGCCCGAAGCGCCACTTGCCGCCGTCCCAGTGCACCGGGAACCCGTTCTCGGTGCTGACGTACTGGTTGAAGTAGTTGCCGTTGCACAGGTCCATCACGTCGTTCGGGATGGTGTCCACGGCCTCGAAACCCTTCTCCACATCCGAGGTGAGCAGGACGTAGCTGTTGCCGGACTCGAGATCGATCTGGTCCTTGACGCTCTCAGCGGCCTTCAACTTTGCGTCGATAAGCTCCTGCGGCTCTTCCTTGCACAGCGGAATGAACGCCGTGATGTCCTCACCGTAGACATAGCGCAGGTCAATCACCTCGGCCGCAACCGCATCGCTCGTCGACGGCTCCATCTCCTCCAACGTAGAAACAAGCGAACCGGATGCATCCGCCTCCGACACGGGCGTCGGTTCCCCGGCAGCGTTCTTCGACGACGAGGATTTAGGCATGAGGAACATCATGGCCACCAACGCGATGATCCACAGAGCGATGACGATTCCCGTCCAGCCCTTCTGGCTTGCTGAGAGCTTTTGCATGCGTCCAACCCTACCCCGCTGGCGCCCACGAGATAACCCGCCCCTCGTCGAGAGCGTCGCGGTTGAGGGTGACCAACAGGTAGCGGGAGGTCAACTGTTCCACCAGCCCACCACCCCATTCCGCCACCACGACGGCATCTTCCAACTCCGAATCGAGGTCGAGAGCGTCGAGCTCTCCCAGCGGATCCGCCGTGCCAGTTCCACCGACGCTGTCGAGAAGACGGTAGGCGTCCACGTGCACGAGCGCTGGGCCGTCACCGGTGTTCTTGTGCTCCCTGGCGATGATGAAGGTCGGGCTGGTCACCCGGCCTTTCGCCCCCATCCCCTGAGCAATTCCCTGCGTCAGCGTGGTCTTGCCCGCCCCGAGTGGGCCGTCGAGGATGACCATATCCCCTGCTTCCAGGCTCGCACCGAGCTGCTTACCGAACGCGCGCGTGTCCTCGGCGGTGGCGCATTCCGTGCGCCCGGGCTGATCAAAGGGAGGTTTCATGGCTGTATTGTCTCTCAACTCGCCCGCAGGGGGAGCACACCACCTCGTAGTGGATCGTCCCGGCGCGGTCCGCCAGCTCAGCCGCAGTCATGCCGCCCTCGCCGAAAATGACGGCGGTGTCTCCTGGTTGCACATCGGCTGGGTTGTCGCCGAGCCAGACGATGAACTGGTCCATGCATATCCGTCCGACCTGCGGATATCGCGCACCGTTCACCGTCACCTCGACCGCGTCCTGCCAGGCGCGCGGAAGCCCGTCGGCATACCCAACAGGCACGACCGCCGTGTACCCGTCCTCCGGCGCAGTCCACGTCAGCCCGTAGCTCGCACCCTCACCCTTTCCGATGAGTTTCACGGCGACGATCTCCGCCGACCACGTCATCGCCGGGCGCAGCTGGGCGCGGTCGAAGTCGGTGTTCGGCGCGGTTCCGGGCGCTGCTTCCGGCCCTGTTTCCGGCGCGACGGGGTCAAGCCCGTACAGCGCCACTCCTGCCCGGATCTGCTCGAAGGCCAGCTCCTTGCGGGACAGCGTGCCGGGAGAGTTCGCCAGGTGGTTGCACGGCACGTCCAGCCCCATGCTGCGGGCCAGGGCAATGCCACGCTGAAAGGACTCGTACTGCTCCGTGTTGAACGGGTTGCCCGGTTCATCAGCGCAGGCAAGGTGGGACATCACGCCCCTGACAGTGAGGCCAGCGTTCGTGGCTATCGCGAACGCATCGGCCCAGTCCTCCTCGTCAATTCCGGAGCGGTTCATGCCTGTGTCGAGCATGAGGTGGACGGGGGTGTGGGGGGAAACGTCGATAAGCGTGCGCAGGTGCGTCAGTGTGGGGGCACCGACCTCGATGCCTGCAGGAATGGGTTCGCCGGGGGCCCACATCCATGCGAGGACTGGCTTGTCGGTGAGACGTTTGACCTGGGAGGCTTCGGCGAGGGTGGCCACCCCGAACGCGTCCGCTCCAGCCTTGTCCATGACCGGAACGACGCGCTCCACCCCGTGGTTGTACGCATTCGCCTTGACCACGCACATCAGTTTCGCGGCACCGGCACCCCGTTTGAGCAGGGCGGTGTTGTGCGCGATCGCGTCCAGGTCGATGTGGAGTGTGGCGGGACTCATGGGGAATATTGTGCCAAAGGCCCGCTTGCCGGAATACTGCTCGGGCTTTTTCAGAATACTGCTCAACTGAACCTGCTGGTCAGAAGTATGCGATGCGGCTAATAAGCGCCAGCAGTCTTCTAGGCGCCGCGAGCAGGCTTAGGGCCCGCCGCGTACGCACACGCACCCGCACGGGCTACACGAAGTGGATCACACCGAGCAAGACCAGCAGTGCCGCCACGAACCAGGTCGCGCCAAGAGAGACCTTTTCGGAGTTGTCGCGAGCCCAGTCGAAGGCGCGGCCAGCGGGGCTGAGCGGGGCCCGTCGCACCCACCCCACGAGCAGAGCGCACACGGTGGGCAGGCTCAACGCAACGGTGGCGTAGAGAATGAGGAAGGTGTACCGGGTCGCCAGCTCAACCCCCGCCGTCGACAGCACGGCCAATCCGCCGTAGAACGGCACGGACGTGGCCGACTGGATCAACCCGAGGATGAAACCGACCACAACAGTCGTCGGCGAGGGGGTGCGCAGCGGTTCCAGAATGCGCGACACCAGGGCGGAGTTGTCCCCACCGCGCAGCGCCAACAGCCCTGTGACCAGGCCGGTGGCAATGAGCAGAATTCCGAAGATCGGTCCTTCGACGAAGCGGTGGACGACCGAGCCGAGCCCGTCGAAAAGCGCCAGCATGATGAAGGCGAGCGACGCCACACCCAGCCAGTCCCCGGCGATGAGCAGACTCACCGTGCGCGCGTACTGGCTGCTGCCGCGCGGCACAATGATGCCCACCGCCACGATCACCCCGATGAGTAGGAGGTTGATCGAGTCGACGAAGGCGAACCCGAGGGCCGAAAGCATCTGTAAGCGCTACTCGACAGTGACCGACTTGGCCAGGTTGCGCGGCTTGTCAATGTCCTCGTTGCCGCACTCGCGTGCAATGAACGCCGCGAGGAACTGCAGCGGAACGGTGGCCAGCAGCGGCTGCATGATCGTCGGTGACTGCGGGATGCGCATGAGCCAGTTCGCGTACGGTTCGACGGCGGTGTCGTCTTCTTCCGCGATGACGATCGTCTTGGCACCGCGGGCGCGGATCTCCTGGATGTTGGAGACGATCTTGGAGTGCAGCTGGGACACGCCGCGCGGGCTCGGGACGATGACCACGACGGGCAGGTCGTCTTCGATCAGCGCGATCGGGCCGTGCTTGAGCTCGCCGGCGGCAAAGCCTTCCGCGTGGATGTACGCCAGCTCCTTGAGCTTGAGCGCGCCCTCGAGTGCGATCGGGAAACCGACGCCACGGCCGAGGAAGAGCATGGTCTTCACAGCACCGAGGGTCTCCGCGATGTGCTTGCACGTGTCGTGGTTGCCCAGCGCGGCTTCGATTTTCTCCGGGATGGCTTCGAGTTCCGCCCAGATATCGCGGATCTCATCCGGGTACTTCGTGCCCTTCGCCTGGGCGAGTGCCAGGCCGACGATGTAGTTCGCGGCGACCTGCGCCAAAAACGCCTTCGTCGACGCCACACCGATCTCGGGCCCGGCGTGGGTGTAGAGCACAGCGTCGGACTCGCGCGGGATCTGGGAGCCGTTGGTGTTGCACACTGCCAGCACTTTCGCGCCCTGCGTCTTGGCGTGGCGGACAGCCTCGAGGGTGTCGGCGGTCTCGCCGGATTGGGAGATGGCCAGCACCAAAGTGCGCTCATCCAGCACCGGGTCGCGGTAGCGGAACTCGGACGCCACCTCGATCTGCACCGGAATGCGCACCCAGTGCTCAATGGCGTACTTCGCAGCCAGTCCGGAGTGGTAGGCGGAGCCACAAGCGATCACGAAGACCTGGTTGAAGGACTTCAGTTCACGCTCAGAGATGCTGTTCTCATCGAGGATGACGCGCTCGCCGTCCCAGTGGCCGGCCAGGGTGTCGCGCACAGCTGCCGGTTGCTCGTAGATCTCCTTCATCATGAAGGAATCGAAGCCGCCCTTTTCTGCAGCTTCCAAGTCCCAGTCGATGGTGAAGGGTTTGGACTGGGCCGGAGTGCCGTCGAAATGCAGCACCTCGTAGTCGTCCTTCGTGATCACCACGACGGAATCCGATTCGAGCTCCACGGCGTTCTTCGTGTACTCGATGAATGCGGCGACGTCGCTGCCGAGGAACATTTCGCCCTCGCCCACACCGACCATGAGCGGGGTCGAGCGGCGCGCGGCAATGATCTGGTCCGGGTGGTCAGCGTGCACAAAGAGAATGGTGAACGCGCCCTCGAGCTTGCGCAGCACGCTTAGCGACGACTCCTTGAAGTCCCCCGCCGTCTCCCCCTCGTTATAGGCGAGAGCGAGCAGGTGGGCAGCGACCTCCGAGTCGGTTTCGGACTGCATCTCAATCCCGGAGCGCTCCAACTCCTCGCGCAGGGACGCGAAGTTCTCGATGATGCCGTTGTGGACGATGGCAGCCTTGCCGTCGAACGACATGTGGGGGTGGGCGTTCTCATCCGTCGGGCGGCCGTGCGTAGCCCAGCGGGTGTGCCCGATCGCCGTGGTGCCAGCCAGGTTCTCTGCGCCAATTTCTTCGATTCTGTCCTCGAGGTTCTGCAGTTTGCCCGCACGCTTTGCGACGTCCAAGCTGCCTTGACCCACTACAGCGATACCGGCGGAGTCATACCCGCGGTACTCCATGCGCCTCAGGGCGTCGAGCGCGATGCCGAGTGCCTGCTGGTCTCCTACGTATCCCACGATTCCACACATGCGCTTAAGGATAGCCATGTCTGACCCATCACTACTAACCAACGTCAGCTGCTCCCTCCGCCCGGCGTATGCAGTAGTCTTGGGGGCGTGTCTGCGAACTTGAAGAAGCTCAGCGAACTGTCCAAGCGAGGCCCCTACCGCGTCATGGAGGGCGACCTTGGATACACCGGCCTGCCCGGCAAGGTCTACCTGCCTGCCGAAGGCACCGCCATCCCCGGCGTGGCATTCGGCCACGACTGGATGACGAGCGCCGCCAACTACGAGAAGACGCTGCGCCACCTGGCTAGCTGGGGCATCGCCGTCGCCGTGCCGGACACGGAGCGCGGTTTCAACCCGAACCACGCCGGTTACGCCGCCGACCTGGAGACCTGCCTGCAGATCCTGGGTGGGGTGCGCATGGGCAACGGCAACGTCACCATTTCCCCGGGCAAGCTCGGTGTGGCCGGCCACGGCATGGGCGGCGGCTGCGCCGTCCTCGCCAGCGTGGACAACGACAAGGTCAAGGCAGTTGCACCTGTCTACCCGGCATCCGTCGCCCCTTCCGCCGTTGAGGCGTCCCGCACCATGTTCAAGCCGGGCATGATCATCGGCCCCGATGAGGACTCGGACGCGATCTTCGATCCGGGCAACCCCGCCAAGCTGGCCTACAACTGGGCTGGCCCCGTCGCCTACCGCACGGTGAAGAAGGGCAACCAGCAAGCACTCACCGAGGACAACTTCCGCAAGATGCTGCTGGGCGTGGGCAAGTCCAAGACCAGCGTCCAAGAGACCATCCGCGGCCTGTTAACCGGGTTCTTCCTGCACCAGCTCGCTGACGAGAAGAAGTATGCAGACTTCTCCGAGATGGATGCCGCCGGCAAGGGTGTGGAATCCATCGTGGGCAAGGACCTCGCCGATCACGCCGGCTTCGCACGCTCGGACACGAAGAGCATCTTCTAACTCCAGCGTGCGGGTTCGCCCTGCCGCCTGGCGTTAGCCCTGCTCGGATCCGGCCCCTGTCGGCCCTTCCCTCCGCAGCACACCCTGCACTTTGCCGTGGCGGACACCACGGTAACCTCCGCGCGGGGTGGTGGTCGGCGGCTTCTGAATATTCATTTCCTTGGCGAGAGCCTGCTGCCGTGCAGTCTGCTCCATTTGCTGTTGAGTCTGCTGCAGCACCAGTTCGAACTCCGCCATGCGGCGCGCGGTGCGCTGGTTGAACTGATCGACAAAATCCTTGAAGTCCATCACCACGTCCTCGTCTTCCTCGTGCGCTCGTTTGTGTCAGAACCGGTGTCAATGCCGCTGGAGTCGGTGTGCGGCGCTGCAGGTTCGGCTGGCTGGTGCGGCTCCTCTGGGGCAACGTCGGTTGCGTCGCTCGTTTGGCCCGGCTCGCCCGCACCGGCGGGTGCCACTGACTGTTTCGGCGGTGGCGGAGGCTCCTTGACCTCAGCAAGCTCGGGTGGCGGGGCCAGCTTCTCCTCCGGTTGTTCAGTTGCTGGTTGTTCAGTTGCTGGGTTCTCCGGTGCGGGTTTTTCCGGTGCCTGGTGGTCCGGTGCCGGTTTTTCAGGCAGGGTGTCCGATTCCGTCTCGGGCGCCTCCGGCGGGCATTCGCAGTCTGCCGCCGGCGGGAGTTCCGTTTCGGAGAGACAGTCCATCACCATGTTCTTGAACTCCTCCACCCCAGCAATGAACTGGCCGATTGCGGCTTGGCCCACCGGCCCCACCGGAGGGACCGCGGGAAGAGAGGGCGGTGTGGGAAGCACGGGAGGTGCCGTTGGAGCCGCAGGAGCGGGTGGGACTCCTCCGAGATCACCACCCAGGCCGACGTTGATATTCACGTTGAGGTTCGCTCCGCCAGCACTCGCGGTGAACCCTGCGGGCTCCGTCGCCACGCTCGCCGGAATAGTCGGCATGGTCACAGACTCGGCGCTTGGGGGCGCGGCCTGAACCGACGGGGCAGGTGCAGCAACCGGAGCAGGTCCCGGGGCGGGCTCTGGGGCAGGTGCTGCCTGGGGTCCAGCCGGTTTCACGGGCGCTTCCGTCGCTCCAGTCGGGGGCTGCTCCTTCAGCGGTGGTCCATCAACCGGCGGTTCCTTCTGCTCCGGCTGTTCGGTTTGTTTTGGCGTGTCCGGTTCGCCCTCTGGGCTAGTAGGTGCGCCGCCGTTAGGCGGGTAGTACTCCTTCGCGGACGGGGATGGGAGCTGGCCAACTTCGTCGTAGAGGGACTCCAGGTGTTCGTAGCATTGGCGCATGCTCTCATTGCGGTCGTCGATGGTTTTCTCGACGTACATCAGCGCTTTGACGACGGGCAAGAGCGCGGCAGCCTCGTTCTGCGGCGACGATACAGCGCGCGCCAAGGGGAGGAACTTGAGCAACGTATCCAGGATCGCCAGCACGCCGTCTTCCGCGTTGGAATCGATCTCATCGACGGCATTGACACACTCTCCTGTTTCGGTACGCAGATCCTCAAGGCAGCGATCTAGTTCGCGCTGGCCCTCATCGAGGTCATCCTCATGGCCGGTGATCCCAATATCCCGCAGCCAGTCGCCTGCGGAATTGATCGCGCCGAACGCCAATGGCGCCAGCTCGACGAGAAGGCCCACAATGCCCCAGCCGCCCGAGCGGCCGCCAGGGAGTGACTTGCCGCCTGGTTGGTCCCCTTTGGGGTTGACCCGCGCGGCTTCGGTGGGCAGGGCGCTGGTGTCTTTCCCGTTGGTATAGTCCAACTTCGCCGAGATGTCACTCACCTTGGCGTTGATCTGGTTCAAGTCTCCGGAGGAGACACCATTTATTGCGGCTACTTCCCGCGTGACAGCGTTGAGGCGGTCTTTGACCTGCGCGTTACCCACGGGTGAACCTCCTCAGCACAGCCTCCATCGGTGCGGCGTTGCCCTCATCCGTGGACTCGACATCGTCGGTGAGCGCGAGAATCGACTCGTAATGGCGTATCCGCTCCTGCAAACGCGCGAGAGTGTTCTCATGGACCGCGGTCATGGCCGCCCCCAAGCGTTCCGCGTCGCTAGTGAACCCCTCCCCCAAACAGGCCGGATCCACGCTCGGCCGCTGCTGGCGGAGCAGCTCCACCGCTTCGGTATACCGGGATATCGCGCCCCGTAGCGCTTCCCGCATCTCACCCGTGTCTAGCTCTAAAGGTGCATTCACGTTCAATCCCCCCGCGTAAATGAAGCCGCGCATGCGGCAGTCGAATTCCTCACACAGAGTTAGACTGCCGCGGACCCCCCTTTGGTTCCCTGCTGCCCCAATTACTTTAAGGCATTTTCAGCGCACTCGCGCTAGACAGAGGCGACAGTGGCGGCGAGCTTGCCAGCTACCTTGCGCGCATGCTCCTCCTCCGCTGCTTCCACCATGACGCGGAAGAGCTCTTCGGTACCAGAGGGGCGCAGCAGCACACGGCCACTCGAGCCAAGCTCGGCCTCTGCGGCGGCGGTGGCTTCCTTGACCTCGGGGTTGTCCAGGATGAGCGACTTGTCCGACACGGGCACGTTGATGAGCACCTGCGGCAGCACCGTCATCACGCTGGCCAGCTCTTTCAGTGTCGCGCCGGTTTCGGCCATGCGCTCCATGATCATCAGGCCGCTCAACGTTCCATCGCCCGTCGTCGCGCGGGACGGCAGCACGATGTGGCCGGACTGCTCGCCGCCGAGTGAGTAATCGCCGCGCGCGAGTTCCTCGAGCACGTATCGGTCGCCCACCTTCGTCTCCAGCACAGCGATGCCCTCGCGCTCCATGGCAAGCTTCAGCCCGAGGTTGCTCATCACGGTAGCCACGAGCGTGTTTTTGCGTAACGACGACTTCTCCTTCAGGCCCAAAGCCAGAATCGCCATAATTTGGTCGCCATCGACAACATTGCCCTCGGCATCGACAGCCAGGCAGCGGTCGGCATCGCCGTCGTGGGCCAGGCCCAAATCAGCGCCGTGCTCGACAACGGCTTTTTGCACCTGGGAGATGTGAGTAGATCCGCAGTTGTCGTTGATATTGAAGGCGTTGGGCTTGTTGAAGATCGGGATGACCTTCGCCCCGGCTTCTGCGTAGGCCTCCGGCGCAAGTCGGGAGGCGGCACCGTTGGCGCAGTCTACGACGACCTTCAGGCCGTTGAGACGAGTGGTCACCGAGGCGTTGAGGTGGTCCAAGTAGCGGTCGTGGGCTTCCGGGGACTCCTCGATGATGCGGCCGATGCCGGTGCCGGTTGGTCCGCCCTCATCGATGTGGGCCATCTCCTCCTCGATGTCGTTCTCCACGTCGTCAGGGAGCTTCTTGCCGCCGGCGGAGAAGAACTTGATGCCGTTGTCCGGCATGGGGTTGTGGGACGCGGAGATCATCACGCCGATATCCGCGCCGTAGTCGTCAGTGAGGAACGCCAAGCCCGGCGTCGGGATGACTCCGACGCGGAGCACGTCCACACCTTTCGATGCCATACCGGCTGCCATTGCCGCCGCCAGCATCTCCCCCGACACGCGCGGGTCGCGGCCGATGATGGCGGTCGCACGACGCTGGTCGGAACGCTTCGTCTGCGTCAACACCGTGGCCGCTGCCTGGCCCAGCTTCAGCGCCAAAGGCGCGGTCAGAGCTTCATTGGCCAAGCCACGGACACCGTCAGTTCCAAACAGTCGAGTCATGAGACACCATTATGCCTTAGGGGATTTTCAGGTTGGTAATGCGTCGATAAGCGAAAAGCGCCCCCACCCGCAAAGGGTGACGGCGCTTGTGAAGCAGTAACCGCGATTAACGCTTGGAGTACTGCGGGGCACGGCGGGCCTTGTGCAGACCAGCCTTCTTGCGCTCGACGGCACGTGCGTCGCGGGTGAGGTAGCCAGCCTTCTTCAAGGTCGGGCGCTCAGCCGGGTTGTACACGTTCAGGGCGCGGGCGATGGCCAGGCGCAGAGCACCAGCCTGGCCGGTCGGGCCACCACCGTTGATGTTGGCCTTGATGTCGAACTGGCCTTCGCGCTCCAGCAGCGTCAGCGGGGACAGGATGTCCTGCTGGTGCAGCTTGTTCGGGAAGTAGTCCTCGAACTCGCGGCCGTTGACCGTGATCTTGCCCTCGCCTTCGACGACGGTGACACGGGCGATGGCGCGCTTGCGGCGGCCGACGGTCTGGATCGGGCCCTCGTGGAAGGACGCGACCTCGACGGTCTCCTCAGCGCCAGCGGTCTCATCCTCGACTGCCACGGCGTCGCCGATGGTGTAGTTGAACTCTTCGGTCGCAGCGGTTGCGGCGTCGACGTCGGTGAGGTCAGTCTCAAGGGCTGCGTCAGCGATGTTGTCGGGGGTGTTGTTCGGCTCGGTCATTACTGCGCCACCTGCTTAAGCTCGAAGTTCTCGGGCTTCTGCGCCTCGTGCGGGTGCTCGGCACCGACGTAGACGTGAAGCTTCTTAATGGACTCACGGGAGAGGCGGTTGTGCGGCATCATGCCCTTGACAGCCTCTTCGATGACGCGGTCCGCGCGCTCATCGAGAGCACGGCCCAGGGTCATGGACTTCAGGCCACCCGGGTAACCGGAGTGGCGGTAGCGCATCTCACGATCGCGCTTGTTGGACGAAATGTGGACCTTGTCGGCGTTGATCACGATGACGTGGTCGCCGGTGTCGACGTTCGGTGCGAACTGCGGCTTGTGCTTACCGCGCAGTAGGTCTGCCACGGTAGAAGCAAGCTTGCCCAGCACCACGTCGGTAGCGTCGATGACGTACCACTGACGGGTAATGTCACCGCTCTTCGGGTGGTAAGTAGACATACATGGACTCCTTGAAGTCTGTATCTAGAGGCTGCCGGCCATGTGCGCCCGCTCCCCCCTCACATTCCGGCGGCCGGTGGAGACCCGGATGTGAGGTGACCAGCTACCGCAGAGCGAGCGCCGGTCGGAGACAACACACAGACCGTTAACCCTAGAGCACCACCTGCCGAAACACCAAAACGCCGCCGCAGAAGTTTCCCTGCGGCGGCGCGGCAAAACCTGATCCCCCTCTGTCCGCGCCACGCGTCGGTGCCCAACGTCGCGTCCGCCCACGCCAACCGAATAGGAACGGTCAGTGCAGCTTTAAGACGCTTGCAAAAAGGGAACGGCAGTGTGTGGCGTACTTAGGCCCAGCTGTTAGCGGCGGCGGTGTTGACCGCCTTCATCCGGGAGTTGCCGTTTTCGACGGTGTTGCCGATGACGGTGAGGATCTCGTTCAGCTCCTCTGCCGCGGCATCCCATTTCGCCTGGTGGATCTGGTACGCCTCAGCTGCTTCACCGTCCCAGCTGTCCACCATGGGGCGCAACCGCGCCTTCAGGTCCTCGAGCTGGCCGTCGATCGTGAGTGCCGACTGCAGAATGTCCTGGGATGTGTTTGAGATCGAGGCGAATTGGTACTTGATGACAGTCATGGTGTTCTCCTTTAACTCTCTGAATTCTCTTCGTGGGCTTACAGGGCCAGGCCTGAGGACGGCGCGATCGACGAGAAGCTATCCGCGTTAGTGGCCTCGACGTCTTCGTAGTTGCCCGCGTTATCGCGGATGTTCATTGCGATGGCGGTCAGTGCCTCCCCGAGACGGCGCTCGGCATCGTCGTAACGCATCATCAGCTCGTTGAAACTGACCTGTGCGGTGCCGCCCCAGTGGCTGCGCGCCCCCTCTGCGAGAGTCTGCAGACGGTTGAGTTCACCGTTGATTTCTTCATTGGTCGTTTCGACTTCCTTGGCGGCGGCGCGCATCACGTCGGCTTCTGTTTGCATGTTGCTCATGTTTTCCCCCGATATCGGTGTGTGACTTAACGGACAAAGGCCGGTCCGGGCACGTGGCGCGTAGTCGGTGAAGCACCTTTGCGAGCCGTTCGTGACCTTTCCACCCTTATTGGACTGCCGCAGGCCCCTGTTTGGTTCCCTCGGCGGTGAAAATTCTTGGAGTTTTTCTCCGTGCGGGCCGGTACCTGCCCCTTTGGTGAGACGGTTAAGGAGGGCTGTACCGGGCCGAGTCGTTAGCCATGGTGCATGTGGCCTGCTGGACTGACGTGGGAGCTTTCCGGGTGTGGCAACCAATGGAGATTTGGTGGTCTGCATCGACCCAGGCGCGCCAGTGGGCTTGGGAGCCGTCTGGAAGCAAGTGCCTGTAGGTGATGCTGTGCTCATCACGCTCGATGAGGCGTAACTCGGGGTCGCCGAGAATCTCCTGCTCAATCTGGGCGATCACGGCTTCTCCTGCCACTCCGTAGAGCGGATCAACGGCAAGCTGCAAGCGGAAATCCGGATCAGGGCCGGTCGCGCGCCACATATCTTCATCGGGCTCGAGGGTGAAGCCGACCGGCACCTCCACGCTCAGACCGTCCTGGGTGAGAGTGACGAACTCGGGCTGCGGGGCTGGCTGCGTAGAAGGCGCGGATGAATCAAGCGAAGGAGCCGATGTCACCTCACTCGTCGTCGCGCCAATGGAGGCGCCAGATCCGGCCGCGTGCTCTAACGCATCGGAACCAGACCGCGCAACGGCCCACACAGCGGCAGCGCAGAGTGCGCCGATGACGACCACCGCCACAATGAGGAGGGGGCGTGCGGGTAGGAAGGTGTCGCGTGAGCCGTCGTAAAGCGTCGGGCGACGCAGCGTGATTTCCTCCCATTCGTTTGTGGACGGATTTGTTTCAGTTTCGGAGTCCGTACTCGAATCCGCCGTTTCGGCAGCGCCCGCTTTCGCATTGGGGCGCAGGGCATGCTTTCCGCGCGGTTTCGTGGTCTCGCTGGTGAGCACGACGTCGTATCCGCTCATCAGAACAACGAGGTCGTCGATGGTTTCTTCATCCCCGACAATGTGCACGTGGGCACCGGCAGGATCACTACCCAAACATTTGCAGATCGCGGCGGCGATCTCGCTGGTGCTCGGACTGTCGTGGCGATGCACGTTGGCAGCACCTTCGAAAACGACGCTGTCGGGGCGGATAGTCACCGTGAGCTGCGGTGTGGTCAACCGTGTAGTCATGCTGCGTCACCTACTGCGATCTGGATTGGGCCGGCGTTGTCGTTGTCGCGCACGAGGATCCCGCGCCCCGGCGCAAGCGGCATCGGTCGAACACCGAAAAGCTGTCCTTCTTCCCGGTTCCCGGAGAGCAGAACAGCGTCAGGAAGCTGATCTTTCAACGTGGACAAGAACGGAGAGAACAAAGCGCGGGCGCTGCCGCCGAACTTGCGGGCGGCAATGATGTGCAGCCCAATGTCGTGGGCATGAGGAAGGAGCGCGACGAGCGGACGCAGGTGCTCGTCGGGAACAAGTTCTAGGTCGTCGATCACAAGGTAGATATCTGGACCAGTCCACCAACTGCGAGCGGCGAGTTGCTCGGCCGTGACATCTGGCCCCGGCAGACGCGACGACATCGTGGCCACGGTGTCGGTCACCGCTGTAGCGGCCGCGTCAGAAGAGCCCGCATACGCTGCGACCATGGGGTGGTCCGCGTGGCGCAGGTGGACACGCCGTGGATCGATGACCACCATGCGCGCCTGTTCCCGCGGGAGCTCGGCGATCTGTGTGATCACAGTGTTCACCAGCGTCGATTTGCCAGAGCCCGCCGCGCCGATAGCGACGAGATGCTGGCCATCCAGGTGCACAGGTTCCAGTGCACGTCCACCAATGCCCAACAGCGGCGTGTCGCTTATCGACGTCTGAGTCTGGCGCGCCTGCCCCACCGTCACCCTCTCCGGCAGAACCCTCAAGGCAGGTACACGCGGCTGGTGCGCAGTCGTGGCTGCAATGTGTGCGATATCTTCCTTTGCGGTTGCCGCCACCAGCATGCTCATCCCGTCGGGAGTGAGTCCGCGGCCGGGCAATGCGGGAAGTTTCTCCTGCTTTTTGCGGTCGACTACAGAATCCATCGACTCAGTGAGTTTGAGCTCCACTCGAGTGCCGATGATGTCGCGCACGTTGGGACGGATCGCGCCCCAGCGCTGGGTGGTGGCCACCAGGTGCACCCCAGCCGCCGGCCCCTCAGCCGCAATGGTCGCCAGCGGTTCCCGCAGATCCTCCAGTTTCGAATCGGTCGCCAACAATGAATGCCACCCATCGACCGCCAACACCGTGTGCTGCGGTCGCGGTGCGCCACGCGGGTTTTCAATGATGCCCAAGACTTCATCGACGACGCGGCGGACCCGCTCCTCGTCGCTGCGTTCTGCCACGCCGGCAACGTGGGGCAGACTTTCAAGGTCCGCGAAGTCGCCGCTACCGGCATCGACGATGTAGAAGCCGATCTGCTCAGTCGAGTGGGTGGCAGCCAAAGAGGTGATCAGCGTGCGCACGGCCATCGACTTGCCCGTTTGCGGCCCACCGGCGATCGCCACATGGCCGCCGGAGACGTTCAAGTCGAGGATGAGGGGATCTTGGCGCTGGTGGTAGGGGTCGTCGATAAGCCCAATGCCCGCGGTGAGCATTCCCGCTCGCGTGACGACGGCAGGGATCCCTACCCGGCGCGGCAGTGGTGGCAGCCACACGCGGTGAGCGCTGTGCCCGCGCAACTGAGCAGTCTCGCCGGCGGCCTCAACAACAGCCGCCAGCACGGTTGTCGACGTGTCCGGCGTACCTGCGACGACCGGGGTCACCTCGGGCGGATCCCAGCCGTCGAAAATGCGTACTGCCGGGATGCTCGCTGCGGTATGGGAACCGTGCGCCGCAACGTCTTTTCGCATGAGTGGACCGGAGACATACGCCGCTTTGAAACGCGTGACCTCACTGGATGCGGCCTTGAGGTAGCCCGAGCCAGGGTCAGCCGGCAACTCGTAAGCATCGGGGATGCCCAGTACCTGGCGCGACTCGGTGGCTGAGAACGTGCGCAGACCGATGCGGTAGGACAGGTGCGAATCCAGGCCGCGCAGTTTGCCCTCCTCAAGCCGTTGTGAGGCTAACAGCAAATGCACACCCAACGAGCGCCCTAACCGTCCGACAGCGACGAAGAGATCCGCGAAGTCCGGGTGTTGGCCGAGGAGCTCGGAGAACTCGTCGACCACGATGAGCAGTGCCGGCAGCGGATCCATGTCTGGACGCGTGCTCATGCGTGCCGCGGTGTAGTCGGTGACGTTGGCGAAATTACCCGATGCGCGCAGCAGTTCTTGGCGGCGGTTGAGCTCGCCGGAGATCGCATCGAACATGCGCTCCACCAGGACCGCCTCGTCTTCCAGGTTGGTGATCACCGCGGATGTGTGGGGTAACCCTTCACATCCGAGGAACGTGGCGCCGCCTTTGAAATCAACGAGGACAAAGTTGAGCTCCTCGGGCGAATGTGTCGCTGCCAGCGCTGCAACGAGTGTTCTGAGTAGTTCAGACTTACCGCTTCCTGTCGCGCCAATGCACAATCCATGCGGGCCCATTCCGCCGTGCGCTGACTCCTTCAGGTCTAGATAGACGGGCGCTCCGCCCGATCCCGGACCTTCCGTACCGATCGGTACCGTCAACCGTTGCCGGGTCCCCTCCCGCCCAGGCCACATCGCCGGCCCAGACAGCTGGTCTACGTCTTCGAACCCCAACAGCTCTAACAGGTCCCCGCTATTGGCAGTACCTGTTTGGCCCTCAGGACGGCGGTAGAAGGCGAGATTCCGGCAGATGTATTCTGCGGCACCGTCACTGAACTCGTCAGGCTCCCCAAGCGGCTCCGTGCCAGCTGCTGTGACCGCACTAATGCGTTCCCCGCACACCAAGTGCAGCGCATCCTCGTGAACGAAGGCATCCTCATCCTCCGTGACCACGACAACGCAGTCGTGCTCGGTGCGCACTAGTGCGTCCGGGGAGCCAGCATCCACGAACGCGATCGAGAACGCCGCGGACTCAGGATCGCGGGTGTGCGGCAACCACTTGGAGAACTCGAGCCCCTCTGCAGCGACCTCAATACCGAGCAGCTCCGGGCCGTGGAAGAACACCACCTGCGCCAACATGGACCGCGCCACTGTGCGCGCTTTCGGCCCTGCAAGTGTGATGAGCGGAAACGCTTCCAACTGGATGATGATCGGAACCCGCGGCACCGCGCTCACGGCAGCCACAGTGCGGCGCAGACTCACAGCGCAAACAGGGTCGAGATCTTCAGGTGAACCGGGGTCAGGCACGTCGATAGGCGTGCACAAAGCGGACATTCCTGTTCCCACACGCACTTCCAGCGCACGAGAATCGTCGTCCACTCTCTCCCAGACCCGCTCTGTGGGCACCGCGCTGACCAATGCCTGCGGATGCGGGTGGAAGAACTCAACATGGGCACGCTGCTTGTCGCCATTTCCGCGGGCGTGCTCCGCCAGCGCGTCAAGGTGGCGCAAGTACACACGGCGGGATTCGTCAATATCCCCGGCCCGCTCCGGAGGGTTGAGCATTGTGAGCATGCCCATGACCATCATGAGCGGAAAGACCATCATCATGGGGCTAACACCCCGGCCTGACAAGGCCATGATCGCCACCATTGCTCCGATGGCTGCGACCATGACCACCGGCATGATGATTTTCATCATTGGTTCCGGCGGACGCCGCACCGCCTGCGGGACGGGCTCCGCGACGAGGTTCCCACCAGGCAGCGGCGGTGCATCGTCAGCGCTGTGGCCAGCATTGACCGGTGTTTGGACAGGATTGTTGTCCAATCCGAGCATGAATGTCCCCCCCTCGAACCATCCCTGCTGGTTCCCCCAACCGCAGGTGTTGAGCGTTAGTGTAGCGCGCCGTTACCGATTACGTGTAGCGTGAACGCCAGCACAGCTCATCACGTGTGCAGGCGGGGGCCTGCACTGTGCAACCCGGGGGGAAGAAAACTGTGGTCGCCGCATCGACTCACCATGTCGTCCGCGTCACCGTGCGTGTCAGTGCCGTGACGTACCACCGCTCCATTGACGTGACATTGCCAACCGCGTCGACGTTCGCTGAGGTCCTGCCGGAGCTTGCCCGGCTCGTCGAGCTTCCGGAAATCGGACGACCGTGGGAGTTCACCACTGCCGGAGGTGCTCCCCTGGATCCGCACACTCCCCTGCACCACATGCGCGTGCGGGACGGTCAGGTGCTTGCACTGCGCCCGGAGGAGGAGGTCGATCCCCCGGTCGTGCGCGACGCTGCGGAATCGCTCGCGGCGGTGTCGGCTGACGGGGGCCCGCGCGCCGGGATCGATACGGCGTCATCGCTCGCGGGTATCGTTGCCGTCGGTTTTCTTGTTGCTGCCCTGACCAACCCGGTTATCGGTGTCGGGGCAGCAGCCGTCGTCGCGCTCGCGATCGGTGTCATCTCCCGTTCCCGCGCGGTGTTCCCCGCCGGCGCTGTGCTTGCGGGTATCGCATGCGGCACCTGGGCCGGGGGCGAGGAAGCGATTGCGTGGCCGCTCAACAGCAGCGCAGCACTTGGTGTGGTCGCTGCATCGGCGACGGTGGCAGTCCTGGTCGGCGGTGGGGCGGTGCTGGGCTTCGCCGGCACGCGATGCGGTACTGCGGTACTCACGGTGAGTGCACTTAGCGCAGGTGGCGCATTAGGATCGTGGTTACCGTCCCCGCACGCTCCCGCAGCGACGGTCGTGCTGCTGGGGTTGACCGCCGTCATGCTCACACCTGCTGTGGCGACCCGCGGCGCCGGTCTACGCATTCCCCGCGTGCCCACTGCTGGGCAGGAGTTCTCCATCGCGGACGACTACCAGGATGACGTTGACCTGCGCACGCACAAAGCCCGCGGTATTACAGACGGTCTGGGCATCGGCACCGCCGTGTGCATGATCCCGGCGCTGATCACCATCGCTATCGCGGGCGGAGCCTGGATCTTTGCGTTCTGTCTCTGTGTCGCTGGAGCGCTCATCGTGCACGCGTCACGCCACCACTCCACCGCGCCGAGGTTGAGCCTCGCACTTTCTGCCATGACGGCCGTTACCTGTGCTGTTATCGCCGTCGCACAGATGGATAGCCCGCATCCAGCGCTACTCGTGCTCGCCGGAGTCCTCGCGGTGGCTGCGGCAAGCGCGACGATCTGGGCCCGTTTCGTCCCCGATCTGGAACCCACCACACTCGTGTGGCTCGAGCGCGCCGAGGCTGCCGCGATCATTGCCGTGTTGCCGCTGGCTGTCTACCTCACCGGTTTCTTCACGCTGATCAGGGGCCTGTAGTGCGCTTTCGCTTATCGACGTCCACGTGCATCCCGGCCCTAACCCTCATGCTTTTCTCAACCCAGCCCGTTCTTGTTGCCACCCCACCTGCCCACGCCCAAGATGTCGCCTGCGCAGTCCCGGTTCCCGCGGACCCACCCGCCGCTGCGGCCGATCTCGACCAGGTGCGTACTATCGCCACCGGCGCGGGAGTGAAAGTGGCTGTCATCGACACCGGGGTTGCCCAGCACCCCGAGCTCAACCAGCTCATCCCCGGCAACGACTACGTCACTCCCGATGAGCCGCGCCCGTTCCAGGACTGCGACGCGCACGGCACCGTCGTCGCCGGCATCATCGCGGGCACGACAACGGGCATCGCCCCTGATGCGGAGATCATCGCGATCCGCCAATCCTCCGCGCACTTCCGCACAACTACGGCCCCAGTACCGGATGGCTCGCCGGAAGCAGAGGACATCCCCGGTGCGGGGAATTTGGACACCCTTGCGCGCGCCATCCACAACGCGATCGACTTGGGCGCCGACGTGATCAATATGTCGGTCGTCTCTTGCGTGGAACCGCAGCTCGCCGCACGGGTGGACACCCAGGACCTGCGTCTTGCACTCGGGCGCGCCGAGTTGGACGGTGTTGCCGTTGTCGCCGCCGCGGGCAATGCGAACCACGAGTGCCCGCCGGGCTCCACGGTGTACCCGGCGCACTTCCCCACCGTGATCACTGTCGGGTCGAGAGCGGACAGCCACACCATGGCCGAGTACTCCCTGCCGGTACCCGACGAGCACATAGCTGTTTCCGCACCGGGCCGCCCACAGGCTGCTTTGTCGTCCGACGGAAACGGTTTCACCGGTGGAGTTGCGGGCGATCGCGGGGACGCTCAACCATACGAGGGCACCAGTTTTGCTGCTCCGGTGGTCAGTGCAACAGTGGCGTTGCTGCGGCAGCGTTACCCCGATGCCAGCCCGGCGCAGATTCGCGCGATGGTGGATGGGGCCGCGGAGCCGAGCGGCGGGGCCGTCGATACGCTCACTACGCTAACGCATCTCCCGCCCGAATCTCACCGCTCTGGTCGCGATGACGATACGGACCCAGTGACAGTTACTCCCGTAGAGAAAACCGTGGCCACAGCACCCCGCAAGACCGGTGTTGTACTCACAATTCTTGGCTTGTTTGCGCTGCTCAGCACCGCTGTAGGTTCTTTGTTGGTCTCGCGCAGGAACATTTGACGTACTGTGCACATTAAACGCATGAAAACACCACTCACCACACCAGTAAGGACGCAATCATGACCAACCCCAACAACCCGCAGGACCCGAACACCATCGACGAGAACGTAGAGACTTTTGACGCTGCCGTTCGGGACACCGACAACGACGGCACCATCGACACCGCACTGGTGGATCTGGACGGCGACGGCACCATCGACACCGTCGTGCTCGACTCGGACGGCGACGGCTACGCTAACACCGTGCTTGTCGACGTTGACGGTGACGGCGAATTCGACGAGATGTTCATCGACTCCGACAACACCGACGGCGTTCTGGAAACGAAGATCAGCGCCGACGATGACTACGTCGAGGGCTTGGGCAACGTCGAGGACTATACCGAAAAGGCGGAGGGGGCAGACGAGGAGTCTGAGGACCCCTTCGATTTCCAGGGCACCACCACGGAGATCGGGACGGACGAGGAGACTTACGACACATCGCCGACCGAGGACACCATGAACGAGGACACCTTCGCCGATGACATGGGTGACTCCGATGGCCCGACCCTGCACCTCGAGGCCGGTTTCTAATACTCACCTTGCCCCACCCTTTAAGGCCCTGCCCTGGCAGGGCCGTTCGCTTTCCTGGCACACTGGCAGTCATGACTTCCCAGATGCCCCACGACCCGGGCAACCCGCGTTCTTCCGGCACCACCGGGCAGCAGGACATCATGATCGGAGTGATTGTCTTTCTGCTTGGGTTCCTCGCCGTTGCCACGGCGTGGGGCACGATCTCCTACATGACAGCACTGGCCAGCTGGATCGCGGGCATTGTTTTGGTTGTGCGCGGAATCCGCAAGAACCAAGACACTCCGCCGCGGGCTTAGGGTTCCCGCCGCGCCCGAGCTTCCAAGCCTTCAAGCATCACATCTAAGAGTTCTTGCTGAATCCCACCGAAGTACCTCTCGCTCACGGCAGTCACCGGAGGAGGACGCGTAATCACCCCTAGGCCAAGGTGGATGTCAAGCGGGGTGGCGTCGGCCGGGCACAGCCTGGCCGCTTTCGCTTTGTCCACTAGCGGTTCGTAGACCCGACGCAGGCCAGCTGCGCGGTTACCAATGATCTCGCTGACTTCGTGTGTCCCACCCTCAACGCTGGCACTGAGGGCTCCGAACAGCGCCTGCGCGAGCACCGCAAGCTTCATTTCACCAATGGCGTGCGCCGCGCCCCGCCAGGCATCCCGCGGACTCTCATCGAAACTCGTCAAAGCCTCATCGATCACTGTCTCGATGTCGGCCAATGCGCGGGCACTGATTGCGTCGATCAGCTCAACTCGCCCGGGGAAATGCCTACTTGCCGTCGCTTCACCGACACCGGCTTCCTTGGCGATCGCCCTCATGGACACGCCAGGCCCTTGCTCCACAAACAGCTTCCGGGCTGCGTCGACAATGACGTCTCTGTTTTCTACTGCATCTTGTCTCACGCTTGCATCCTAACAAATGGAACAGTATGCTCCACTTTGTAAGTGAAACAGTCTGTTCCAGATAAGGAGTTTGTCCATGTCCACAGCCACAACCGAAACGCGAAGTGCGTCGACAACAGCAAAAGCCCTCGGCGTCATCCTCGGCATCCCGGTGATCATCGGGCTCATGCTCTTTGCGTTCCTCGCCCCGAATTTCTCCTCCGGCCCTCAAGACGTTCCGGTCGCACTGTCCGCCCCCGAGCCCGTCATCGAACAGATCACCCAAGGCGTGAAAGAGAAAGCCGGTGACGATGCCCCCGATATCCGCGTCATGAACAGCCCAGAAGAGGTGCGCGAGTCGATCCTGAACCGGGAAACCGTCGGCGGCATCGCCATCACGCCCGACGGAGCCACTGCCTACACTGCCTCCGGAAACGGTGCGCCATACGTGCAGCTTATCGACGGCATCGCCTCCTCCCTCGAAGCTCAGAACATGCCCGTCGAGCGCGAAGATCTCGCCCCCACAACCGAGGACGATCCGCAGGCAGCAGGCATTGCGCTGCTCGGCCTCCCGCTAGCTTTCGGCGGCATCATCTCCGCAGTCGTCGCGACGTTCCTGTTCCGCGGCAATAAGTGGGTCAAACTCGGAGTCCTCGTCGGTATCGCAGCTCTGGGCGCGCTCGTAGCTACGTGGATGCTGCACTCGGTCTACGGCACGTTGTCGGGCAGCTTCGGCATGGAATGGCTGGCCATTTCCCTGGGCATCCTGGCCACGTCTATGCTCACCGCTGGCCTCGCGGCCGTGATCGGAACCGCCGGTATGGGAATCGGTGCGGTTCTGACCATCTTCCTCGCCAACCCGCTCTCCGGGCTATCCACCGGCCCTTGGCTCCTCCCGGCCGGCTGGTCGACCCTCGGCCAATGGATGCCCATCGGCGCTACCGGCCACCTCGTTCGGTCCCTGTCCTTCTTCGACGGCAGCGGCGCCGGTGCGGCGTGGTGGGTCCTCGCGGCATGGATCGCCACAGGATTCCTGCTGCTGCTTTTTGACCGCTCGACCAAACCCGCGAGCGCAACCGCCTAAGTCCAGCTAGTAGGTCGCAGTCAACGCGCCCTCCCGAGTGAGATCAGGCCCCGCGGGCAACAGACCAATGATTGCCCACGGGGCCTTTTCCATATGCGCCACCCCGATCATCTCCAGAACTGCCTGCTGGTCAACACCGTGACGCTGCCCTGCACCCGACACAACGTGGTAACCAAATCCGGTATCGACCCCGACAGCCCCGTCCGACAACCCGATGAAGTGGGTAGCCGGGCCTGCCCCTGACAGTTCGACCGCTCCCCTTGTGAGTGCATCGGCTGGGCGCCGACCGGCTTGACCGTTCTCTGCCACGCAGACGGCGGTCTCTACAGCACCGGAGGTGGCAGCTGGGTCACCCCATTCCGGTTTCTCGTCCGGGATCGACAACGTCAGCGGTGGATCGGCGTCGGGATAGGCCGCGATCGCAGCCGTATCAGTTCGTTCGGTGTGCGCGCCTGCCGCCACGAGCACATCCCGTTGCAGCGGGGTGATCTGTTGCACGCCGCCGTGGCCGGTGAGTATCCACGCCTCCGCACCCGTTTCCAGCACGCGCGGCAACGGGTGTGGCAAGCCGATCGGCGGCAATTCACGCAATGCGCCGAGAACACCGCTGTGCATTTCCCGGCGCGGCGTGGCCGCATCGATGCCGAGCTCGCGCCGGATCAGCCGTCCCGCCGGGTCTGTGGCAGGCGGGAGTTTCGCGCGGCCAGCCTGCGTCACCAGCCAGTCGTCGCCGTCGTGGGCGACAAGAATCGCCTCACGCGGTTCAAGCAATTCAGGAGCGGGGCCGGCATGGACGGTGAGGGTGGGGGTGTGGGAGGCGTCGATAAGCGAACATGCGCTCCACGCGATGTCGTTGCTCCCCTCGGGCGCGAACATCGCGGGCGCGGTGGTCAGGCCCAGCGGCACCCCGCGAGGATAATCCGTTAAACGTTCGTCCCCGACACGCTGCGGCTCGTCCGGGCTACCCGCGATCAAGCGTGCCGACGTCAAGTTCGTCACCGGATGCACCACCTCGCCGACCCGGACGTAGAGCGAGCCGTCGGCCGCGCGCATGATCGCCGCCGCCCCCGGATCAGGATTCGGTTTGAGCCAGGCGAACAGCCCGCATCCGCCGGCGATGAGCACGACCGCAATGAGGCCGAAGATTGCGGAACGTCGGCGCGACGCCAGTGGATCGTGGATCATCCGGATGTCACCGTAGATGAGCCCGTGCTCCACCCGTCGGCGCATGAAGCGGTGCCCCGAGACCTGTGAGCGCGTTGTTGGCAGCAGCCGCTGCGCTGTGTTCGTTTTCTCGTCGTGCGTGCGGGACACGTGACCCCCCGATCAATTCCCCCCAAATACTCCCTCGGAGTTTAGAGCGCCCACCCCGGGGCTTCAAGCATACGGGCGGCAGGACCGCGCCCCTCGGGGCCCGGGGTGCCGGATTCTGCAGAGCCGGACTCTGACGTATCGGCCCCTGGGGCGACAGGCTGGAGGGATGGAAGCTCCGTGGATCCGCCGTTGTCCACCGCGTCTTGTTGGAGCTCGCGCAGCTCTTCGGCGCTGAACTTCTCGTTCACAGCGAAGATGGTCACATGGTTGAGCTGGTAGACGGGCGTGACACCCGGTGAGGTCCACAGGGCAGTGTCCACCTGCCAGTTACTCGGTTCGCCCCAGAAGGTGTTTCCGGTGGAGATGATGAACCGCACGTCTAGGTGGGCGGCGGCCGCATCGACAACATTGCCCTCATCCGGCTTGCCGCGCTGACCCGCGCCGAGCAGGGCGGCATGGTCACTCAGGATGCTCGAGTTGGTGCCCAAACCACCCGAGGGCCACAGGTAGTGGCGGCTCACGGTGGGCACGCCCTCGATGGAGTAGATCCAGGAGTACCCTTCCGTGGATTCACCCATGACCAAGCCCTCTTGCGCCTCCGGGCGGGATGCGAGCCATTCGAATGCTTCCAACTGGTCTTCATCGATCATCCGGTCATCCACACGGGAGGCCTCGTAGGATTCCTTGGCACCCTCAGCGGCGGCTGTGGCAGCCCACACTCCCGTGCCCCAACCGGTGAAGCCGGCAAGGACAGCCGAAGCAATAGCGGTCCCCCACTGCCACGGGCGCTTCGGCCTACGCACCGCGACCGGCGCCAAGCACAGCACCCGGATGATCACAGCCGCTCCCACGGCAGCCCCAGCAAAGAGTGTCAGGGCGACGATTGTGGCGACGCGGTGGGCCGAGTTGTAGTGGGCCGAGCCGAGGAACGCCAGCAATGGCTCGAAAAGATTGTCCACCGGTCGCATCGCGTTGGCTGTCGTGGACACCATGAGCCCGTAGAAGATCGGCGCCCATACCTGCCCGCGCCACAGCAGCATGGCAATGGCACCGAAGCCAGCGAGCCAGAACAGCATCGTCGGGTCAAATGTGGGGAAGAACTCCTCGGTGTGGCGGGCCTGCATGTAAAACGCCCTGTGCCATGCCTCTGTGGAGGTCACGGCCTCCCGGTTGTCCCAGGCTTGAACCTCCTCCGCCTGAGTCCGGCCGGCGAGCAACTGCGGCAGGAACGACAGCGTGCCACCCAGCGCAGGAATGGCCAGCCACAGCACGTCGCTGACACGAGAGCGGTCGGGGCGCCACACCAGGTACGTCGCCCAGTACAGGAGAACTGCGAGGACCACGACGGTCACGGCAGCGGGATGGACTTGGAGGACGCCGAGGAAGGCAAAAAGCGTCGCAAAGCTCAGGGCCCTGTAGCGCGGAACCTGCATGAACAGCGCGACCACAATCCCGGACAAGCCGATGGACACGATGTAGGGGCGCATGCCCACGTAATCGCTGATCCACACCACAGACGGCGACGCGTAAATGGCGATTGGAGCCAGCCCAGCGGCGATTTGCGCGACCATGCCTTGACCGCGAGCGATCGCCCACGCCAGACCCGCCGCACCGCCGGCGACCGCGAGACTCGTCGCGACAATGGAAGCGAGATTCATCGCCGGCACTGGCTCCCACCCGCCAGCATGGGCGAACAGTGCCGTCGCTGCGTGGAAGCCTGACGGGTAGAACAAGTCCACGTGCGTCTCCGGGCTTTGCAGCTCACCCATGCGCGTGGGCGAGGCAACGCCCTCCTCCATGATGAAGCGCACCGCATTGGCGTGCCACTGCGTGTCCCAGCCCTGCACGATGTTTTCCATCTTGTGCGGAACGTTGTCCTGCAGCTCCAGCATCTTCGCGATGAGCATCCACGCGCCCGCCGTCACACCGGCACCTGGCAGCACCCACAACGGATCCAGGATGCTTCTCCGCCGCCAATCTCCGGGCCATAGCGCGCGCACCCACGTTTCGGCGCCGTCACGCTTGGCTTTCCGTGCGAACATGAAACGCCACACGCCAGCCAGCGCAAGCACGAGCACAAGGAAGAAGATGAACGACGGCCACCCGAAACGGATCCCCAGCGCGCCCAGCAGCCAGCTACCGAACCCGATCAGCCCGAAGGTTGCCGGCAAACTCGCCGCAGCCGCCGCTGGCAGCTTCGCTCCCGCAACCCAGGACACGATGAGTCCAGGCAGGGTGAACACCGCAATGGCGAGCCAAACAGCTCCGACTACATCCATGCGGCCCTACTTTCTTCCCTGTTCCATCAGAGCAGTCTATTCCACATCCTTCGCTTTACGACGATCCCTGGTCACCAACACCCTCTCCCCCAGCTGAGCGGCCTCTGGGTAGTCCACGCGAATGAGGGTAAGCCCGTTTGCCGGCGCTAGTTTGACCAATGGATCCCTCTCGTGAGCGGCGAGCAACGTCTTTGCCCATGAGACATCACGAGCACCTGAGCCGACGTCCAAACACGTAGCGACGAGGGCCCGAACCATGTGCCAGCAAAACGCATCAGCCGTGATCGTGGCTTCGTAGAGCTCCGGTTCCTCCGGCGTGGAGACATCCGCCCACGTGAAAGAGTGAATGTCGCGGATCGTGGTGGCGTGAGGCCGGGGCTTGCAGAACGCCGCGTAGTCATTCAGCCCGACCAAGGCCGTTGCCGTCTCCTGCACGGCGTGAAGGTCAATCTTCTTGGTCCACGCCGCGGTGTCCGTGCGCCTGAGCGGGTTCGGACCAGCAGTATTGGTGGTCACCCGGTAGCGGTAGGTGCGCGTCAGCGCAGAGAAACGGGCATCGAAATCTCGTGGTGCCTCGGTGACAGCGGTGACCCGGAGGTCCGGTTCCAGCAGCCGAGCGAGGCGGCGGGTGAGCTTCTCCGGCTCCCCGACGATCGACCGCTGGTCGAGCGCGTGTTTGGGCACATCCGCGTGCGCGACCTGGCCTGTAGCATGCACCCCGGCATCCGTGCGCCCCGCAACGGTGAGCTCCACGGGATGACGCAAGATGAGGCTGAGCGCATCTTCCAGTTCCCCCTGCACCGTCCGTACTGGGGTCTCCTCCCCCGGGGCAGCCGCCTGGCGGGCCCAGCCGTGGAACCGAGTGCCGTCATACGCGATGTCGAGGCGGAGGCGGACAATGCCCGCTTGCTCTTCATCTAAACCAGGGTTGGATGCTTGATGTTTCATCGGGGCTTACCGTACCAATCAGCGGCCTAACCCCGATATGACAACACCGCCCGAAAGCGAACCTTCGGGCGGTGCGATGTATATGCGAGGAGCTCGTCCTGCGCTCGGGTTTCATACTACATCTTGGGGGATGCAATCTATCTGCTAGAAGCTCTTCTGGAACGGCGATTTCGAACTTACCTCAATGCGGCGCAGCGGTTGGGGGGCGCGGGGGTTCCAGAACTACGGCTTGGGACTAGAAGAGCGCTACTCAAATAAACCTTAAAAAAGAAAACCGCCCGTCGAGAAGGCGTCTCCTCAACAGGCGGTTTTCACGAACGGGCCTATAGCCCTACATGACGGGCTTACTTGTCGCCCTCAGCCTCAGCTTCTTCCTCGACGACCTCGGTCACGTCAGCCTGAGTCTCAACCTCGTTAATGTTCACAACAGTCTCTTCGCTCTCCGGAGCGACGACAGTGGTCGTGTTCTCAGACTCAGCTGCGGCGGTAGCGGCAGCCTCGGTAGCCTCGTTGACCTCGGTCACCTCAGCCTCAGCCGGTGCGGCTGCATCCTGGCCAGCGGCTGCTTCCTGGGCAGCCTTCTCGCGGGACGCTGCTGCGCGGGTAGCGCGGGTCGCCTCAGCAGAGACAGTCTCCTCGAGAACGAGGGAGATCTGGGACATTGGGGCGTTGTCGCCCTTGCGGTTCTCCAGCTTGATGGTGCGAGTGTAACCACCGGGGCGGTTCTCGAACCTCGGAGCAAGCTCGTTGAACAGGTACGTAACGACGTCCTTGTTCGGGATCTCGGCAGCCACGGCGCGACGGTCGTTGACCGTGCCGGACTTTGCCTTGGTGATCAGCTTCTCCGCGTACGGGCGCAGAACCTTCGCCTTAGCGTCGGTGGTGGTGATGGCGCCGTGCTCGAACAGCTGGCTAGCCAGGTTGGCCAGAATGTGCTTCTGGTGCCCAGCCGAGCCGCCGAGACGCGGGCCCTTCTTCGGGGTAGGCATTGTTGTACTCCTCGTGGATTAAAAAGTGTGTGCGCGTGCGGCGCTCAGTTCTTTACTCAGCGTCGTCCAAGCCGCCGTCAACGTAATCGCCGGTTTCCGCGTCGTAGCCCTCAATCTGGGTCGGATCGAAGTCTTCCGGAGCATCCTTGAGCGTCAGGCCCAGGGAAGCCAGCTTGATCTTGACCTCGTTGATGGACTTCTGGCCGAAGTTACGGATATCCAGCAGGTCGGACTCGGTGCATTCAGCAAGCTCACCGACAGTGTGGATCTCCTGGCGCTTCAGGCAGTTGTAGGAGCGGACAGAGAAGTTCAGGTCTTCGATCGGCATGTTGTATGCAGCGATGTACTCGGTCTCCTGCGGAGACGGGCCGATCTCGATGCCCTCGGCGGCAGTGTTCAGCTCGCGTGCGAGACCGAACAGCTCGACCAAGGTGGAGCCAGCGGACGCCAGGGCGTCGCGGGCGCTCATGGAGTTCTTGGTCTCCACGTCGATGATCAGCTTGTCAAAGTCAGTGCGCTGCTCAACACGGGTTGCCTCAACCTTGTAGGACACCTTCAGCACAGGCGAGTAGATCTGGTCGACCGGGATACGGCCGATCTCGCCGCCGGAGTTGGTCATCGCCGGGACGTAACCGCGGCCACGCTCGACAACGAGCTCCATGTCCAGGCGTGCGCTCTCGTTCAGAGAAGCGATGTGCAGGTCCGGGTTGTGCACGGTGACGTCGGCAGGCAGATCAATATCTGCGGCAGTGACGTCGGTCGGGCCCTGTGCGGACAGGTACATGACCACCGGTTCATCGGAATCGGAGGACAGCACCAGGTTCTTGATGTTGAGGATGATCTCAGAGACGTTCTCTTTGACGCCGTTGATCGTGGTGAACTCGTGGAGCACACCCTCGATCTTGATGGACGTCACTGCAGCGCCCGGGATGGACGACAGCAGCGTACGGCGCAGAGAGTTACCGAGGGTGTAGCCGAAACCGGGCTCGAGCGGTTCGATGACGAACTTCGAACGGTTGGTGTCGATGTATTCCTCGGTGAGTTGAGGACGCTGTGAGATGAGCATGAACTTCTCCTTTTTCGGCGACCGCTATATGACGCCGGTAGGGGGTTACTTCGAGTAAAGCTCGACGATGAGCTGCTCTTGCAGCGGAACGTCAATCTGAGCGCGCTCGGGCAGCTGGTGCACGAGGATGCGCAGGGTCTCCGGAACGACCTGCAGCCAGGCCGGGACAACGGAGTCGACCAGGTTGTCCTGGGCGTCTTCGAACCAGAGCATGTTACGGGACTTTTCGCGGACGTCGATGATGTCGTACTGGGTCACCTGGTAGGACGGCACATTGGTCTTCACACCGTTGACGGTGAAGTGGCCGTGGGAAACCAGCTGACGTGCCTGGCGGCGGGTGCGCGCCAGACCAGCACGGTACACAACGTTGTCCAGACGGGATTCCAGGAGCACCAGCAGGTTGTCGCCGGTCTTGCCCGGGAGGCGGTTAGCCTCCTCGTAGTAGCGGCGGAATTGCTTCTCCATGACACCGTAGGTGAAGCGTGCCTTCTGCTTCTCCTGCAGCTGGAGCAGGTACTCGGACTCCTTGATGCGGGCGCGGCCAGCCTGCCCCGGAGGGTAGGGGCGACGCTCGAAGGACATGTCGCCGCCGACGAGGTCGACGCGGAGGCGACGGGACTTACGGGTAGCAGGGCCGGTGTAACGAGCCATGTGTAGTTACCTCTTTTCCTTTCAGCCTGTTAAACGCGACGACGCTTCGGCGGACGGCAGCCGTTGAACGGCTGCGGCGTCACGTCGGAGATCGAGGACACCTCCAGGCCGGCGGCCTGGATGGAACGGATTGCGGTCTCGCGGCCGGAGCCCGGGCCCTTGACGAAAACGTCGACCTTCTTCATGCCGTGGTCCATTGCCTTGCGGGCCGCGGACTCTGCGGCCATCTGTGCGGCGAACGGCGTGGACTTACGGGAGCCCTTGAAACCGACGTGGCCGGAGGAGGCCCAGGAGATGACAGCACCGTTCGGGTCCGTGATGGACACGATGGTGTTGTTGAAGGTGGACTTGATGTACGCGTGGCCTGCGGCCACATTCTTCTTGGCTACGCGGCGACCAGAGCGACGCGTAGTGGAACGAGTCTTCGGAGGCATGTATTACTTCTTCTTTCCTGCGATGGTCTTCTTCGGTCCCTTGCGGGTACGCGCGTTGGTCTTGGTGCGCTGGCCACGGACGGGAAGTCCACGGCGGTGGCGCAGGCCCTGGTAGGAGCCAATCTCAATCTTGCGGCGGATGTCAGCCTGAACTTCGCGGCGGAGGTCACCCTCAACCTTCCACGAGTTCTCAATGACATCACGAAGAGCTGCGACCTGATCGTCGGTCAGGTTGTCGGTGCGCAGGTCGGGAGAAATGCCGGTCTTTTCGAGCAGTTCCTTGGAACGGGCAGGCCCGATTCCGTAAATGTAGGTCAGTGCGACCTCCATGCGCTTGTTGCGCGGAAGGTCCACACCAGCGAGACGTGCCATGTTGGACGTGCCTTTCAGGTTGTTTCGGTGGTTTTCTCCCTATTCGTCCACGTCAGTCGACGCTTGGGTCCGGTCCGGCCGGACACTTGGGTCGTGGTTCACGCGGCTCCAGCCACCGCAGCCGGAGGTGAGAAAACATGCCCACCTTGGGGCATGCCGTGAATAAGGAGGCTTCTCGTTTTACTTGTAGCGGTAGGTGATGCGCCCGCGTTCCAGGTCGTAGGGAGACAGCTCCACAACGACACGGTCCTCGGGGAGGATGCGGATGTAGTGCTGGCGCATCTTGCCGCTGATGTGGGCGAGAACTTCGTGCCCGTTGTCCAGTTCGACACGGAACATTGCGTTCTTCAAGGGCTCGATAATGCGGCCCTCGACCTCGATTGCGCCTTCTTTAGCCATACACTCCGCTTTCCTGGTGACAGTGAAAATATGCTGGTCACCTGACGTTTCGACCATTACTACATAGTGCGGTGGCAATCATGCCCCACACCATCGCACAACTTTAGCCTTCTACCTGCATAAAAGCAAAATCCCCAACCGTATGGTTGGGGAGCAAGCTCGTGGGTGCGGGTACGCGTTTAGAAAACGTGGACCTGGTCACCGATCTGCAGGGAGTTGAAGTATTGCTCCGCGTCCTGGCGGTGCATTCGGACACAACCATGGGACTTGATGGACGGGTCGCCCTGGTGGAACGCGATGCCGTTGAAAGTGAAGTAGGTAGCAAACGGCATCGGGGCGTTGTTGAACTCCCAAGAGATTTCGTCCTTGACCTTGCGGTTGACGTAGAAGAATCCCTTCGGAGTCTCATGGCCCGGCTTGCCGGAGCCCATGCGGACCGGACCGTAGCTGACCTTACCGCCGCGCTGCAGCCACGTGCGCTGGTTCTTCAGGTCAACGCACGCGCGTGCCGACGGCGCACACCCACCCGGCTGCGGAGCCGGGGCCGGGCGCGGCGCCGGAGCCGGCTTCGGTGCGGGAGCCGGGGCAGGTTTTGGCTTCGGGGTCTTCTCGGCGATCAGCCCCGGGGCGATGGCATCGACGAGGCGGTCAATGCCGTCGTGAAGCTTCTTTTCCTGTGCCCTGTTGCCACCGGAGACTGTGGTGGCCGCGCTACGCAACGCATTGCGAGTGTCCCACACCGCGTTGCGGGCATCACGGTTGATCTGCATGGCTGCTGCCTGGAGAGCCGTTTCCGCATTCTGCAGGAACGGAGAGCTGGACACGTTGACCTGCGGGAGGGCGGGCTGAGCCTGCGCCGGAACGGGAGCCGCGACTAGAGCAGCCGTTACACCTACACCGGCCACAAGGGCCCGCACGGAACGGAAGGATGGTTTCTGCATGCGGAAAGTATAACCCGAAACTATTAGTTACGTGAAGTGCAACGGAGAGATACTTGTCCGCGAGCCGCAGAAAGGCTGTGATTAAGCTTGTCGCCTACCACGAAATCTGGAAGATCGGCTTGCCACCACGCTCTTCAGGCGTGAGCGGGCGTTCCGGCTCGGGTGGAACTGGCGTGGGGTTCTCCTCGGCCGGCTCCCCGATCAAGCCCGGGTGGATGAATTCAACAATGTTGTCGATCGCCCCGTGCAGCAGCCCCTCTACCGCAGGGTTGCCGGAGGCAATGGCGGAAGCCTGATCACGCGCAAACTCTCGAGCAGCCCCCAAGATTTCAACGGCATCGAGGTTGCTGGAAGAACCTTCGCGGCCGATCGATGCGCTTATCTGGGCCCCAGAGCTCTGAGCTGACGCGGCATCCGCCTCGGCAACGGCGGGTGCCGCAGACACGGCTACGGCAGTACTGACAGCAATGACGAAAGTGCGATGTTTACGGGAAGAAGTGAACATGCTAAAAGCTTAACGCCTAGACATACTAAACGCATACATAAACGCGAAATTGTATTCACGTTGAATAACTTTGCTGGTTCTACCCTGTCCGCGGCGTCAAAATTCGCGGTCCGTTTTCAGTCGCAGCGACAGTGTGCTCCCAGTGAGCAGCCGGTGAGCCATCAGCGGTAACGACCGTCCAGTCATCCTCCAGGACGACCGAATCGGTCTCACCCCCCAGAATGAGCATCGGTTCAATCGCCAGCACCGACCCTGCCTGAATCAGCGGGCCACGGCCAGGCCGGCCTTCATTCTCCAGGTACGGGTCTTCGTGCATCGCGCGGCCAATACCGTGGCCGCCGTAACCGGCGAGAATTCCCAATTCAACACCGAATGCCTGTTCAGCGCGACGGGTGGCTTGCTCGAGCGCGTGGGAGACGTCGGTAAGCCTGTTACCCGGCACCATCGCCTGCAGGCCTTCTTCAAGTACCTGCTCGGTTGCGCGATTGAGCTTATCGACGTCCGCAGACAGCTCCCCCACCCCGAAGCTCCACGCCGAGTCACCGACCCAGCCGTCGAATGTCGCGCCGCAGTCAATGGATACTAGATCGCCGTCAGCCAGAACGATGTTCTTCCCCGGGATGCCGTGGACGACGACATCGTTCACGGACGCGCAGATCGATCCAGGAAAACCGTTGTATCCCTTGAACGTCGGAATGGCACCGTGGTCGCGGATGACCTGCTCCGCCACAGTGTCTAGATCCAGCGTGGTAGAGCCTGCGACTGCCGCCTTGCGCACTTCTTGCAGCGCGATGCCGACGATCTTGCCGGCCTCCTCCATCGCATCGAGCTCACCCGGCGTTTTCGCCGGGATCGCCCGCTTCCGGCCGAACAGCATTTACTGGCCCAGACGCTCCATAGTGCGGGCGTTGACCTCTTCAACCTCACCGTCCGCATCAATGTTGATCAAGGCGTCACCGTAGTGATCGATCAGCGGAGAGGTCTCATCGCGGTAGACCTGCAGACGGGTGCGGATGGTCTCCTCGTTGTCATCGGCGCGCCCGCGGGCGAGCATGCGCTCAACGACAACATCCTCGTCCACCTGGTAATTGATCACACCGTCGAGCTTTTGGCCCTGACGGTCAAGTAGCTCCGCGAGGATCTCGGCTTGCTCGACGGTGCGCGGGAAGCCGTCGAGAAGCCATCCGTTTTCCGCGTCCTGCTCGGCCAAACGTTCTTCGACCATGCGCGCGGTGACCTCAGTGGGCACCAGCTTGCCCGCGTCGATGTACTCCTTCGCCTCCACGCCAAGCGGAGTGCCTTCGCCGATGTTCGCGCGGAACAGATCGCCCGTGGAGATGTGGGGGATGTTCAGCTTCTCGGAGAGAATTGCTGCTTGGGTACCTTTGCCGGCACCGGGAGGGCCAAGGAGAACGAGACGCATTATTTCAACAGTCCTTCGTAGTTGGATTGCAGTAGCTGGGATTCAATTTGCTTCACCGTGGTCAGTGCCACGGACACCATAATCAGGATAGCCGTACCACCGAACGCGGACATGCCCATGTTGCCACTACCGCCGACACCCAGATCCAAAGCGATGTTCGGAAGAATGGCGATCAGGCCGAGGTAGATGGCGCCAACGAAGAGCAGACGATTCATCACAAATGCCAGGTACTCCGCAGTCGGGCGGCCCGGACGAATGCCCGGGATGAAGCCGCCGTACTTCTTCATGTTGTCGGCCTGCTCGTTCGGGTCGTACTGGATAGACACGTAGAAGTAGGCGAAGAAAATGATCAGGGTGAAGTAGATCAGGATGTACTGCCAGGATCCCGGGTTCTGCAACCACGCCATAACGTTGGACATCCACCAGTTGTCTGGCGGAACCGGCTTGTCGGAGTTGACAATCTGGGTGATCAAAACCGGGACATACATCAGCGAGGAGGCGAAGATCACCGGGATCACACCGGCCTGGTTGACCTTCAGCGGCAGGTAAGTGGAGGTACCACCGTACTGGCGGCGGCCCACCATGCGCTTCGCGTACTGCACCGGAATGCGGCGCTGGCCCTGCTCGATGAACACGATGCCGACCACGAGAAGAATCACAGCCGCGACGACCACTGCGAACACGACCGGTCCGGACTGGCTGTAGATGGACGCACCGTCCGTGGGAAGGCGGGTGGCGATACCGGCGAAGATAAGCAGGGACATACCGTTGCCCACACCCTTTTCAGTGATGATCTCGCCGAGCCACATGATCAGGATCGCACCGGAGGTCATCACAATGACCATCATGATCAGTGTCCAAATGGTGCGATCCTCCACCAGCACCGGAACGCCGCTACCCAAGAGCTGCTCACGGTCCGCGAGTGCCACGATGCCGGCAGACTGCAACAGTGCGAGCGCCACCGTGAGGTAACGCGTGTACTGCGTCATCTTGGTCTGGCCGGCCTGGCCTTCCTTCTTCAGCTCCTCGAAGCGCGGAATGACCACTGTCAGCAGCTGGGTGATGATCGACGCCGTAATGTACGGCATAATGCCGATGGCGAAGATGGATAGCTGCAGCAGCGCGCCCCCCGAGAACAAGCTGATCACGGAGAAGATGTTCGACTCTCCGCTCTCCGTCAGAGCGGAGAGACGCTCCGCGATGATCGCGTAGTCGACTCCCGGGGTGGGGATCTGCGCACCGATGCGGTACAGAACAATCAGCGCAATGGTGATCAGGATCTTCTTGCGTAGATCGGCGTCCTTGAACGCTTGAACAATGGCTGACACGTGGCCTCCTGGCTCCTCTGGCCGTGGCAGCACCAGAGAAGATTGCGGACAGTTATGTACGGTTCGCACCCGGCACACACACCGGGGCATATTTGACTTGTTCACCCTAGCAGGTGCACCGGACAAACCATGAAACGGCAACTAGTACAAGGCCTTTTCCGTGGGCTTCTCACCGCGCCCGTGGCACACCCCTGCCTGCGAACCGAGCGATAAAACCTCGGCGCCACAATGATCCCGCGGCGTGAAAAATCCCCACGACGGCGGAAATGAATCCGTCATCGCGGGGATGGACGTGGAGCTTTCGAGGGGTTAGTTCTCCTCGTCAGCCTCGTCTGCTGCCGGCCTTGTCATGGAGGCCGTGCCCGTCAACGGGTCAGACTCCTTGACGCCCTGAGCGTCAGCGGCATCAGCCGCGGCGTCGGTCTGGACAGCCGTGGCGCGGGACACTGCCTCGGTGGTGGTGCCACCAGCGGCAGTGATCTTCTCCGACGCGGACTTGGAGAACTTCTCGGCGGTGATGTTCAGCTTGACGCTGATCTCACCGTCACCGAGCACCTTCACCGGCTGGTTCTTGCGAACCAGGCCAGCGTCAGCAATGTCAGCGGTGGTGATGGTGCCGCCCTCCGGGAAGGCCTTTGCCAGGTCGGAAACGTTGACAACCTGGTAGATGACCTTGTTCGGGTTCTTGAAGCCCTTCAGCTTCGGCAGGCGCATGTGAAGCGGCATCTGGCCACCTTCGAATGCTGCCGACACCTGCTTGCGGGCCTTGGTGCCCTTGGTACCGCGGCCAGCGGTCTTGCCCTTGGACGCCTCACCGCGGCCGACACGGGTCTTCGCCTTGTTTGCACCCTCAGCCGGGCGCAGATCATGGAGCTTGATTACTTCAGCCATGTTTACTCCCCTGCTACTTCTTCGACGGTGACCAGGTGGCGCACCTTGAGGATCATGCCGCGAGTAGCGTCATTGTCCTTCTTGACCACGGAGTGGCCAATCTTGCGCAGACCCAGAGCCTCAATGTTCTTGCGGGTCGTCGGCTTCTCACCGACGAGACCGTGGTTCAAAGTGATCTTCAGTGCCATGGTGGGTTACGCCTCCTGTCCTGCGCGTGCACGCAGCATACGGGCCGGAGCGACCTCCTCGATGGACTTGCCGCGGCGTGCAGCAACTTCCTCGGGGCGGACGAGTTCCTTCAGGCCGGCAACGGTGGCCTGAACCACGTTGAGGGCGTTGTCGGAACCGAGGGACTTGGCCAGGATGTCCTGGACACCAGCGCACTCGAGCACCGGGCGGGCAGCGCCGCCGGCGATGACACCGGTACCGGGAGCTGCCGGGCGGAGCATCACGATGCCCGCTGCGGCCTCGCCCTGGACCGGGTGAGGGATGGTGCCGCCGATCATCGGGACGCGGAAGAAGTTCTTGCGAGCCTCTTCAGCACCCTTCTGAATTGCGGCCGGAACTTCCTTGGCCTTGCCGTAGCCGACACCGACCATGCCCTGGCCGTCGCCGACGACCACGAGTGCGGTGAAGGACATGTTGCGGCCACCCTTAACGGTCTTGGCCACACGGTTGATGGTCACGACGCGCTCGATGTACTTGTCGCGCTCGTCGTCGCGGCCACCGCGATCGTTGCGGCGGTCGTCACGGCGGCCGCGGCCACCGCGGTCGCCTCGGTCATTACGGTCACCGCGGCCGTTACGGTCGCCGCGACCGCGGTTGTCGTTGTTGTCCGTTGCAGCGTTGTCTGCTGCAGCGTTCTGGTTCTGGTCCTCGGCGGATGCTCCGCCTTCACGCTGTTCACGCTCGGCCATTACGCGATCCTTCCGTTGATGTTTGCGAACTTTGCTGCGGTGATCATTAGAACTTCAAACCACCTTCGCGGGCTGCGTCTGCAAGCGCTGCGACGCGGCCGTGGTACTTGTAACCGGCGCGGTCGAAAACGACCTCGTCGATGCCAGCTGCCTTGGCACGCTCGGCGATCAGCTCGCCGACCTTCGCTGCCTTGGCCTTCTTGTCGCCCTCAACGCCGCGCACGTCCTCTTCCATGGAGGAAGCGGAGACCAGGGTGTGGCCTGCCAGGTCGTCGATGACCTGGACGTGCATGTGGCGGGAGCTGCGGTGCACGACGAGACGCGGGGTCTCCGGGGTGCCACGCAGGGTCTTGCGGATGCGGTTGTGGCGGCGGACGCGTGCTTCGCGGCGGCGGGTAGCAATGTCCCGGCCGACCGGGGTGCGCTTCTGAGTGTTTGCTTCAGTGCTCATTGTTTACTTACCCGTCTTTCCGACCTTGCGGCGAATCTGCTCACCCTCGTAGCGGATGCCCTTACCCTTGTACGGGTCATCCTTACGGAGGCGGCGGATGTTCGCGGCAATCTGGCCAACCTGCTGCTTGTTGATGCCTTCGATAGAGAACTTGGTGTTGCCGTCGACAGCGAAGGTGACGCCTTCCGGCGCCTGAATCAGAATCGGGTGCGAGTAGCCGAGGGAGAACTCAAGGTCCTTGCCCTTCTGCTGCACGCGGTAACCGACGCCGAAGATCTCCATGTTGATCTTGTAACCCTCGGTCACGCCGACAACGCAGTTGTTGATCAGCGAGCGGGACAGACCGTGGAGGGAGCGGTTGGTGCGGTGGTCGTCCGGACGGGAGACCACGATCTGGTTGTCTTCAACAGCAGCGGTGATCGGCTCCGGAACGTCCACGGACAGGGTGCCCTTCGGGCCCTTGACCTCGACGTGCTGGCCGTCGATCTTGGTTTCGACGCCGCCGGGAATAGCGATGGGTGCGTTACCTACACGAGACATGTTTTAACAAACCTCCCTTACCAGACGTAGGCGAGGACTTCCCCACCTACACCCTTCTCCTGGGCCTGGCGGTCCGTCAGCAGACCCTGGGACGTGGAGATGATGGCCACGCCCAGGCCGCCGAGAACCTGCGGCAGGTCGCCGGACTTCGCGTAGACGCGCAGACCAGGCTTGGACACACGGCGCAGGCCAGCGATGGAAGACTCGCGGGACGGGCCGTACTTCAGGTCGAGGGACAGGGTCTTGCCGACCTTTTCTTCCTCAACCGTGTAGTCAGCGATGTAGCCCTCCTGCTTGAGGATCTCCGCGATGTTGACCTTCAACTTCGAGGAGGGCATGGACACGGTCTCGTGGTGCGCGTTGTTAGCGTTGCGCACGCGAGACAGCATGTCCGCAATAGGATCTGTCATGGTCATAGTTGACCGTTTACCTTTCTCGTTGCGGTTCCCGTGACCCACCTGCGTTATCCGCGTGTTTTGTCGGGGGCTACTACAGCTACTTGGGGGCGCTCCTTGCCGCTTAGTAACGGAAGGTGCTCGCCGCCACCCTTCATACGGTCCGCATTATGGCGGGGGGCCTGCAACAATGTCGGATTGTCACGTTCAAAAACGGCTCTGAGGCGCATTCGTGCTTCGCGCTCAGGTCCGTCGGTCAACCATACAGGTCAGCGCCTGAAAAGCACAAATCGCTTATTCGATGAGGATGGGCTGGCGCGCTACGCCGAGGAGTACCGCGGCCTTCTTTCTCGGGGCATCAAGCCGTTGGTCACTCTCCACCACTTCGGCCAGCCACTGTGGCCTGCATTATCGGAGCAGTCCTGGCGCTCACCATTCGCTCCTCCCGCTAACCGGCCGCGGCCGTGATGAGTTAGCTTTCCCACACAGCACGCCGGAGCTGGGAAGACTAGGCTCGGAAATATGACCGAGCCATCCGAGACACCTAGGAAGCAACTCAGGGGCGACGCGATGCGCTCGCTGCTGCCCATGGTGAAATACACCTCGCAAAATGTGCCGGAAGACTACCGCCACCTCGTCTCATTGCGTGCCTCGGTCTTGAATGATTGCCGCGCGTGCATCGCCACCCACCGCCGCGACGCACGCAAAGACGGCTGGTCCGAGGAGGGCATCCTCAAAGCAGAGCGGTGGACCAACAACAGCGATGCGTTCAGTGAGGACGAGCAACTGGTCCTTTCGCTTACCGACGCGATAACCCACATCGACGGCGACGAATCGGTTCCGGATGACCTGTGGGATGCTGCCGTCGAAAAGCTCGGCGAAGAAGAGACACTAAACCTGCTGGTCAGCATTGTGGCCATCAACTCTTTCAACCGAGTCAGCATCGCTACCCGCACAGATCCGAAACGGATCGAAGGAACCACTGAGTTTGACCTGTCCCGTGACTAACCACCCCGAAGGAGCACCCATGACCCACCCGCACGAAAACCGCGAGATCACCAACAGCCCGACTGCCGGAAACAAAGTCGTCCTCATCGGCGCCGGTGACGTCGGCATCGCCTACGCATACGCGCTGGTCAACCAGGGCCTGTGCGACCACCTGGCCATTATCGACCTCAACGAGGAAAAGACGTGGGGCCACGTCCAGGACCTCAACCACGCCGTTCCGTGGTCCGGACACAACACCCGCGTGACCGTGGGCACCTACGAGGACTGCCGCGACGCTGCGCTCGTGGTCAACTGCGCCGGTGTCGCTCAGCGCGACGGTGAAACCCGCCTCGACCTTGTGGCACGCAACCTGAAGATTTTCGAATCCATCGTCGGCGAGGTCATGAAGCATGGCTTCAACGGCATCTTCCTCGTGGCTACCAACCCTGTCGATGTTCTGGCCTACGCCACCTGGAAGTTCTCCGGCCTGCCGTCGCGCCAGGTGATCGGCTCCGGCACCATCCTGGACACCGCCCGTTACCGTCACTCTCTCGGCGAGTACTTCGGGATTTCCTCCAACTCCGTCCACGCCTACGTCATCGGCGAGCACGGCGACACCGAACTGCCCGTCATCTCCGCTGGCTCCGCGGCAGGTGTCTCCCTGCGCGAGCGCCTGCGCCGCCTGGCTGAGGAAGACGACAACGCCTCCAACGAGATGGACACCATCTTCGAGGAGACTCGCGACGCCGCCTACAACATCATCCGCGCCAAGGGTTCCACCAGCTTCGGTATCGGTGGCGGCCTCGCCCGCATCACCAAGGCGGTCTTCCACAACGAGGACGTAGTTCTGCCGGTCAGCGCCCTGCTCGAAGGTGAGTACGGTGAGAACGACATCTACATTGGCACCCCCGCCGTGATCAACCGCACCGGCATCCGCGATGTTGTCGAACTGCATCTCGACGAGACCGAAACGCAGCAGTTCCAGCACTCCGCTAACACTCTGCGCGACGTCATGAACAGCTCCGGGCTGACCTCGTAAGCGTTTTCCCCGCATGAGCGAACCCGCACGCACCTTCGATGTGGTCGTTGAGCTGTTCAGCTATGTTTTCATGGTGATCGGCAACCTCCACATCGAAGAGGACGCGGAGCTGGATTTTTCCCGCTATCCAACGGTGGGATTCTGCCCCGGATCAATCTGCATTGGTGGGCCGTCCCCCGAAGACAGTGAGACGATCAAAGCCACCTTCACCATCGCTGACAGCTATAGCGAATGGGATGATGCTTTTGTCACTCACACCATCCACGTCGACGAAGAGGGCATCACGATTGTCGATGCGGTGGAAACGTCCATCGATGGGCCCCAAGACCACGTGGATTACAGCTACCGTCTGCCCTGGACAGGCTGGACAACGCTGCAGTTTCGCGCCCCGGACGGGTTCTACACCTACGAAGAGAACCTTAAAACACCGCGTTCACCTGAGGTCCTCGTCACTCCTGCGCCGGACCACAAGCCTTCCGTCGTGAAGCTATAAGCGGGCGACAGCCAAACCGAAACGAGACGAGACATGGGAAACACCGACCTGATCATCCACAAGCCCAACGCGCCCCTGGCCATGCCTAACCAAGAGATGATCGAGGCTGTTGCGGCCGCGTCCGACGGGCCACTTGTCGCAGACAAACAATTGGAACAGCTGCGCGATCAAGTCCTGGAGCAGAACCGTGACCTGATTGACCACGGACGCCTCTACCCAGATGGCACCGAACTTCGAGGCGACCGCTGCCTTGTTGTGGACGTCCACGACGTGGTGGTCAGCTTGGTGGCCCACCGCCTGTCGCAGATCGCCGCGGACATGGGGTTGGTCGTCGTCTTCGAATTAGGCGACCTTGTGTTGGCCTACGGCGACGACACTCCAGACATGTTCATCCGCACATACAACTGGGACATTGCCTGGGCTTCTCCTCGTGCATTGTCTCAGTGGTTGACCAGCGTGACCAATGAAATGATCTACTTCCACGACCATGGGCGCGAGGACGTGGACTTCCTCATCGTCGGAGAAACGCATGACGGGGATCGGTACATCCAGACCATGTACCAGCCCGCCGAGGGGGCGTACCTAGTGGAAGTCCGCGACGGTGGCCCCGACGCCCACTACCGGGCAATGATCGTCAGCTACGACGAGACCCTTGCAGCCTTCGAGACGTGGATGGCCACGCGCGAACGCCTACCGCAGGTTGACTGGACACTTATCGACATGTAGCCGGAAGCATCGTGCTCACGCGTCTGTGTGGCGAACTTCCTTGCCGTCGGGCGGGGTCGGTGACCTGCTGATCCCTCGCTGAGGTCAGACTCCCCCGCCCCGGAGTTGCGCGCTCGGCCCGTTGCGGAGCGGTCCGATCGTGGGGATGGCCAAGATGAGGAACAGCAATAACCACGCCCCGAGCATGCCAAGCGACATCATCTTAAACGGCCACTCGACAACCGGTGGTCCATTGAGAGCAGTCGCGGTTGCGAAGGCACAGACCACGCCACCCACAACCACTGGGACGGCTGCGACCAATGTCGCTGCAAGCGACATTGCGAAACTCTCCGCCCCGATCAGCGCGATCACCTGCCGCGGAGACATTCCGGCAGATTGTAGGAGAGCAACTTCATGCCCGCGTCCGCGCGCGGACAGTGCGACAACGGCGGCGCTGGTAGCGAACATCGACACAATCACAACGGCGATAATGATCCAAGTATCGGTCATGTTGGTTTCCGCCCCCGGTTCGAGAATCTGGACGACTGCTCCAACCGAACCCAATGCGCACAACAGCAGCCCGACGCCGCCAAGACCTGCAGCCAACGGCGCGATTGTGGTCACGTTCATGCGCGACCGTGCTGCTGCTGCACGGGTACCCAGTGCCGAAACGACCAGGTCAGTAACATCAAAAACTTTGTGCAGAACTCGAAAGAGGAATCCCACTATCTCTGGGCACATCAGGTAAACGCCGATCAAGGCGCTGGCACCTGCGTTGAAGGCGAGGTTGATGATTGGGGCTAGCCCCGCAGAAGCGAGCTGCTGGTCCAGTTTCGAGGCCGCGACGAGCGCCACAGCAATCAGGAGAAAGAAAGAACCGCTGACGATCCGCAGCACCGACGATGTGGATTTGTGGTCCGGTTGCTGAACCGTACGCAAAGCGACACCGGGTTGGATGCGGGATGCCCGGTACGCAGGCACCACACCACCCACGATGGCCGTAGCGACACTGATGATGACGACCACGAGCGGAGCCCACAGCGCGACAGTGAACCGCGGCATGTCTACGGCTGGGGACACCGCGCCATCGAATGCAGGGAGTGCCCAGAAACTTAGAAGAGTCGAGGCGATCGCCCCCATCATGGCTCCGCAGAAACTCACGATCAGCAAAATGTACAGCGTGGACAGAAACACTGCGCGCGGTGATGCCCCAAGCAAAAGCCACAGCGCGTGGGTATGCCGGGAAGCGTGAACGCTTGCTTTCCCCACAACTGTCAGAGCCACCCACGACACCAACGCGATCACGACGTAAATGGTGATGGAAAGGATTTGATACTCGGCTAGTGGGGCGCCTGCGGCAGCCACCGCGTCACGGAACTGCGGAGTCATGGTCCAGGCGTACTGGTGCACGCACAGCCCAATCATCGTGGAGATCACGCCGACCACGGCCATGGCTGGCGTCCATTCACGCCATCCGTCGGCGAACATCTTCAGAACATAGCGCTGCATCTGGTTACTCCCCGAGGCTCGAGATGATAGCCAGTAGCTCCTGGCTGGTCGTCCTCCCAACTGCGCCAGCCACCTGACCGTCGTGCATGACAATGACGTTGTCTGCCATTGCCGCAGCCTCCAGATCGTGGGTGACCATGACGATCATCTGCCCCTCGTCCGCCATGCGTCGGAGGGTGTTCAGCACGATTCCAGTGCTCTGCGAATCCAACGCGCCTGTCGGCTCGTCAGCGAAGACGATGTCTGGCCGTCGCGCTAGCGCCCGGCACAGCGCGGTCCTTTGTTGCTCGCCGCCGGACAATGTCCGGGCCGGCGCGTCGCGCCGCGCGCCTAGATGGAATGCCTCTATCAAGCCGTTGACTACGCGGCGGGGAACGTTCTCCCGGTTCAGGCGAAAAGGAAGCGTGATGTTCTCTTCAACGGAGAGAAAGGGAACGAGATTGTACTGCTGGAAGACGAACCCGATGCTCGTACGCAGCATCCGGGCCCGGTCGCTCGCGGACTGGCGGTAAATGTCCTGCCCGTTAATACTGACAAAGCCTGACGATGGTTCGTCGAGACCACTCAAACACATGAGCAACGACGATTTTCCGGATCCAGAGTGCCCAACTATCGCGGTGAGGCCGCCACCGTGCAGTTCAAGATTGCATCCGCGCAGTATTTCAGTAGTTGTCGGCCCCGATTGAACATCTCGTCGAACGTCGCTGGCGGTGAGTGTCGCGGTCATCAAAGTCTCCCTGGCAAGTACACATCTGTCGTGCGGGGCACATCCCCTATCAAGAGTCCACCGGTGTTCTCATCGAACCGGCATACAGACTCAGCCATTCTTACTCAAACGTGCCCTGCCCGGTAGTGATCGGGTTGAGATCTTTCTCCACATTCGATGTGAGTTCCGTGCACGCCGGGCATGACGCGGGAGAGCACAGCTTGCCCCACTTTGCTCGCACAGGCACCGTGGAAGCACGTGTTAGCGCACGGCAAGCAGGTGCATCAGCGTCGACTGGGAATCGTTGAAGTTGTCGTCAGTGACGACCACCATCGAGCGGCCACCGTTCGCAGCCGCGTTCTTCGGCCCCCAGGCGAGGCCCTCGACGTTGTCGGGGTGGGGCTTTTGCTTGTCAAAGTCGAAAACGAGGGTCTTGGACGCGGTCTTCTCCAAGCCGGTGAGTGCTTCGGTGCCCAGCACATCATCCGCGCCCTCAAGGTCCAGCGTGTAGATCTGCGCCATGTTCGTCTTGGTGGCTTCGTTGAATCCGCGCTCGAGCATGAGCAGGTTGCCGTTGTCGTCGGCAAGCAAAGACGTCACCCCGCGGCCCGGGCTCACACGAACTGCGTGCTCTTTGACGGCTTTACCGGAGTTCAGATCGTACACCGTGATGCGGGCAAGGGAGCTGTGGGTCTCAGAGTTCTCCGGTCCATCTTGAGCGAGAGCATCCTCGTTAATGGTGATCATCGTCTTCCCATCAGCGAGAACCGCCATCGCCTCTGGACCCTTGTTGTTGTGCACACCCTTTGTTCCCTTTTCATCGGGAGCGTGGTGCGCTGGAGCGTCGATGCGCCGGACTTCCTTCCCATCCGGCGTGGACTCAATGATCTGTGGGGCGATGAACGTGCCCTTGTCGGCTGAGCCTTCGGTGGTCCACAGGTAGTTTCCGTTCGGCAGCAAGCGGATTTCCTCGGGGTCGAGGTAATCGGAATACTCGCTCCCGTCCGCCTGCGTGAACCTGACCTCTCCGTCTTGCGTGAAGGTCTTTCCACCATCAGTCGTCTTGAAGTAGTACGCGCGAATCGGACCGTGCTCCTTCTTGTCGTCCGAGATAGCAATGTAGCGGTCCTGGTCGACGAGCTCGATGCCGCTGAGCCCGCCGATTGCCTTCTCATTGTTCCCTTCGCTGAAGTCGAAGCGATTCAGGTACTCAGCGTGAGGCTTCTCATCCCCCGGTTTGCGGGAAGAACCACCGGGTGCAGACCCGCCCTTCTGCCCCGCTGCCGCATTGATGATTGCCTGCACGATGAACGCACTCAGCCCACCGAGGGCCGCAGCGATTCCGGCGACAGCGAGCAGCGCTGCCGGTATGGGTACTTTCACACCGTTGATCACGACGTCCTGCTGTGGCAGGGCGCCGATCTCCAGCGGTGCGGGTGCCGCTTCAGCGGGCTGGACAGTTGCGGTAGTTAAAGACAGGGCGGTGGCGGCTGCGATAACCGCACGGGCTGGACGACGGGACATGCGAGCGCTCCTCGGGCAGACGGCAGAGTTGGCAGAACTGGCAGAACTGGCAGAACCAGCCCCCACCCTAATTCGAGATGCCTGCCGCAGCACGGGGAGCAACTGCCCGAACGCAAAACGCCCCCCGCGACCACGGTGTGAAACCGGGTAGCGGGGGGCGTCGATAAGCAGTTTACGGGCGCTGCATCTTGCCGTCCTTGTCCTTGAACGGGAAGCCGAAGTGGCGCAGCAGCGCACGGCCTTCCTCGTCGTTGACCGCGGAGGTCACCACGGTGATGTCCATACCGCGCGGACGGTCAACCTTGTCCACGTCGATCTCGTAGAACATGGTCTGCTCGGCGAGGCCGAAGGTGTAGTTGCCGTTGCCGTCGAACTGGGTGTCCGACAGGCCGCGGAAGTCACGAATACGCGGAAGAGCAACCGTCAGCAGACGGTCGAGGAACTCCCACATGCGGTCGCCGCGCAGGGTGACCTTCGCGCCGATCGGCATGCCTTCACGCAGCTTGAAGTTAGCGATGGACTTCTTCGCGCGACGCAACTGCGGCTTCTGGCCGGTGATCGCGGTGAGATCCTCGAGCGCACCGTTGATCATCTTCGAGTCGCGGGCAGCGTCGCCCACACCCATGTTCACGACGATCTTGGTGATGCCCGGGATCTGCATGACGTTGTCGTAACCGAACTCGTCAGCGAGCTTGCCGCGGATGTCGTCTTTGTACCGATGTCAAAGCCGGCCTCGAAGCCGGCATGCGCACCATCCTCGTGCGCACCGGCATTTCCGACGACACCGAAATTACCCGCTTTCTCTACCGCCCCACCACGATCCTCGACTCCGTAGCCGAGCTGGCAGGTCGCGTCCACGACCCGTTCAACGACAACGAGGTCTAGGGGTTCTCCTCCACACTCGCCGGTATGGGAAGCACCTAACGCACGGTCCCGCGCGGGACGATGACGGGGGCAACACCGGCTGGGTCGTCCCACACCTCGGCCCGAAGCCCGTAAGCCTGTGCCAGAACTTCCGCTGTCAAAGCCTGCTCCGGCGTGCCATGCGCCACGATGGCGCCGTCGCGCATGACCATCATCCTGTCGGAAAACATGCCGGCCAGCATGAGGTCGTGCAGGACCATTACCACGGCCTTGCCACCGCGCGCCTGCTCCCGTGCGAGGGAGAGCATGTCAATGGCGTGGGCGGGATCGAGGAAGGTAGTTGGCTCGTCGAGCAGCAGCACGGATGTGTCCTGCGCCAAGGTCATGGCCAGCCACACTCGCTGACGCTGTCCGCCGCTCAAAGCGTCGATATCGCGTTCAAGGAGGTCGCTGATCCCCGTGGCCTCGCAGGCGCGGGCGATAGCCTCATGGTCAGCGGCGGACGGACCAGCCATGCGAGCTTGGTGCGGATGTCGCCCGCGGGCGACGAGCTCCCCGACATACAACCCGCCCGGCGCGCTCGGGTGCTGCGGCAGGAGAGCCACTCGGCGAGCGGCCTCGCGCGCCGACAGGGAGTGGATATCGACACCGTCGACGTGCACCATTCCCGCACTGGGCACAAGGAGTTTGGACATCGCCTTGAGCAATGTGGACTTGCCGCAGCCATTCGGCCCAATGAGCGTGGTCACCTCCCCTGCGCGCGCCGTTAAGTCGATGCCGTGGAGCACCTCCGCTCCGTCCCCGTAACCCACCCTGATGCCCTGAGCCACAAGTGCGTCCGCGGTCCGTGTCTTGCTGTTCATTTCCTTGCTTTCCTTCTGGATTGTTGCGTCTCGCGCTAGCGGTCTCGGCTCCACACCAGCACCACCAGAACGACCCCTCCGAGAGCGGCGGAAACAGCTCCCACCGGCGCGGTCGACGGGATGAAACCACCGATCACAGAGCACACCCCCAAGATCGCCGCCCCCGCAGCCCCCGCCACCACCGGCGAGGGGGTCGGGGTGCCGGCGACGAGCCGACCGAAGTGCGGAGCGATAAGCGCGACGAAGCCGATCGGCCCGGCAGCTGCGACCACCACCGCCGATACACCCGTGGCCGCGATGAGCAACGCCCGGCGCTGCTCAGTAATGCTCACTCCGAGCATCGCGGCCGAGTCGTCGTCATGCGCTAAAACCGGCAGGTCGCGTCCGCACCACACCCCGAGCGCGACGAAGGGCGCAAGTCCCAGCAGCAGCGGGAGGATGGCATCCATGCGGACAAACTCAGTGGACCCAGCCAGCCAGGTCTGTGCCTCGGCGGCGCGCAGGATCTCGGCGCGAAGCAGCAGGTAGCTCACCGCCGCATGCAGCATGAGAGACAGCGCGACACCAACGATGACGATCCTGTCACTTGTGCCAATTCCCCCGATCAGCGCCAGCACCGCGACGACGGCAGCCGCGCCCACCAGTGCGAGCAGCGCACGCCACCAGAAGACGGGGATCTCGTCCGCAAAGGAGGGGCGGTAGGTGATGCTACCCAGCACCACGAAAGCCGCCGCACCGGAGGTCACCCCCAAAATATCCGGGGAGGCCAGCATGTTGCGTGACATCGACTGCGTCCACGCCCCCGCCATTCCGAGCGCTGCCCCGACGATGAGTGTCGCCAGGGCGACGGGCATCCGCAGGTCCCACACCGCCATGATCTCGCGGTTGGTGCCACCTCCGGTAAGCACGTCCACCACACGCGCTGGGCTCAGCTCCAACGCCCCCTGCCCGAGAAGGACCAGGTAGGCGGCTCCAGCCACGGTGGCGAACATAGCTCCGGCGACGGCCGTCCTTCTCCTGCGCTCCCGCCGCTGCGCACCCAGGATCTCTACGATCCGGTCCATCTACGCCACCGCCTTCTGCATCGTCGAGCCCTGGCGCACCGCCGCGATGAGCACAGGCCCGCCAATCACGGCCATGACAATCGACATCTCGACTTCGCCGGGACGCATGATGAGTCGCCCAACGACATCTGCGAGCAGCACCAACGCTCCGCCGAACAGGGCCGATGACAGCAGGAGACGGCTAACCTGAGGACCGACGACGCGACGCATGATGTGCGGCGCCGCAAAGCCGACGAAGGCGACGGGTCCGGCGGTCGCGGTGGCGCAACCGGCGAGAATCACCACGCCGAGTGCCGCGAAAACCCGCGCCAGCCGGGGCGAGCCGCCCAGCGCGAGGGATGTCTCCTCCCCCATGGCCAAAAGGTCCAGGGGACGTGCGGCTAACACAGCGACCAGCATCCCGACAGCGAGCCCGGTCCACGCAACAGCAGCGTCGGCATAGCCGCGGCCGATGGTCGAGCCGACCACCCAGTGCCGCATGCTGTCGAGCACCTCAGTGTCGAACAGTCCGATGAGGACTGAACCCGCGCTCAAGGAGGCGCCGACTCCCATACCCACCAAAATCAGAGTGAGCGGGCTGGCAGAGCGGCGTGACACGACGAGCACCAGAGCAGAAGCGGCAGCCGCACCAACGAAAGCGTGCACGGTGGCTCCGGCAAGGCCCGCCACCGTGCCCATGGCGCTACCGAGGGCCACCGCGAACGCTGCGCCCGCGGTGACTCCGATGAACCCGGGGTCCGCTAGCGGATTGCGTGTCCACGCCTGAGCCAAAACGCCGGCAACGGCCAAGCACGCCCCGACGGCATAGGCGAGCAGGGTGCGCGGAACGCGTAGCTGCCAGAAGATGGTGCGCACGTCGATGCTGCCTTGCCCTGCTGCCGCGCCGGCGAGCTCACCAAGCGGGATCGCGCGTGATCCAAGAGCGAGTGAGGCCACCACCGCCATGGCAGAAACGGCAACAAGTGTGATGAGCGCTCGTCGCGTTGCCGCGGTGCGGACCAGGATATTAGCTGTGCTCATCGGGCTCTCAGAGCTGTTCCTCGAACCTCTCCGCGACCCAAGGGATGGTCACCGGGTTGGGCATGCTCATAGCGCTGCCGGTATCGGTGTCGAGGTAGTGCACGCGCCCATCGCGCACCACATCGAGATTCTTGAACGTCGGGTCATCTTTGATCTGGTCGACCAGGCCGTTGTAGTCGAGGACAAACAGGTAGTCCACGTTATTGAGCTCGGTGTAATTCTCCGGCGCATAATCGACGAAGAAAGTCGAGCCGTCGCCCTGCAGCTCATCCGGGATATCAAAGCCTAAGTCCTCGATGAACTGCCCTCGCCCGTCCTCGGCCGTGTAGAGGCCGATCTTGCCGTCGTACGGCATGACGATGGCGGCACGCGAGCCCTGCACCTCAGGGTGGTCCCGGCGGAAATCATCGAAGACCTGCTGCGTCTGCTTGATCAGCTCCTGGCCCTCAGACTCCTTTCCGACGCCTTCGGCAATCGCAGTGACCTGATCTTCCCAGGGGACCTGCCAGTCGTCGAACTCTTCAGGAGCAAGCGTCGTCGGCGCGATGTTTTCCAGTGATTCCTGGGCTTCGACATCGACCGCCTGGTTCACGGCGACAATGTGGGTGGGGTCCGCGGCAGAGACCTGCTCGAGAATATCGGCGGTAAAGCCACTAGCGGTGTTATAGATGGCCACGGGGTCGGCATCGCCAAGCAAGTGCTCAGACCACGGACCGACTCCGGAAGGGCCAATGTCTCCCTCCGCTCCCCACGGGGCAACGGCGACAGGAGTGATGCCGAGGGCGAGCAGCGTGTCAGCGTCGCCGAGGCCGAGGCTAGCCACGCGCATCTCGGCGGAGTTCGCCGCTGGCTCGGGCTCACCCTCGCCACGCGAGCAGCCCGTCAGTGCGACGGCGGCGGTTGCCACGAGGGCGACGGTGCTGGCGGCACGCTTTTTCAGAAAGTTCATAGTGGGGTCCTTGGAGCATCTAGGCCCATTTAGGGCACAAAAATGTGTTCAAATTGTGTCGACTGTCGTACCGTAGACCCCACAGGCAGAATAAAGCAAGCCTCACCTTACTTAGAAAACTCTACGACACATGCCAACACACCTCCTCCACCCCGTCACCCTCGTCGCCAACGAGCAGCTCAAGCCACGTCTGCACCGCCTCACCTTCACCGGGGAGGCTTTCGCGGACTACCCCTTGAGCGGCCCCGACGAGTATTTCGGCTTAGTCATGCCGAAGCCGGGCCACCCCTTCCGCCCCTTCAGCTTCAGCGGCGTCAACATCCGCGCGGCGGTGGCAGCAATCCCCGAGGAGACACGCCCCGCCCTCCGCTGGTACACCATTCGCAGCCTCGACAGGGCACGCAAGCTTATCGACGTCGACGTGGTCACCCACGGCGATTCCGGCCCCGGTTCCCGGTGGATCCGCCAGGCACGCCCAGGCGACACCGCCGGCATGTTCACGTGCCCCGCCCTGTGGAAGCCTCCGGCATCCTCGCAGCTACTCGTCGCCGATGCCTCAGCGCTGCCCGCCTTGCGCCATATCCTGGCCTACCAGGAGGCCAACGCACCCCAGGCCCTCACACAGACCCACGCCGTCGCCGTCGTCACGTCCCCAGAGGAAATCGAGGACGGCCTGGCTGAGCAGTGGCACGAAAAGCTCGCCTCCCTCACCGTCATAGAAGCACCGAAAACCGCCGAGACCGAAGCCACTCTGGCCGTCCTGCGCGAACACTTCGACGCAGGGCAACCGCCGCGCTCCGTGTGGGTCTCCGGCGAAGGGAACCTCACCAAATCCGTACGCGCACTCGCCGTGAAGGACTGGAGCCTTGCCCCGTCCGACGTGGTCTGGGTCCCGTTCTGGTTCCACGGCAAGGCCCGGCCATAACTTCCCCATAAACGACAAACACCCCCGTCACAGCCCGGAGAGCGGGCGGTGCGGGGGTGAGACGTCGACAAGCGAATGCGTTATGCGCTTACGGGCGCTGCATCTTGCCGTCCTTGTCCTTGAACGGGAAGCCGAAGTGGCGCAGCAGCGCACGGCCTTCCTCGTCGTTGACCGCGGAGGTCACCACGGTGATGTCCATACCGCGCGGACGGTCAACCTTATCCACGTCGATCTCGTAGAACATGGTCTGCTCGGCGAGGCCGAAGGTGTAGTTGCCGTTGCCGTCGAACTGGGTGTCCGACAGGCCGCGGAAGTCACGAATACGCGGAAGAGCAACCGTCAGCAGACGGTCGAGGAACTCCCACATGCGGTCGCCGCGCAGGGTGACCTTCGCGCCGATCGGCATGCCTTCACGCAGCTTGAAGTTAGCGATGGACTTCTTCGCGCGACGCAACTGCGGCTTCTGGCCGGTGATCGCGGTGAGATCCTCGAGCGCACCGTTGATCATCTTCGAGTCGCGGGCAGCGTCGCCCACACCCATGTTCACGACGATCTTGGTGATGCCCGGGATCTGCATGACGTTGTCGTAACCGAACTCCTCGGCGAGCTTGCCGCGGATCTCGTCCTGGTAACGCGTCTTCAGGCGCGGAGTGTAGTTCTGAATCTCAGTCATTAGATGTCCTCCCCGTTCGACTTGGCCACGCGGACCTTCTTGCCGTCCTCGTCGAAGCGGTAGCCAACGCGGGTCGGGGTGCCCTCGGAGTCAAGGATCATCACGTTGGACACGTGGATCGGAGCCTCCTGGGTGACAATGCCGCCGGACTCAGCGCCGCGCTCGTTGTACGAGTTAGCAACGTGCTTCTTCACACGGTTCACGCCCTCGACCAGGACACGCTCACGCTTCGGGTACGCCTCGATGACGCGACCCTGAGCGCCCTTGTCCTTACCGGCGATGACCTGGACCATATCGCCCTTCTTGATCTTCAACTAGATCACCTCCGGTGCGAGAGAAACGATCTTCATGAACTTCTTGTCGCGCAGCTCACGAGCAACCGGGCCGAAGATGCGGGTACCGCGCGGCTCAGTGTCGTTCTTGATCAGAACAGCTGCGTTCTCGTCGAACGAGATGTAGGAGCCGTCCGGACGACGGGTCTCCTTCTTGGCGCGCACGACGACGGCGCGGACAATCTCGCCCTCTTTCACGTTGCCGCCGGGGGCGGCTTCCTTCACGGTGGCGACAATCGTGTCGCCGATACCGGCGAAGCGTCGAACAGAACCGCCGAGGACACGGACGCACAGAATCTCACGTGCACCAGTGTTGTCGGCGACCTTCAGACGCGATTCCTGCTGAATCACTTTTGGTCTCCTGACCTGGATCAATGTGCGCCAGATTTCCGTCCTGAACGCACGTGGTCAATTGCTTTTTGCGCCTTCGCTTATCGACGGACCTCGTGCACTACAACGAGGCCGAAGGGTCTCGGCCATTCCGCTCGGAAACGCGCGTCGTGGCCGACCAGCTCCAGGCAACTGATGTATTAAAGCACGTCAACAGGTGTTGGACCAAATCATCCCAGCATGGTTAGGCTGTCGCTGCCTACGCCCCGCAAGAAGGGGGCCGAGATCACACTAAGACGTTGATCAAACCGCAGCTCAAACGTATTAAATACCGCTAATGTTGAGGGCATGAACTTCCACAAAACAGCACCAGGCATCATCGGCAGAAAACTGGACCTGTTCTCCACTGAACCGTCCCGGTTCGCAGTACGCGCGATCATGGCTGGCGTCTACCTCGGAATCATGACGTCCTTCGCCGCGGCGACCGGAACGATCATGGAAAGCTACGCCCCGGGCTGGGGCGGCTATGTCTTCGCGGCCATCTTCGCAACGACGCTGTACATCATCATCGTCTTGCAAGGCGAGCTCGCCACCGGCGACATGATGTTCATGACCTACGGGGCGGTGACCAAGCACGTGTCCGTCCTACGCGGGTTGGCGCTGATCCTGTTCGTCACACTCTTCAACTTGGTCGGTGCCGTGGTGGTGTGTTGGCTGATCTCCCATACGGTGTTCATGGGCAACATCGACCCCGAAACCCGCCTGCTGCACACCGTGCTGGAAAACAAACTCGCGAAGCCCACAGGGGGTTTGTTCGTCGAGGCGATTCTGGCGAACATGGTGGTCAACATCGCGTTCATGATGTCCACGCAGGCTGGCCAAGATTTCTCCGCCAAATTGCTCGGCATCATCGTGGTCATTCCGGCGTTCGCCGCGATGAGCTACGAGCACTCGATCGCGAACTTCGTGATGGTCCAACTCGGCGGCTTCGTTTACGGGCCCGAGACGATCGACGGGTTCACCATTGCCAATATTCTGCGCAACTGGTCCGTGGTGTGGCTGGGCAACATGGTGGGCGGCGGCCTGATTATGGGCGGCGTATACGGCTGGCTGAATCTGACCAAGACTGAGTACAAGGATTAACTTTCTGCAACAATGGGCTGGTGACTAGCCCCCAAACCACCACCCCGCCGAGCGACCCGTTAAGCGCGGTCAAGCAGCTGCGCGACTCGCTGGCCGCGACCACGCTGCCCGCCGACGCCGCCGATGAAGCCCGCGCGGTGGTCAACCAGCTCGACGACTACATCCTCCCCCGCCTGGCCAACCTCGACGCGCCGCTGTTGGCCGTGATCGGCGGGTCCACCGGATCCGGCAAGTCCACGTTGGTCAACGCCGTGTTGCAGGAGCATGTGTCGAACCCTGGGGTCATCCGCCCCACCACCCGACAGCCGGTGTTGGTGGCTAATCCGGGCGACGCGGACTGGTTCAACTCGCCGCAGGTCCTGCCCGGCCTTGCCCGTTCCCACGGCGCGGGCAACGAGCAGTCCACGACGCTGCGAGTGGTGGAAACACCCAGCATTCCTGAGGGTCTTTCGCTTCTCGACGCCCCGGATTTCGACTCCATCGATGACCGCAACCGCGCCCTTGCCAGCCAACTGCTCGCCGCAGCGGACTTGTGGATCTTCGTCACCACCCCCGCGCGCTACGCCGATCAGCTGGTGTGGAACTTTCTGCATGACGCCGCCGGTCGCGGCATCGAAGTCGTGGTCGTGCTCAACCGCCTCGACGAGGCAGCCGCAGCCACGGTCCCAGCCGATCTGCGCCGCATGATGAACGAGGCCGGCCTGGAGCGGGCCACCGTCTTCGAAGTGCCGTACGTGAAGGACTTGCAGGAGGAGTTCCTCCCGACTGAGATGGTGGCGCCGCTCCGGGACTACCTGACCTCATTGGCGGACGATTCGGCTGCCCGGCGCGAGGTGGCCGGCAAGACCGTGGCAGGTGCGGCCAACGGCGCCCTTGCCCGCGTGGATGAGTTGGTGGCTACGCGCCAGCGCAGCGAAGAATTCGCGAACCACATCGACGAGTCGATCTTAGAGCTGTACCGCTCCGCGCACCACCACATCATTGATGCCACGTCCGACGGAAAGATGCTGCGCACCGAGGTCATGGACCGCTGGCAGGACGTGGTAGGCACCTCGGACGTGTTCCGCGGTGTGGAGCGCTGGTTCAGCCAGGCGGTGGACAAGGTGGGCAGCTTCTTCAGCGGTGAGCCCGCTCCCCTGCGGGAAGTGGAGACGGAGCTGGAGTCGGGTTTGCACGCCGTGATCGTGGATGCGGCGGACTCGGCGGCGTCTCGGGCGTGGGCGCATGTGGGGGCGGTGGCACCGGAGCGTCGTCACGCAGCTGATCCCTCCTTGGCCCGCGCCAGCCAGGACATCGACGACAAGGCCGCCCAGCTCATCCGCGAATGGCAGGGGGCGATGCTGACGCGCATTCAGGACACCGCGGGCGAGAAACGCCAGCGTGCGCGCGTAATGTCGCTGGGGCTCAACGTGCTCACCGTCGCACTCATGCTGGTGGTGTTCTCCACCACGGCCGGACTGACCGGCGCTGAGATCGGCATCGCGGGAGGTTCCGCAGTGCTAGGCCAGAAGTTGCTGGAGACGGTGTTCGGCGAGGACACAGTGCGCCGCATGGCTGCCGACGCGCGCGAAGACCTCAACCAGCGTCTCGATGTGCTGCTGCGCGGCGAACGCGAGCGCTACTACGCCATCACTGACCCGCTGCTCGAGGGAACCTCTGCCGAATCCATCCGTACCGCCGCTGCTGAGGCGCGTGTGTCGATCGACGAGCGTTTCCCCGGCATCCTCACCCCGGCCCCCACTGAGCAGGTTCCCGCCGCCCATGTCCCCGAGGATGTGCGGGAAAGCTACGAGCACGGCACCCTGCGCAGCTTATTCGACCAACTGCGCGGCTCGTTTGGCACGCAATCGTCTGACGCTGAAGCTCACCGAACGGAGGGCGAGGGATAGTGGCGCTATTCAAACGCACAACTCCGCTCGGCGACCGGCTCGCCGCGTTGGAGGAAGCTGCCTCCATCGGCGCGCCCTACTTGCCTGCCGACGAGGTCCAGCGCTTCCAAGCGGTCGCGCGCGCGGGAGCGGAACGCCGCGCCCTGTCTGCTGACCACACCGTCGTAGGATTCTTTGGCGCGACCGGCTCCGGCAAGACGTCTCTGTTCAATGCGGTCGTAGGCGAGGACTTAGGCGAGGCAGCTGCGCGCCGCCCGACCACATCCTCACCTCTCGCGGCGATTTGGGAGCCGGAAGGGTCCGAAGCGCTGCTGGACTGGCTTGGGGTGGAAGACCGCCGGAGCCGCGAAGGTGAGTTCGCTCCCGGCGCCGGCCCACTCATCTTGTTGGACCTGCCTGACTTCGACTCGGTGGAAGCCTCCAACCGTGCGATCGCGGAACGCCTTGCCGGCCAAGTCGACGTGCTGGTTTGGGTCACCGACCCCGAGAAGTACGCCGACAGCGTGATCCACGACCAATTCATCCGCCCCCACGCCGGCCACGCCGAAGTCACCCTCGCCGTACTGAACAAAGCTGACCTGCTGCATGCGGACGATGTGCCCACGGTTGCCGGGAACTTCGAGAATTTGCTTCTCGACGACGGCCTTTCCCGCATCTCCGTCATCCCCACCTCCACCCGCACCGGTGAGGGCATTGAGGCGCTGCGGGGCTCCATTTCCAAGGTTGCCCGCGCGCACACTGCTCAGGCCGCCCGCATCGAAGCTGACATTCGGGCGGTGACGGAGGACTATGCGCCGGCAAGTGGGGTGGGTGGCGTCGAAAAGCACGCGAAGCGTGCCCTTGATGCGACCTTGTCTCAAGCGGCCGGGGCGGAGCGCATCGCCTCGACCACTGCCGCCGCCTACCGCAAGCGGCTGCATGAGCGCACCGGGTGGTTGTTGACCAGCTGGATCACCAGGTTCCGCCCCGATCCTCTGCGCCGGCTCGGCCTGCGGGAGGAGTCCGATGACGTCGGCGTGCACCGCACCTCGATGCCGGAGCTGGATGCATCCGGCAAAGCAGTGGCGAACAAAGGTCTGCGTGACTATTCCGCAGCCGCCGCTGCCGGCCTGCCCCACGCGTGGTCAGCGGCGGTGGCGGACCGCACCGAGGAGATTTCCCAGTCTCTGCCGGGTGAACTGGACCGTGCCGTGGCGCGCACCCGCCTCCCCGCAGAACCGTCCCGCGGATGGTTCCTGCTCACGGTGATTCAGTGGCTGGCGCTCATCGCCGCGCTGGCTGGAGTGGTTTGGTATCTGCTCGTGGCATTCGTGCCGGGCGCGCTGATGCCGCTGCTGGGTGACGACCTCGTGCCCACCGTCGAGGGCTGGCCAGTGCCCACGCTGCTCATCATGGCTGGGCTTCTGACGGGACTCATCATCGGTCTAGTCACCACCGTCTTCGGTGGGGTGATCGGCTCCGGGGTGAAGCGTCGCACCCGGAACGCGGTGCGCAGAGAGGTAGCGGAGATCTCTCAAACAGCCGTGGTGGAGCCACTGGAGAGCATACGCGCCGATTACGACAATTTCGTCGGTACGGTGACGAGCGCTGTGAGGTAGAAGCGGCGGCCGCGCTTGGCCTCGGATGCAGAACCTTGAGCAGAGCAGAGTGCTGCAATGACCCCGAGGCCGTTGCGAAGGGTAGCCGTACCAATGGGGGCACCATCCAGCCCGGAATACTACTGGCGGTTTTCCGGAATACTGCTGATCTAAACTCGCAGGTCAAAAACGTTCGTTAATGCTTATATGCCTGAGCAGTATTCCAGCGTCCAAAGGGGGCGAGCCGCCCCCCCCAGGAATCCGCAACAGTCCGAAGCCGCGGCTCTTCAGCCGCGAGACCTGGCCTTGATACACGTCGAAGTCAGGCCTTCAATTGTTTGAAGACCCCCTGACGGACGCAAGCCTCACGTATGATCGAGGGATAAGACACGGGGTGCCCAGCCCCCGATGAGGCCGGGCTGAGATTACACCCGTTGAACCTGATCGAACTCGAATTCGCGGAGGAATTGTCTGATGGCCGAACGCACGCCCAGCGCTATCCCTAACATCCTGTCCATTGCCGGAACGGACCCGACGGGCGGTGCGGGCATCCAGGCCGATCTGAAGTCAATTGCCGCTGCGGGCGGCTACGGCATGTGCGTGGTCACTTCGCTGGTGGCGCAGAACACCCACGGTGTGCGCGATATTCACACCCCGCCGCAGGAGTTTCTCAAGGCACAGCTCGACGCGGTCTTCGACGACGTCCAGGTCGACGCGGTGAAGATCGGCATGCTGGGTGACGCCACGACCACGAAGACGGTCTCCGACTACCTCACGGAGCACCCGGTGCCCATCGTCGTGGTGGACCCGGTGATGGTGGCCACCAGCGGTGACCGCCTGCTGACTGGGGATGCGGAGGAGGCGCTGCGGCAGTTCGTGAAGGAGCACGCGACCGTGGTCACGCCCAACATTCCGGAGCTGGCGGTTCTGGCGGGCACGCAGCCTGCGGACACGCTCGAGGAAGCCATGGAGCAGGGCCGCGCCTACGCAGACGCCAGCGGCGTGAAAGTGGTGGTCAAGGGTGGCCACCTGCGCGAAGGCATGGCCTCGAACGCGCTGGTTTCTCCCGGCGGTGACACCGAGGTCGCAGAAGTCCCCCGTGTAGACACGAAGAACACGCACGGCACGGGCTGCTCCCTGTCGTCGGCCTTCGCCACGCGCATGGCTATTGACCCAGACACGGCACTCGCGTGGACGTCGAGCTGGCTGCATGAGGCGATCGCGCACGCGGACGACCTCAACGTTGGCACCGGCCACGGCCCCATCGACCACTCCCATCGCGCGCGCCGTCTCGCAGCGGCAGGCTCCACGCAGCCCTGGAAGCTTAGCGACGATTGGACCGCCCCGAACACCACCTCCTCCCCCATCCTCGAACCCAAGATCGAGGCTGCCGGCCCCTTCACCCGGGACCTCTGGGAGAAAGCAGCAGCGAAGGTGTGGCCGGAAACCCTGGACTCTCCGTTCATCCGCGCTCTGCGCGACGGCACGCTGCCGCGGGAGCAGTTCTCCTTCTATTTGGTTCAGGATGCCTACTACTTGCGGGAGTACTCGCGGGCGCTGGCGTCGTTAAGCGTGAAAGCTCCCGACGCCGAGGACCAGGTGTGGTGGTCCCAGTCCGCGACTGTCGCCATCGAGGCGGAATCCGATTTGCACCGCAGCTGGATCTCCGCGCACGAGGTCGCAGCGGACACTCCCCCGTCACCGGTGACGCTGGGGTACGTGAACATGCTCACGTCTACCGCGGCGCTGGCGGACTACGCCATCGGCGCCGCCGCGGTGCTGCCGTGCTTCTGGCTCTACGCCGAAGTGGGCATGCACCTTGCAGAGAACAACCACGATGCCCACCCCTACAACGCATGGCTGTCCATGTACGGCGGCGATGACTTCGTAGACGGTGTGCGCATGGCACTGCAGAGCGTGGAGAAGGCTCTGTCCAACGCGTCCGAGGAGCAGCGCGCGAAGGCTGCCGAAGCCTTCATGTACGCCTGCTATTACGAGCGGGAGTTCTTCGACCAGGCAACGCGCACCCAATGATCACGGTCTACGGCGAGGCACTGGTGGACCTGGTGCCCGCCGGCACGCTTCCACTCGCGCCTCTGCGGCCAGCGCTCGGCGGCGGTCCGTTCAATGTCGCGCGCGCTCGGCCGCATGGGATCCACCGTCTCGTTCCAATCGCGGTTATCTAGCGATAGTTTCGGCCGCGAGCTGCGCGCCTCGCTTGTCGACGCCCACGTCGCCCTCCCCCACTGCCCCACCGGGCCCGAGCCCACCACATTGGCGGTGGCATCCATCGGGGACGATGGATCGGCAAGCTACCAGTTCTACACCGAGGGCACTGCCGACCGTCAGGCAGAACCGGTGCCTGTGTCAGAGGGCTTCGCGGTGTTCGGCAGTCTTTCACTGGCACTTGAGCCGGCCGCGTCGCGCTACGTGGCTGCCGCTCGTTCGAGCGCAGAAGCCGGTGCCGTCGTCTGCCTCGATCCGAATATCCGCCCTGCCACTGCGACAGAAAAAACACCGCGCGTTCCTGCGGGGCATGCTGGAGTGTGTCACGGTGCTGAAGCTGTCCGAGGACGAGGTTGGATTCCTCGGTGATACATCCAACGTCCCCGTCGTGGTGACCACGTCCTCGAACGGCATTCGCGTGCGCGCTCCGTTTGGCCAGTGCTCCGTCGCACAGCACGATGTCCACGTTGTAGACACCATTGGCGCCGGTGACACCGTGATGGCCGCGCTGGTGCACCAGTTCGACCGGCGTGGCTTTGGCCGCGACGACCTGCTGAATTTGAACGACAGCGAGTGGCGGGAATTCCTCAATTTCGCCGCTTTCGCCGCATCGATCACGGTGTCCCGAGCAGGCGCAGACACACCCTACGCGCGCGAACTCGAGCACCTCATTCAATGATGTAGCCGATGCACTAAACAGCAAGAAACCCGCCGATTGAAATCGGCGGGTTTCTTCGCGAAGAGAGAGGACTAGCGAGCCTTCTCCACAATGTCCAGGAGGCGGAAGTGCTTGTCCTTGGACAGCGGACGGGTCTCGATGATGTGGACGAGATCGCCCACGCCAGCCTCGTTGTTCTCGTCGTGAGCCTTCACGCGCTTGGTAGTACGGACAATCTTGCCGTACAGGGCGTGGGACTTACGGTCCTCGACCTCGACGACGATGGTCTTGTCCATCTTGTCGGACACGACGTAGCCACGGCGGCGCTTCTGCAGCCCCTTCTCCTTCGGCTGGGCCTCAGTGTGCTTCGGACCCTTGCCGGTGGCGGTTCCAGTTGCTTCAGTCATTTACTTACGCTCCTTCACCAGGGACAGTGGACAGGCCCAGCTCGCGCTCGCGCAGCACCGTGTAGATGCGGGCGATGTCGCGCTTGACCGTCGAGATCCGGCGGTTGTTGGTCAGCTGACCGGTAGCGTTCTGGAAGCGCAGGTTGAACAGCTCTTCCTTAGCAGCGGACAGGCGGTCCTTAAGCTCAGCCTCGGTGAGCTCGCGGAACTCGTGTGCGGGGGTACCAGTAGCCATTAGTACAGGTCCTCCTTCGAGATAACGCGGGTCTTGCAGGGCAGCTTCGCGCCGGCGCGGCGCAGAGCCTCCTGGGCGACCTGCTCGTTCGGGTAAGACATTTCGAACAGGATGCGGCCAGGCTTGACGTTGGCCACCCACTTCTCCACCGGGCCCTTACCGGAACCCATACGCACACCGAGCGGCTTCTGGGTCAGGGGGCGGTCCGGGAAGATGTTGATCCAAACCTTACCGCCGCGCTTGACGTGGCGGTTGATGGCGATACGTGCGGACTCGATCTGGCGGTTGGTGATGTACGCCGGCTCGAGAGCCTGCAGGCCGTAGTCGCCGAAGTTGATGGTGTTGCCGCCCTTGGACACGCCCGAACGGTTCGGGCGGTGCTGGCGACGGTACTTGACGCGCTTCGGGATAAGCATGAACTTAACCCTCCTTCTTCTGCTCAGCGCGCTGGCGGCGCTGGCCGCCACGGCGCGGACGACGGTCGCGGTCGCCACGGCCACCGCGCTCGTTCTTCGGTGCGTTGAGTTCGGACTCGCGGACACCGCCGACGACGTCACCCTTGTAGATCCAAACCTTGACACCGATGATGCCGAAGGTGGTCTCTGCCTCAGCGAGACCGTAGTCGATCTCGGCGCGCAGGGTGTGCAGCGGGACGCGGCCCTCGTGGTAGCGCTCGACGCGGGACATCTCAGCGCCGCCGAGACGGCCGGAGCACTGAATCTTGATGCCCTTGACCTGCGGCTGGCGCATCGCGGACTGGATGGCCTTACGCATGGCGCGGCGGAATGCAACACGGTTGACCAGCTGCTCTGCCACGGACTGGGCGACCAGAGCGGCGTTGGCGTCGACGTTCTTGACCTCGAGGATGTTCAGGGCGACCATCTTGCCGGTGAGCTTTTCCAGCTCGCGGCGGATGCGGTCAGCCTCTGCACCGCGGCGGCCGATCACGATGCCCGGGCGGGCGGTGTGAATGTCGACACGGACGCGGTCGCGGGTGCGCTCGATGACAATGTCAGCGATGCCTGCGCGCTGCAGGTTCTTGTTCAGGAACTCGCGGATCTTGATGTCTTCAGCGACATAGTCTGCGTAGTTGTTGTCGGCGTACCAGTGGGACTTCCAGTCAGCGGTGATGCCCAGCCGGAGGCCGTGCGGGTGAATTTTCTGACCCATGTGAGTTTAAGCCTCCTTCTGGCTCTCAACTACCACGGTGATGTGGCAGGTGCGCTTGCGGATCTGGAATGCGCGGCCCTGGGCGCGCGGCTGGTAGCGGCGCATGGTCGGGCCTTCGTTGGCGTATGCCTCGGAAATGACCAGCGTGCGCGGGTCAAGACCGAAGTTGTTCTCAGCGTTGGCAGCTGCAGACGCGACGACCTTGGCCACCTGGGTGGACACGGACTGCGGCGCGTACTTCAGGATTGCCAGGGCCTCGGACACGGACTTGCCGCGGACGAGGTCGAGGACGCGGTTCGCCTTCATCTGCGAAGTGCGAACGTACTTGGCGGTAGCGCGTGCGGAGGTGATGGTGTCACTCATTGCTTATCGACGCCCCTTCTCTTCCTTGACGTGACCCTTGAAGGTCTTCGTCGGTGCGAATTCACCGAGCTTGTGGCCGACCATGGACTCGTCGATGAACACCGGCACGTGCTTGCGGCCGTCGTGGACGGCGAAGGTGTGCCCGATGAAGTCGGGGAGAATGGTCGAGCGGCGGGACCAGGTCTTGATGACCTGCTTGGTTCCGGCCTCGTTCTGAGCATCCACCTTGTTGAGGAGGTGCTCGTCAACGAACGGGCCTTTCTTTAGGCTGCGTGGCATGTGAAGTTACCTCCTCTTAGCGCTTCTTGTTCGGGCGACGACGGCGCACGATCATGTTGTTGGAATAACGGTTCGGGTTGCGGGTACGGCCTTCCTGCTGGCCCCACGGGGAAACCGGGTGGCGGCCACCGGAGGTCTTACCCTCACCACCACCGTGCGGGTGGTCGACCGGGTTCATGACAACACCGCGGACAGTGGGCCTCCAGCCCTTCCAGCGCATACGGCCGGCCTTACCCCAGCGGATGTTGATCTGGTCAGCGTTGCCAACCTCGCCGACGGTCGCGCGGCAGCGGATGTCCACGCGGCGGATCTCGGAAGACGGCATACGCAAAACGGCGTAGGTGCCTTCCTTACCCAGCAGCTGGATGGACGTGCCTGCGGAACGGGCCAGCTTGGCGCCGGCGCCCGGCTTGAGCTCCACGGCGTGGATGGTCGTACCGGTCGGGATGTTGCGCAGCGGCAGGTTGTTGCCCACCTTGATGTCGGCGTTGGCGCCAGCCTCTACCGTGGTGCCCTGGGTCAGGCCCTTCGGTGCGATGATGTAGCGCTTCTCGCCGTCTGCGTAGTGCAACAGAGCGATGTTGGCGGTGCGGTTCGGGTCGTACTCGATGTGAGCGACCTTTGCCGGGATGCCGTCCTTGTCGGAGCGGCGGAAGTCAATAACGCGGTACTGGCGCTTGTGGCCGCCGCCACGGTGGCGGGTAGTGATGTGGCCGTGAGTGTTGCGGCCACCCTTCTTCGGGAGCGGGCGCAGCAGGGACTTCTCCGGGGTGGAACGAGTGATGTCCTCGAACTCGGAAACGGAGCTGTTGCGGCGACCCGGGGTTGTCGGCTTGTACTTACGAATAGCCATAGTAGTTCCTTTTCGATCTAACTCTTTTCGTTAGCGCTGGCTGCCGCTAGGCAGTCGCGCCTCCGAAAATGTCGATGGAGTCGCTGCCCTCGCGGAGGGTGACGTAGGCGCGCTTGGTGTCCTTCCGCTTGCCCCAACCGGTGCGGGAACGCTTGCGCTTGCCCTCGCGGTTGACGGTGTTCACGGAATCGACCTTCACGCCGAAGATTTCCTCCACGGCAATCTTGATCTGGGTCTTGTTGGCTTCCGGAGCGACGTAGAACGTGTAGGTGTTCTGCTCCATCAGGCCGTAGGTCTTCTCGGAGAGGACCGGGGCGATGATGATGTCGCGCGGGTTGGCGATCTTAGCCATTAGTTCTTTGCCTCCTCTGCGGCACCAACAGCGTTTGCGCGGCCCACGAAGTCGTGGAGAGCTTCCACGGAGAAGACCACGTCGTCTGCGTTGAGCACGTCGTAGGTGTTCAGCTGACCCGGCTCAAGGATGGTCACGCCCGGCAGGTTCCGTGCGGAAAGACGGGAGTTGACATCCTCACGGCCGATGACAAGCAGAACCGACTTGCGGTCGGTGAGGCGCTCGACGAAGGCGCGGGCGGACTTGGTCGACGGGGTCTGACCCGGAACGAGCTCTTCGACCACGTGAATGCGGTCGTTCTGAGCACGGTTGGTCAGGGCGCCGGCAAGAGCTGCCTTGATCATCTTCTTCGGGGTGCGCTGCGAGTAGTCACGCGGCACCGGGCCGTGAACCGTGCCACCGCCGGTGTAGTGCGGTGCGCGGATGGAGCCCTGGCGTGCGCGGCCGGTGCCCTTCTGGCGGAACGGCTTGCGGCCACCGCCGCGGACCTCGCCGCGGGTCTTGGTCTTGTGGGTGCCCTGGCGTGCAGCGGCGAGCTGCGCGTTGACCACCTGGTGCATCAGGGGCACGGAAGCTTCACGGTCGAACAGCTCGGCCGGGAGCTCGACAGTGCCCTTGGTTGCTCCGTCAGCGGTGTGGACATCAAGTGTCAGGTTCGTCATGCGTGAGCACCGCCCTTCACTGCGGTCTTGACGGTGACCAGGCTGCCCTTAGCGCCGGGAATGGCGCCCTTGATCAGCAGCAGGTTGGAGTCGCCGTCGATGCGTTGAATCTTCAGGTTCTGGGTAGTCACACGGTTGCTGCCCATGCGGCCAGCCATGCGCTTGCCCTTGAACACGCGGCCCGGGGTGGCGCAGCCACCGATGGAGCCGACGCGGCGGTGCGCAGCCTGGTTACCGTGAGCGGCACCCTGGCCTGCGAAGCCGTGGCGCTTCATGGCACCTGCGTAGCCCTTGCCCTTGGTGGTGCCGGCAACGTCGACGAAGGTATCGCCGTCGAAGATGTTGACGGTCACTTCCTGGCCAAGTTCGTAGGCAGAGGTGTCGTCCATGCGGATCTCAGCCACGTGGCGGCGCGGGTTCTGGCCGGCCTTCTGGTAGTGGCCTGCCTGCGGCTTCTTCGCCTTACGGGGATCAATGTCGCCGTAAGCGATCTGGATGGCGGAGTAGCCATCGGTTTCTTCAGTGCGGATCTGGGTGACAACGCACGGCCCAGCCTCGACGACGGTCACCGGGATAACACGGTTCTCCTCGTCGAAGATCTGGGTCATACCGAGCTTGCGGCCCAGAATGCCCTTGATCTCGTTAGTCATGTGTCAGTTCTCCCTACTGGATGTTCACGTCGACGCTGGCAGGAAGGTCGATGCGCATGAGGGCATCCACCGTCTTCGGCGTCGGGTCGAGGATGTCGATGAGGCGCTTGTGAGTGCGCATCTCAAAATGCTCGCGCGAGTCCTTGTCCTTGTGGGGAGAACGAATAACGGCGTACACGTTCTTTTCGGTAGGCAACGGCACCGGTCCAACGACGCGGGCACCCGTGCGGGTGACCGTCTCAACGATCTTCTTCGCAGATGCGTCAATCGCTTCGTGGTCGTAGGCCTTGAGCCGGATGCGGATCTTCTGTCCCGCCACGTAAACCTCTTCCTCGCTTCCCCACGTTCACTCTCTCGCTTCGCTCGATGTGAACAAAGTGAATTGAGAGCGAAGAGGTGAGGACTAGCTTGCTTCTTTTCTCTATAACGTTGTCCGGTTCAGGGCCCGGCTGACAACGCCAGTGTCTTTCAAACGAATTGACTGCCATGACAATCGGCGGAAGATGCATGGCGTGAAAACAACGCGCTTGTCAGTGCTTCCGCTGAGCAAGAAAGCTCAGTGTCAGGCTTGGAAGGAGGTGGGCAGATCGCTTATCGACGATCAGCGCCCCGTGGCCTTCGTGTACTGCCGCTGTTTATTTGCCATGCCCCTTCTCCGGTCCCCGGTCTCGAGAGTGCCTCGTGGTGGCCTGTGCTCGATCGCAGGTCCTTCGTCGATAAGCAATGCTGGCTTACCGTGCAAAAGGTGTCATGTTCGCCTTACCAGCGACGCCGTGTTGAAGACGCCGTGTTAAAGCAACCCGAGTATTTAAACACACAGCTCAAACCGAAAGCAAATAGGAGGACTTGGTCTCGAAACGGTACCGATCTTCTTCTCGCATTGCCGAGGTACGCAGGCGAGCCTAGTATGGCGAGTGACGCATAAGCGCAACTAACCCAACTTTCCCGGAAGGACCATGATGGACACCAACAACCAGAACCCGACCTCCGCTGACGTTCCCGCAACCGCCGAGACCGGCGGCTCCACCACTCCTGAAGCAGCAGCTCAACCGCGCAACGAGGCGCTCGAGACCGAGCACGGTTCTACCGTCATCGACGACAACGTTGTGGGCAAGATCGCCGGCATCGCTGCCCGCGAGGTCTCCGGTGTGCACAACCTGGGCGGCGGCGCGGCCCGCATGTGGGGCGCAGTCCGTGAGTCCCTGACCGCTTCCACCAATGTCCAGCAGGGCGTGAACGTTGTGGTGGAGAACGGCCACGCTGACGTCGCCGTTGCCATCATCGCCGAGTACGGAGTTGCCATCCACGAGCTGGCTAACGCTATCCGCGAGAACGTCACCATCGCCGTGACCCGCATGACCGGCCTGATCGTCGACCGCGTCGACGTCACCGTCCACGATGTCAACCTGCCGGAGCAGAACACCGAGGAAGAGGCCGTCCGCAACGAGCCGACCTACCCGGCTAACGGTCAGGTCCTGGAACAGTAATGGCTTCGTTCTCCGTCACCCGCGACACCGCCGAGCAAATCTGCGGTGCCGCGACATCCGTGAAAGGCGTGGCGGGGTTGACCAGCGGCCGCATGGGCAGGGCTTTCCTGCGGGTGCCGGGCGCAATGATTGAGGGCATCGAGCTGATCGGGCCCTCGCACATTGCCATCCACGTCATCTACGACCTGTCCTCCCGCCGCGAGATTCCGCACATCGTCGCCGACATTCAGAGCGCCGTCGCACAGACCCCCGCCATTGCGAGCATGGGCGCGCCGCGTATTGATGTCGTCGTGGCGGACGCCGTGCGCAGACCCCAGACGGCTACGCAAAACTAAGAGTATGGGACACAGAAATGAACATTTTCTCCAATAAGACCGTCCTAGGCGCACTGATCGGTGTTGTGCTGGCGTTCGCGCTCATCTTGGGCGGGTGGCTCGGCTTCTTCTTCACCGCGCTCTTCGGCGCCATCGGTGGTGTCGTCGGCGCCCAGCTCGAAGGCCGCATTGACCTCGCCGAGCTGGTGAGCACAACCTCGGGCCGGGGTCGCGGCTAATGGATCCAGATTCCTACCGCATCAGCGAGAAGGCCGTTGGTCGCGTCGCCGAAGCGGCTGTGCTGACGGTTCCAGGCACCTGCGCGATCGACGCAAAACTGGCCGGCCTTGCCGGTCGTAGTTTTCCGCGCGTGGATGCCCATATTGACCGTCCCTCCGGCGCTGTCGCACTCGACGTAGAGATGGTGACCACCTACCCCGCCCCGGTCGGCGCGATTACCGACGAAGTCCGGCAGACGGTGGGCACCCATGTGGAAACGCTCACCGGTCTGACGGTCACGCGCATCAACATTGCCGTGGCGGATGCGGAAGTGTCCTCCCAACGGCGCGTGACGCGCACCGACTTGGCACACCACCCCGTCGGCATTGTGCCGGCCCCGGTGGAGACCACCCCATCGACTGTCACCTCACCCGTGGTCAAGCCGCAGGCCGAGCTGACCCCAATCGTTGTGGACGACTCCACGTACGACCAGATCGCTCACGTGAGCACGCCGCCGGCACCGACCGTGCAGCACGTGTCCGCCCCGCCAGCGCCAAGCGTTCGCGGGGTGCCACAGCCGCCGATTCGCCCGCTCGATCCGGTGCTCACTCCCCCGCCGCTACCGTTGGCGGGTATTCAGCTGCCGCAGCCGCCGGCGCCACGCTCCCCCGTTGCGCCGGCACCGGCCCCGCTGCGCAGCATCACCGTCACGCAGTTCACACCCCAGCGGCCGATCACGGTTACCCGCGCATTCCCGCGCAAGCCGGTGATCATTCCGCCGACGGAGCCGCTGCGCCAGATCACCGTTACCGCTCCGGCGCGAATCGCACCGGTGTCCCTGCCGGCACGCCGACCGCTCGACCCGATCTATGCACCGAAGCCCCAGCACGTTGAGGTCCTCCGGCCGGAGCCGCAACCGCTGCGACGCGTGGGTGTGGACAATCCCAAGCAGATCCTCGTGCCGCAGGCGCCTAAGCCGCAAGCGTTGACACCGATCACCGTCAGCCCGGACAACCTCGAGGAGGAAAGCGATGGCTGAGATCCACGACATCACTGATTTGGCGCAGCCGCAGATTCCCCAACCTCAGGCGCCGCCAGCTCAGGGGCCCGATCACGTCGCCCCGCAACCCGGCGGTGAACCGCGCGGCAACCCGGTTGTGCGCTGGCTGACCGTCGTGCTCGGCCTGCTCCTGCTCGGCTTAGCGGGCGTGATCGGCCGCGACCTGTGGTACCGCTACCAGGAGAACGACCCGCAGAACTCGTGGATCCGCCCGGTCTTCGAGTGGCTCGGTGGCGCGGCGGTGAACCCGGTGGGAATCACCGTCGGCATCATCGTGGCGCTGGTGGGCCTGTGGCTGCTCATCACTGCGCTGATGCCGCGTCCACGGACGCACGTGCAGGTCGCTTCACCGTCCTCCATCTGGGTTCGCCCGGTGGACGTGGCCCGCAAGGCGACCGCATCTGCACGGTCCGAACTCGGCCGTTCGAGCATTTCCTCCAAGGCGACCCGCAAGAAGCTCATCGTGGACGTAGAGGATGACGGTTCCGGTCACCTCGACCAGCGTCTGGCAGCAACCCTGACCGAGCAGGTCCAAAGGCTCAATCCGCCGCCGCACGTCAAGGTCAACATCCACCAACCCGAACCGGTGAGGGAGCTGCAATGACACGGACACTCGCGTTCTTCGACCGCCTGATCATCTTCCTGCTGGGGCTGCTTCTGCTCCTTGGCGGGTTGATCCCCGCGGCGCTGTACTGGAACATTCCGTACGTTTCGGACTTTGTCCGCGACATCAACCGCTCCATGATTGCCGATGTGCCAGGAATGAATTGGTACACCGGCGCGCTCATCGCCGTCATGGTCGCCTCCATCATCCTGGGGCTGTGGATGATCCTGTCGAACATTCGCAGCCGCGGGTTCAACAACCGCGCCATCGCCCCCGCCAATCCGGCGTTGGGTGAGACCCGCGTCAATGTCGCCCGCCTCGCTCAGGCTGCGTGCAACTACGCCGAATCCACTGAGCCGATCACCAAGGCGACCCAGAACGTGTCCTACGTGGGACAGCGCCCAACCGCGACGTTCACCATCACAGCGAACCCCGAGTTCGACTTCGAGACGATCGTCGCCCACGTCGAGCAGCTCGACGAGGACTTCCGGGACGCTGTGGACACCATGGACATCGACACGGTGTTCAAGCTTCACCTCGACAAGGTCGCGGCAAACTAGCTCTCTAAGAGCACGATCCGCTCCACCCGGCCCAAGACCTGGTCCTCTCCCCCGCCTACCGGGGAGACGACCAGGTCTTCGCCTATCTCGCACCGCACAACGCGCTCCCACGCCAGCGTAGTTTTCTCAACTGCCCGCCCCTCGACGCGCCATGTGTGGAGGCGATGACTGATCAGTACGCGGGCACCGTCGATAAGCACAAGCCACACAGCGTTGCCCACTTCCGCGAGCTCGAGCCCCTCCAGCTCAGGCGCGTCCCCCAGCGCTTCAATTCGCGTGACGACGCCTAAGCGGTGCTCAACCCCCTCCCCATCCCTGACCACAAGCAACCGGCCGGGACCCGTCGCCCGGAGAGATTCATACGCCCACATGCTCGGCTGCCGGTCGCGGTCCTGTACCGACCTGACGACGACATGGGACCGGGTGAGCGTGACGCTATGGTCGGGCGATGCGGTTTCAACGAGGAAAGAATGCGCTGCGCGACCGTTCTCATCACGGGGCACGTCTGCTGGATGAATGGCGCGCTCGGCACGGAGAGCCTCAATCAACTCCTCGTCGGAGGTGCCCCACCCCACCCCGCGGTTAGACAGCACACCGAGAAGCGTGGCCAGCGACAACTCAGGCTGCCCCTCCCACGTCAGGCGCAGCTCATCCAAAACAGTGGGGATCCGGGTCGGGTCAGGCATGTCGGACGGGCTCACGCAACTGAATCTACACTCGCCCGGGTGAAGGCACGAAAAAACCGCTGCCCCGGGATGAACCCGGAAACAGCGGTTAGATCAGAGCGCTAGCGCTCGATCGCGAGTGACTACTCGACGATCTTGGTGACACGGCCAGCGCCGACGGTGCGGGAGCCCTCGCGGATAGCGAAGCGCAGTCCCTCGTCCATAGCGACCGGCTGGATCAGCTCGACGGACATCTCAACGTTGTCGCCCGGCATGACCATCTCGGTGCCCTCCGGCAGCTTCACAACACCGGTCACGTCGGTGGTGCGGAAGTAGAACTGCGGACGGTAGTTGTCGAAGAACGGGGTGTGGCGGCCGCCCTCGTCCTTGGACAGGACGTAGACGGAACCCTCGAACTTGGTGTGCGGGGTGTAGGCGCCCGGTGCGATGACGACCTGGCCACGCTCAACGTCCTCACGCTTGAGACCACGCAACAGCAGAGCAGCGTTGTCGCCAGCCTCAGCGGTGTCGAGAAGCTTGTTGAACATCTCGATGGAGGTAACGGTGGTCTTCTGGGACTTCTCACGGATGCCGATGATCTCAACCTCGTCGTTGAGGTTCAGGACACCACGCTCAACACGGCCGGTAACAACGGTACCGCGGCCGGAAATGGTGAAGATGTCCTCGACCGGCATCAGGAACGGGCGGTCGGTCTCGCGCTCCGGGTCCGGGATGGAGTCATCGCAAGCCTGCATGAGGTCGACGATGGACTGAACCCACTTCTCGTCGCCTTCAAGAGCCTTCAGAGCGGAGATCTGGACAATCGGAGCTTCTTCGTCGTACTCCTGCTCAGCCAGCAGCTCGCGGACCTCCATCTCGACGAGCTCGATGATCTCCTCATCGTCAACCATGTCGCACTTGTTCAGAGCAACGAGGATGTACGGAACGCCAACCTGGCGGGCGAGCAGCACGTGCTCACGGGTCTGCGGCATCGGGCCGTCGGTAGCAGCAACCACGAGGATCGCGCCGTCCATCTGAGCAGCACCGGTAATCATGTTCTTGATGTAGTCGGCGTGGCCCGGGGCGTCAACGTGTGCGTAGTGACGCTTCGGGGTGTTGTACTCAACGTGGGAAATGTTGATGGTAATACCACGCTCGCGCTCCTCCGGAGCCTTATCGATGGCAGCGTAGTCGAATGCCTGGTTCTCCTCCGGGTACTGGCTAGCCAGAACCGTGGTGATAGCAGCAGTGGTGGTGGTCTTGCCGTGGTCGACGTGACCGATGGTGCCGATGTTTACGTGCGGCTTGCTGCGCTCAAACTTAGCCTTAGACACTGATTGTCCTCCTGGACGATCGTGTGATTGTGAATCTCACAATCACGTGGTTGTTCATTTGCAAATGTGCCAGTTACATGATCCTAGATTTGTTAATGCCGTTTTTCAAACCACAGGCCGGGGCTTGTCTAGGGCTCCAACCACTGCGGTAGGCAGTTGATCTGTGGTAACGGCCGGCTCAGTGAAACGTCGTCAAGCGATGCTCCGCTCAGCTCGGCCGCTACCGCCCCTCCCTCCTGGCACAGAAGGGAGGGTTAGCTGGGCTTAAGCCCGGCCGTTGCGCTCGTCGATGATGTCCTGAGCGATGTTGGACGGAACCTCACCGTAGGAGTCGAACACCATGGTGAAGTTCGCACGGCCAGCGGTGGAGGAACGGAGGTCACCGATGTAACCGAACATTTCGGACAGGGGCACCTTCGCCTTGACAACCTTGGCGCCGGAACGGTCTTCCATGGCGTACACCTGGCCGCGGCGGGAGCTGATGTCGCCGTTGACGGTACCCATGTACTCCTCGGGGGTGACAACCTCGACAGCCATAAGCGGCTCGAGCAGCACCGGCTTCGCCTTCGCGACAGCTTCCTTCAGGGCCTGGGAACCAGCGAGCTTGAACGCCATCTCAGAGGAGTCGACCTCGTGGTAAGCGCCGTCCTCGAGCGTGGCCTTGATGTTCACCAGCGGGTAGCCAGCAAGGTAGCCGTACTGCATCGCATCCTGGATACCAGCGTCAACCGACGGGATGTACTCCTTCGGCACCCGGCCACCGGTGACGGCGTTTTCGAAGGTGTAGGTCGGGGACTGGCCCTCTTCGAGCTCGTCTGCCTCCGGAGCGTACGGCTCGATGGAGATGATGACCTTCGCGAACTGACCGGAACCACCAGTCTGCTTCTTGTGCGTGTAGTCGAGGTGCTCAACCGGCTTGCGGATGGTCTCGCGGTACGCAACCTGCGGGGAACCGATGTTCGCTTCGACCTTGAACTCGCGCTTCATACGGTCAACCAGGACGTCGAGGTGGAGCTCGCCCATGCCGCCGATGACGGTCTGGCCGGACTCCTCGTCGAGCTGCACGGTGAAGGTCGGATCCTCCTCCGCGAGCTTCTGGATAGCGGTACCCAGCTTCTCCTGGTCAGCCTTGGTCTTCGGCTCAATAGCGACCTGGATCACCGGGTCCGGGAAGTCCATGGACTCCAGGATGATCGGGTGGTCCGGGTTGCACAGGGTGTCACCCGTGGTGGTTTCCTTCAGACCGATGAACGCGTAGATGTTGCCGGCATCAGCGTGCTCGACCGGGTTCTCCTTGTTCGCGTGCATCTGGAAGAGCTTGCCCACGCGCTCCTTCTTGGACTTCGTGGAGTTGAGCATCTGCTCGCCCGGGATGGCCTGGCCGGAGTAAACGCGCACGTAGGTCAGCTTGCCGAAGAACGGGTGAACGGCAATCTTGAACGCCAGAGCGGAGAACGGTTCCTCGACGGACGGCTTACGCGTCATCTTCTCTTCACCGTCGACAGAGGTGCCCTGGACCTCGCCAATGTCCAGCGGGTTCGGCAGGTAGTCAACAATAGCATCGAGCAGCGGCTGCACACCCTTGTTGCGGTACGCGGTACCGCAGAAAACCGGGTAAATCTCGGAGTTGACGGTCATCTTGCGGATGGCGCCCTTGATCTCCTCAACAGTGAGCTCCTCGCCGCCGAAGTACTTCTCCATGAGTTCCTCGTCGGACTCAGCGACAGCCTCGAGCAGCTGCTCGCGGTACTCCTCAGCCTTGTCCTGAAGGTCAGCCGGGATCTCCTCGATGGTCGGCTCCGCACCGGTCTCGACCTTGCCGCGCCAGGTGATGGCCTTCATGTCGATGAGGTCAACGACACCATCGAAGTCGTCCTCAGCGCCGATCGGCAGCTGCATGACCAACGGCTTAGCGCCCAGGCGGTCAATGATGGTCTGGACGGTGTGGTAGAAGTCCGCACCGAGCTTGTCCATCTTGTTCACAAAGCAGATACGCGGCACGTCGTACTTAGCGGCCTGACGCCACACCTGCTCGGACTGCGGTTCCACACCCTCTTTACCGTCGAACACTGCAACAGCACCGTCGAGAACACGCAGGGAGCGCTCAACCTCAACGGTGAAGTCAACGTGGCCCGGGGTGTCGATGATGTTGATCTGGTTGTTGTTCCAGAAGCAGGTAACAGCAGCGGAGGTAATGGTGATACCGCGCTCCTTCTCCTGCTCCATCCAGTCCGTGGTCGCGCCACCGTCGTGCGTCTCGCCGACGCGACGGTTAATACCCGTGTAGAACAGGATGCGCTCGGTCGTGGTCGTCTTACCGGCATCGATGTGGGCCATGATGCCGATGTTGCGGACCTTAGCTAGGTCCTTAAGCACTTCTTGTGCCACGTTGTATACCCCAACTTGTCGTCTTGTTGCGGCCGCTTCCACCCGCACCTGCGGGAAATGCGACAGCGATTTGAATGTTTTCCTTTGTCGATTCTGCCACTAAATCGCGATTATGGCAGGCCGAGACACTAAATGCGCCCCTGGCAACCGGAGCTGTAGCGACAATTACCAGCGGTAGTGAGCAAAGGCGCGGTTAGCCTCAGCCATCTTGTGCGTATCTTCGCGACGCTTCACGGATGCGCCAAGACCGTTGGACGCATCCAGGATCTCGTTAGCCAGACGCTCGGTCATGGTGTTCTCACGGCGCTGCCGGGTGAAGGTGACCATCCAGCGCAAAGCCAAAGTGGTGGAACGGCCCGGACGGACCTCAACCGGCACCTGGTAGGTAGCGCCACCAACACGGCGGGAGCGAACCTCCAGATCCGGACGGATGTTGCCCAGAGCCTTTTCGAGGGTGCCAACCGGATCCGTGCCGGTCTTCTCGCGACACATCTCCATTGCGCCGTAGACAATGCGCTGCGCGGTGGACTTCTTACCGTCCTTGAGAATCTTGTTGATCAGCTGGGTGACCAGCTCAGAATCGTAAACCGGGTCCTTGACTACGGGACGCTTCGGTGCTTGCTGCTTACGCATTGATTACTGTCCCTTCTTCGCGCCGTAACGGGAGCGAGCCTGCTTGCGGTCCTTGACACCCTGGGTATCCAGAGCACCACGGATGATCTTGTAGCGGACACCCGGAAGGTCCTTCACACGGCCACCGCGCACGAGCACCATGGAGTGCTCCTGCAGGTTGTGGCCCTCACCCGGGATGTAAGCGGAAACCTCGATGCCGGAGGTCAGGCGCACACGCGCGACCTTACGCAGAGCGGAGTTCGGCTTCTTCGGAGTGGTGGTGTACACGCGGGTGCACACACCGCGGCGCTGCGGGGAACCCTTCAGGGCAGCCGTAGCGACCTTGGCTTTCTTGTCGTGGCGGCCCTTGCGGACCAGCTGCTGAATAGTTGGCATACCATCGCTTTCTTGTCGTCGTCTGGTGTCTCAAGTCTCCACCGTCCGGCATCGCGCCCGAACACGCAAAAATGGGGGCTCTTCTTCGGGGCCCTTCCGCGTGTGCGAACATCGCGCCGTCCGAGGAGAACGGGGAGTTCTTTTCCATTTCCGCGACGCGATAAACGCGCAGCGGCGGAATCGGGTTCAAAAGTACAGGGTACGGGCGGCGGAAAGCAAATCGCTTCCCCGCTCTCAAGGTGACGGGCACGCTTCGCCGCTTAGAACTAAGTAGCTTTGGGGGCATGTCGACCGATTCTGCAGACAATGTGCCCCGTAAGCGCGTTTCACACGCACGCCGCCAAGAGATCGCCGATGTCCTCGCCGCGGCCTTTGCCGACGGCCAACTGAACACCACGGAGTTCGACGAGCGCACGGCGGTAGCCTGGCGCGCCACCTACGCCGACCAGCTCGACGAGCTCACTGTCGACCTCTCCCCTGTCCAGCAACTCCCGGACACAGCAGGCTGGTCCTCTGCCGCACATCAGCCGCGATCCAAGGCTCTCGACTTTGTCACTGGCGAGCCCGGCGGCACGTCCAGCTCCATTGCCGTCATGGGTGGCGTGGAGCGCTCCGGAGACTGGCTGATCAACAGCAACCACTTCTCACTCGGACTCATGGGTGAAACCCAGCTAAACCTGCTCCAAGCTCGCTTGGCCTCCGATCACATTCGGATTAGTGCCAATGCGATCATGGGCGGGATCACCATCGTCGTCCCGGAAGACGTGCGGGTGAAGTCCGAAGGTTTCGCCCTGATGGGCGGGTTCGGGGTTACCGACCACCCCAGCGTCACTATCGCTCAGCGGGATCTGCCTGACGACGCCCCCACCATCACCATCGCCGGCATCGCCCTCATGGGTGGCGTGGACATCATCCGGGCGGCAAGGAGCGCGAAGATGTAGAGCTCACAGCCCTGCGGAAAAGTTGACAAACTGGATTCCCACCTAGAACCGTCTACGCTGGTCACAGCGTTCTTGGCCGGTAGATCGACATCGGGTTTGTCAACTTTTCCGCAACCGCCCTCCCAACGAGCCCTGAACACAGCGAAAGGCCCGGCCTCCCACGCGGAGAGACCGGGCCTTCACGCTTAAGCGCGACGGGCTACCTACTGGTAGCTGTCGTAGCCGCCCATGCCGTACTCGTCGAGCGGCACGGACGCGCCGGTGAACTCGCCGTAACCCTCGTCGCCGTAGATGGCATCGCCGAAGGTCGGGATCGAGTAGGCGGCGGAACGCGCGGCCTCGGTCGGCTTCACGGAGATGTTGCGGTAGCGGGAAATACCCGTACCGGCCGGGATCAGCTTACCGATGATCACGTTCTCCTTGAGGCCGATGAGCTTATCGGAGCGCTTGTTGATGGCGGCGTCGGTAAGCACGCGCGTCGTCTCCTGGAAGGAGGCGGCGGACAGCCAGGACTCCGTGGCCAGCGAGGCCTTGGTGATACCCATGATCTCGCTGCGCAGCTCTGCCGGCTCGCCACCCTCGGCGACAGCCTGACCGTTGATCTGGCGTGCCTCGGACAGGTCCACCAGGGTGCCCGGGAGGAACTCGGTGGAGCCTGCGTCGATGACGGTGCCGCGGCGCAGCATCTGGCGGATGATGATCTCGATGTGCTTGTCGTGGATCGACACACCCTGTGTGCGGTACACAGCCTGCACCTCGTCGATGAGGTGCTTTTCGACGCCGCGGCGTCCCAGCACCTCAAGCACGTCGTGCGGATCAGCGGCACCGCGCAGGAGGCGGTCGCCGACCTTGACCGTGTCGCCGTCGCGAAGCGAACGCTCGATCATGGCCTCCGGGTTGGACTCCATCGGGCGGCGCACCTGGGCCAGGCCCTGGCGCTTGGACAGCTTCTCGTAGACCACGTCGTCGGAGCCGTCCTCCGGGTGGATGGTCAGGGTCCAGAAGTTGCCCTCGTCCTCCAGCGAGATCTCGCCGGCGACAGAGGCGATCGGGGCGCGGTTCTTCGGAACGCGGGCCTCGAACAGCTCCTGGACACGCGGCAGACCACCGGTAATGTCGCCACCGACACCACCCTGGTGGAAGGTACGCATGGTCAGCTGGGTACCCGGCTCACCAATGGACTGGGCGGCGACGATGCCGACGGCCTCGCCGATGTCGACGAGCTTGCCCGTCGCCATGGACTTGCCGTAGCACTTCGCGCAGACACCGGTCGGGGTCTGGCAGGTCAGCACGGAGCGGACCTTGACGGACTCGATGCCGGCGTCGACGAGAGCGTCGATACGCTCCTCGGACAGGTCCGAGCCTGCCTCGAGAAGGACGTTGCCGTCAGCGTCGGTCGCGTCGGACGCCAGCACGCGGCCGGAGACAGAGGTCTCGACCAGGTCGTGGCGGTTGAAGCGGCCCGTTCCTGCAGCCTCAGCGACCGGCACCTTGACACCCTGGTGGGTGCCACAGTCCTCTTCGCGGACGATGACGTCCTGAGCGACGTCAACAAGACGACGGGTGAGGTAACCGGAGTCAGCTGTACGCAGAGCGGTATCAGCCAGGCCCTTACGGGAACCGTGGGAGTTGTTGAAGTACTCCATCACGCTCAAGCCCTCGCGGAAGGAGGTCTTGATCGGACGGGTGATGTACTCACCGCGGGAGTTCACGACCATGCCCTTCATGCCGGCCAGCGTCCAGATCTGGCGCATGTTACCGGCAGCACCGGACTTCACGATCATCGGAATCGGGTTGTCGTCCGGGTACAGAGCCTCGACAGCCTTACCGACCTTGTCGGTGGCGTCCTGCCACAGCTCAACCAGGCGGTCGTAGCGGTCCTTCTCGGTCAGCGCACCCTTCTCGAAGTACTTGCGCTCAATGGCCTCCGCCTCACGCTCGTACTCGTCGAGGATCTCGGTCTTGTTCGGCAGAACCAGAACGTCAGACATAGTGATGGTGATGCCCGAGCGGGTCGCCCAGTAGAAACCGGCGTCCTTGAGCTTGTCCATCGTCTGCGCGACGGTGATCATCGGGTACTTCTCCACCATCGCCTGGATGATGTCACCGAGCAGCACCTTGTCCTTGCCGCCCTTACGCACCATCGCGCCTTCCTGGTACGGGAAGTTGAAGGGGAGCATCTCGTTGAACATGATGCGGCCCAAAGTGGTGTCAGCCATCCAGGACTGACCCTTCTCCCAGCCGTCGGGGAACTGCTCCGCCTCAATCTCTGCGGTCGGGCGCAGGTGATCGATGCGGACCTTGATCGGGGCCTGCAGGCCCAGAACGCCGCGGTCGTAGGCCATGATGGCCTCACGGTGAGAGGAGTACACACCGCGTGCCGGGCCGTTCTCGTCGGCCGGAGCGTACGCGCCCTCGCCACCGATCTCACCCTCGCCCTTGACCATGGTGAGGAAGTACAGGCCGGTCACCATATCCAGGCGCGGCATAGCCAGCGGCTTACCGGATGCCGGAGACAGGATGTTGTTGGAGGACAGCATGAGGACGCGTGCCTCTGCCTGTGCCTCCGCGGACAGCGGAAGGTGGACAGCCATCTGGTCGCCGTCGAAGTCGGCGTTGAAGGCCTCACACGCCAGCGGGTGCAGCTGGATAGCCTTGCCCTCCACCAGGACCGGCTCGAAGGCTTGAATACCCAGGCGGTGCAGCGTCGGTGCGCGGTTGAGCAGCACCGGGTGCTCAGCAATAGCCTCTTCCAGAACGTCCCACACCTCAGGACGCTGGCGCTCCACCATGCGCTTCGCGGACTTGATGTTCTGCGCGTAGTCGTTGTCCACCAGGCGCTTCATCACGAACGGCTTGAACAGCTCGAGAGCCATCAGCTTCGGCAGACCGCACTCGTGCATCTTCAGCTGCGGACCCACGATAATCACGGAACGACCGGAGTAGTCCACGCGCTTACCCAGCAGGTTCTGGCGGAAGCGGCCCTGCTTACCCTTGAGCAGGTCGGACAGGGACTTCAGCGGACGGTTGCCCGGGCCAGTGACCGGACGGCCGCGGCGGCCGTTGTCGAACAGTGCGTCGACGGACTCCTGCAGCATGCGCTTCTCGTTGTTCACGATGATCTCGGGGGCACCGAGGTCAATCATGCGCTTGAGACGGTTGTTGCGGTTGATAACGCGGCGGTACAGGTCGTTCAGGTCGGAGGTGGCAAAACGGCCACCGTCAAGCTGAACCATCGGGCGCAGCTCCGGCGGGATCACCGGGATCGCGTCGAGGATCATGCCGGCCGGGTCGTTGCCGGAGCGCTGGAACGCGGCGACAACCTTCAGGCGCTTGAGAGCGCGGACCTTCTTCTGGCCCTTGCCCTCGGCGATGATGTGGCGCAGCTCCTCAGACTCGGCGTCCAGGTCGAAGTTGCGGATCAGGGTCTGAATCGCCTCAGCGCCCATGCCGCCGGTGAAGTAGTCCTCGTAGCGGTCGACGAGCTCTTCGTAGAGGTTCTCGTCGATGATCATCTGCTTCGGAGCGAGCTTGATGAAGGTGTTCCAGATCTCGTCCAGGTGCTCGATCTCGCGCTCGCCAGCCTCGCGCATGTGCTGCATTTCCTTGTCAGCGGCGTTCTGCACCTTCTTGCGGGCAGACGCAGCAGCACCGGAAGCTTCCAGCTCAGCGAGGTCTTCCTCGAGCTTCTGGGCACGGTCGGCGATCTCAGCCTCGGTGTCCTGCTCGATTTCCTTCTTCTCCAGGATCATCTCCGCCTCGAGGGTGGACATGTCGTTGTGACGCGCCTCCTCGTCAACGGACGTGATGATGTTGGCGGCGAAGTAAATGATGCGCTCAAGGTCCTTCGGCGCCAGGTCCAGCAGGTAACCCAGGCGGGACGGCACACCCTTGAAGTACCAGATGTGGGTGACGGGAGCAGCCAGCTCAATGTGGCCCATGCGCTCACGGCGGACCTTGGACTTGGTCACCTCAACACCGCAGCGCTCACAAATGATGCCCTTGTAGCGGACACGCTTGTACTTACCGCAAGAGCATTCCCAGTCGCGGGTCGGGCCGAAGATGCGCTCGCAGAACAGACCGTCCTTCTCCGGCTTGAGGGTGCGGTAGTTAATGGTCTCCGGCTTCTTGACTTCGCCGTGGGACCAACGGCGGATGTCTTCGGCGGTGGCCAGGCCGATGCGGAGCTCGTCGAAGAGGTTTACGTCAAACACGTAAATGTTCCTTTTCTTCTAGGTTTTATGAGTTCAAGTTCGTATCTGTGGGAGCGGGCGGCGCTTTTCGCTTATCGACGCCCGCCCCCGCCTAGCACTTATGCCGTGTCAGCCGCGGAACCCTCGTCACGGGACAAGTTAATGCCCAACGAGGATCCAGCCTGGTCGTACTCGTCATCATCGCCGGACAGCTCCATCGGGGTGCCGTCGGTGGAGAGGACCTCCACGTTCAGGCACAGCGACTGCAGCTCCTTGAGCAACACCTTGAACGACTCCGGGATTCCCGGGTCAGGGATGTTGTCGCCCTTGACGATGGCTTCGTAGACCTTGACACGTCCGACCACGTCGTCCGACTTGATCGTCAGCAGCTCCTGCAGGGTGTAGGCGGCGCCGTATGCCTGCATCGCCCACACCTCCATCTCACCGAAGCGCTGGCCACCGAACTGGGCCTTACCACCCAGCGGCTGCTGGGTAATCATGGAGTACGGGCCGGTGGAGCGGGCGTGAATCTTCTCGTCCACCAGGTGGTGCAGCTTGAGCATGTACATGTAGCCGACGGAGATCGGGTACTTGAACGGTTCGCCGGAGCGTCCGTCGAAAAGCACCGTCTTGCCGTCGCCATCGACCATGACGTCGCCATCGCGGTTCGGCTTGGTGTTGGCCAGAAGACCTGCGATCTCGTCGTTCGTCGCGCCGTCGAAGACCGGGGTGGCGGTCAGGGACTCGGGAGGCACGTCGTAAAGCTGCTCAGGCAGAGTCTCCAGGAGCTTCGCGTTCGCCGGGTCATCCGGGTTGACGGTCCAACCAGCGTGAGCCAGCCAGCCCAGGTGAACCTCGAGCACCTGACCGATGTTCATACGACGCGGCACACCGTGGGTGTTCAGGATGATGTCCACTGGGGTGCCGTCAGCCATGAACGGCATGTCCTCCTCAGGCAGGATCTTGCCCACGACACCCTTGTTGCCGTGGCGGCCGGCCATCTTGTCGCCGTCCTGGATCTTGCGTTTCTGAGCAACGTAGACACGGATCATCTCGTTGACACCCGGCGACAGATCGTCGTCGTCCTCACGGGAGAAGCGACGGACAGCGATGACCTTGCCGGTCTCACCGTGCGGCACCTTCAGGGAGGTGTCGCGGACCTCACGGGCCTTTTCGCCGAAGATGGCGCGCAGTAGGCGCTCCTCCGGAGTCAGCTCGGTTTCACCCTTCGGGGTGACCTTACCCACCAGGATGTCGCCGTCGCGCACGTCCGCACCGATGCGGATGATGCCGCGCTCGTCGAGGTCCTTGAGCACGTCCTCAGAGACGTTCGGGATCTCGCGGGTGATCTCTTCCGCACCCAGCTTGGTGTCGCGGGCATCGATCTCGTGCTCCTCGATGTGCACGGAGGTGAGCACGTCCTGCTCCACCACGCGCTGGTTGAGGATGATCGCGTCCTCGTAGTTGTGGCCTTCCCACGGCATGAAAGCGACGAGCAGATTGGTGCCCAGTGCCATCTCGCCGTCCTTGGTGCCCGGGCCATCAGCGATGACCTGGCCAGCCTCGACGCGGTCGCCTGCAGACACAATCGGGGTCTGGTTGTAGCACGTGCCCTGGTTCGTGCGCTCAAAGGTGCGCAGCAGGTAGGACTCGCGCTGACCCTCGTCGTCCATGATGGTGATCACGTCGCCGGTCACATCTTCAACGACACCTGCGTTGTTCGCGATGACGATGTCGCCAGCGTCATACGCCGCGCGCATCTCCGTACCGGTGGCCACGTATGCAGCCTCAGAGCGCAGCAGCGGCACAGCCTGCTTCTGCATGTTCGCACCCATGAGCGCACGGTTCGCGTCGTCGTGCTCCAGGAACGGAATCATCGCCGTCGCGACTGAAACCATCTGGCGCGGGGAGATGTCCACGTAGTCGACGTCTTTCGGACCGACGACACCGATATCGCCGTCCTTGAGGCGCACCTCAATACGGTCCGCGGTGATGTTGCGGTCAGCGTCGTGGGCCGTAGCGGCCTCAGCGATGGCGAAGCGATCCTCTTCATCGGCGGTGAGGTAGTCGATCTCGTCAGTGATCTGACCGTCGACGACCTTCTGGTACGGCGTCTCGATGAAGCCGAACGGGTTCACGCGAGCGTAGGACGCCAGCGCACCGATCAGACCAATGTTCGGACCTTCCGGGGTTTCGATCGGGCACATGCGGCCGTAGTGCGACGGGTGCACGTCGCGGACCTCAATGCCGGCGCGCTCACGGGACAGACCGCCCGGGCCCAGCGCGGACAGGCGACGCTTGTGGGTCAGACCGGACAGCGAGTTGTTCTGGTCCATGAACTGCGACAGTTGGGAGGTGCCGAAGAACTCGCGGATCGCGGCGGACACCGGGCGCACGTTGATCAGGGACGTCGGAGTGATGGACTCCGCGTCCTGGGTGGTCATGCGCTCACGAACCACACGCTCCATGCGGGACAGGCCGACACGGACCTGGTTCTGCACCAGCTCGCCCACGGTGCGCAGGCGGCGGTTGCCGAAGTGGTCGATGTCGTCGGTGTTGATCGGGATGACCACGCCCTCCGGGGAGGTCATCTCGCGCTCGCCGGCGTGCAGGCGCACCAAGTACTCGAGCGTGGTGGCAATGTCCTCTTCAGTCAGAGTCATCTCACCGTCGTGGTCGCCGCCCAGACCGAGCTTGCGGTTGACCTTGTAGCGGCCGACGCGAGCCAAGTCGTAGCGCTTCGCACGGAAGAACGCGTTCTCCAGCAGGGACTGCGCCAGATCGCGCGTCGGCTGCTCACCCGGGCGCTGCTTGCGGTAAATCTCCAGCAGAGCCTCATCGGTGTTGGCCACGCCGTCGTTCTCCAGCGTGGTCATCATGATCTCGGAAAAGCCGAAACGCTCCTTGATCTGCTCCGTGGTCCAACCCAGGGCCTTGAGCAGCACAGTCACCGGCTGACGACGCTTGCGGTCAATGCGCACACCGACGGTGTCGCGCTTGTCCACGTCGAACTCCAGCCATGCGCCGCGGGAAGGAATGACCTTCACGGAGTGCAGCGGACGCTCGGTGGACTTGTCGATTGTCTCGTCGAAGTACACACCCGGGGAACGCACCAGCTGCGAGACAATGACGCGCTCGGTGCCGTTGACAATGAACGTGCCCTTGTCTGTCATCAGCGGGAAATCGCCGATGAAGACGGTCTGGGACTTGATCTCCTGGGTGTCGTTGTTAATGAACTCCGCCGTCACGTACAGGGGTGCGGAGTAGTTGATGTCCTTATCTTTGCACTCGTCGATCGTGTACTTGATGTCCTCAAAGTACGGATCGGACAAAGACAGGCTCATGTTTCCCGAGTAGTCCTGAATCGGGGAAATTTCCTCGAGGATGTCCTCGAGGCCGGAGGTAATGCGGGCATCCGAGCCACGCTCCTCCGCCTGGCGCTCACGCCACTCAGGCGTGCCGACGAGCCAGGCGAAAGACTCCGATTGAACGTCAAGAAGACCAGGCAGCGCGATTGGCTCCGCGATTTTCGCGAAGGAATAACGCTCCGGGGCTCCGGGGATTGCGGCCACTGACTTGGTCTGGGGCGAGACTGCCAAGATGGGTCCTTCCAGCACCTCACGCGGGGCACGTGCATCGGCGCTTATGCTCGTGGACACCCGCTGGATAAATAGCGTTTCATTTAGTGGAAGCCCCGTCCCCCTAAAATGCACAAAGCCACCTTGTCAAACCCACTTTTCTAAAACATGGATCCAAGGTTTCATTCACGCACCGGCGACGGCTTCCAGCGCAAGGAGACAGCTTATACCCCCGATGACTGTTTGTAAAGCAGTCTTGCATAATGCTCCGTCGAAGCGCGATCGCTTGTCGTGGAACTCTACCACCTCACTGCTTGCGGAGCGCAACCCTGGAGGGGTGATTCGGCGCGTGTCAGGATGTGACCTGCGCAGACCTTCCCCGGCCCGGGCGCAGCGCTCCAATCAAACCGCCGATTGCTAGCAGTGATCCCAGCCCGATCGTGCCCCATGTCACCCAGCGAGAGACAGACTGTGTCACGGTGGTCAGCTGGCCCGCCATCTGCTCCACGTCGGCCGGATCCATTACGGCGTCGTACGCGACGATGTCTTGGGCACGGCGGCCGGCGTGGTCGGCATAGTAGTCGTCCACACGCTCATTGATCCCCACGACAACACCGGTGATCTGATCGACAGTGAACTCACGCGTCGCATCGTGGTGGCGGAACACCTGGCGCTGCCCGCCGTCGGGCGCTGGCAACGTCTTGGTGTTCGCCGCGTCCGCATACAGCTTTGCGACGTTGACCGCCTCGACCCGCTGCTCAAACACATAGACAGAACGGCCGGCGACTTCACGCTCCTCTTTGAATGTGGCCGGTACTGTCGTGCGCAGCGACGGCTCAAAGACGGCATAATCCGTTTGCTCGACGTCGAGGGGGAACTTCAGCCACACGCCGTCGACGGGGACCTCCGCGTCCGGCATGGCCATCACCGTGCTCAGATTCGCCGTGGTCACGAACGCCCCAGACTTGCGGTCCATCTCGTACGACCACGTCGACGCAGTGATTAGATTGTCGAAGTCCGAGTCTTTGTCACCGCGCAGCAGAGAATCGCCGATCCGCAGCCCCGTGCGCTCCTCTGTCGCCGGGTTCTGCACGGTCATGTGCAGCTGGCGGGTAACGGGGACCTCAACGACCTTACCGTCCTCACCGGCATCAGGGTCGAAAACCCGGCCGTGCGGGTCGTGCATTGCCCAGGTGGTGTGCTCGAGGTTCAGCGGGAAACGGGCATCCCCCAGAAGAAACCGTGGAGCCACCAGTCCCGCGACAATGAGCGCGATGCCTACCCCGACAAGGAGGGCGGACAAAATGCGGGACTTGGGAAGCATGCGTGCCACTTTACAATCCCATCACCCCAGCCCCTATCCCCGCCACGGCAGGACGCGGGGGCAGGTAACGTCGAAAAGCAAAAAGCCCCTGCACACAGGCAGGGGCAAGATGCGTGAAACGCTTACTTGAGGGAGACCTTAGCGCCAGCCTCTTCCAGCTTAGCCTTAGCAGCCTCAGCGTCATCCTTGTTAGCGCCCTCGAGGATGGCCTTCGGAGCACCCTCAACCATCTCCTTGGCGTCCTTCAGACCCAGACCGGAGACGATCTCGCGGACAGCCTTAATAACGCCGATCTTCTTGTCGCCAGCGTCCTCGAGAACGACGTCGAACTCGTCCTTCTCCTCCTCAGCCGGAGCGTCGCCAGCAGCGCCCGGAGCGCCAGCTGCTGCAACTGCAACCGGAGCGGCAGCGGTCACGTCGAAGACCTCCTCGAATTCCTTCAGGAACTCGGAGAGCTCGATAAGGGTCATTTCCTTGAACTGCTCGATGAGCTCGTCCTTGGTGAGCTTAGCCATTGTGGCTTCCTTTCTGTTGTGGCCTTACACAAGGCCGTAAGAGTGTGTTTTGGTTCGGGACGCACCGCTGTTAAGCGGCTTCGTCCTGCTTGTCCTGCAGTGCGGCAACAAGTCGTGCCGTCTTGGAGGCCGGAGCCTGGAACAGGCCAGCAGCCTTCGCCAAAGAGCCCTGGAAGGCGCCAGCAAGCTTGGCCAGAGTGGTCTCGCGGTTGTCCATCTCTGCGACAGCAGCCACCTGGGATGCGTCGAGAGCGTTACCGTCCATGTAGCCGCCCTTGACAATGAACAGGTCATTGTCCTTAGCGAACTTCTTCATGGTCTTCGCGGCATCCACAGTCGCGTCACCCTTGATGAAGGCGACAGCGGTGGGGCCGGTCAGGTAATCGTCGAGACCCTCAATACCGTGCTCATTAGCAGCGATCTTGACGAGGGTGTTCTTGGCGACGTGCAGTTCAACATCAAATCCGAGCTCACCGCGCAGCTGCTGCAGCTGGCTCACGGTCAGACCGCGGTACTCGGTGAGGAAAACAGCGGACGAGCCTTCGAACTTCTCCTTCAGTTCAGCCAGCTCAGCTGTGTTCTTCGGGTTTGCCATGACACACGCCTCCTTCCAATTACTTCATGTTGTATCCGCCCGGAGCATTTCGCTTATCGACGCCACGTGGCAGCCACCACGCGACCGGCGCAAAACAAAATGCCCCGTGCAGAAGCACGAGGCAATGCGCTTTTCAAGCGCTATACAAGCCACGTTTCTCCTGCGTGGGTCACTCCATGGGTGGAGTCTTCGATCCTTCTAGGCTTTCGCCTTCGGGATGACCGACGGTCTTCGGTGAAACTTGAGCGCGGGAAGACTTCCCGTTCAAACTTCGTTGGTGAACCTTAGTGCAGGGTGGCGCGGGAAACCAAATCGCGCAATCACTGCTTCTTGTTCTTGGCAGGGTCTTCCAGCCCGAGAAGTTCGAACGCGAACGGTTCAATCTCCGTGGACGAATCGGCAGCCACGAAAGACGCACGCTGTTTACCCGTGTCGAGCAGCAGCATGGACGAGAACCCGAACGTTCCGCCGTTATGCCAGTACAGCTCAGTGCCTTTGATATTCGGCCAGGTGAAGCGGAACTTGTCGCGCTCGAGCACATATGCGGCGTATTTCGCCATATCGCAGGTGGTGGACCGTAACCCACCGGAAGGAGCCGTGCCGTCCATCTCCCACGCCTGGACGCGCCAGCCCAGCATGGACACTCCCCGCGGCTTGCCTGGCCCCACTGTTCCCGGCAGCGCCACGTACGTTTCCGTCATGCCCAGCGGATCGAGCACGCGCTGCTTGATCAGCTCGGGGTAGCGGGTCCCGGCAACCTCGGCCAGCAGGAGACCAAGGAGATCGTGGGCGAGGTTCGAGTACGTCTCGGCGCCGCGGCCCTCCAACCGCGCCGCTAACGCTTGGTCGACAACATCGTCGACTGTGATGCCCACGTCAGGATTCAAGCCCAGCACCGCTCTTACTCTGCTACTGAGTCGCTGCTTGCCCATCCGCGGCAAACCGGAAGTGTGGTTGGCAAGTTCCGCCAACGTCACCGTCGATACTGCCGCGCCGCGTACCCGCTCCCCCAGCACGTCCTCCACGGTCGTGTCAGGCGTGGCCTCACCCAGCTCGATCGCCTGCTCCAAGAGATCAGCGGTGAACGTCTTCGTCACCGACGCGATCTCGAACTCCGTGTGCTCGTCCGCGCCGAGACCGGCGAAGCGGGTCTGCCCGTCCTCGAGGACGAAGGCCGCGATATTGCGCAGCGGGTAGACGTCTTCCCCCGCTTTCGCGGCCGAGGCCGTGAGCAAACCCGCCAAACGCTGATCGCCGGTTTGGTTCTGGGAGAGAGCAACGCGTTTCAGCATGACACCCAGTCGTACCTCAGATGCGCGATTAGTAAAGCTGGCGACCTTTTGCCCCCGCGCCGACGGATCAGTTACTTCTTCGAGGGCCAGAACAACTTCAGCAGGTTGTCCTGCAGGAAGTTGAACGTTGCACCGATGAGGGACAGCACCGTGGCGATACCATTCAGCGGGCGCTGCTCCTGCGCGTTTGCAGTCGCAGCGGGGCTGCCCTTCTCCGCCTTGCCCTTTTCATCAGCCTTCGGCTTGTTGTTGTCGGCCTTGCTGTCCTTAGCGTCTACGCCGTTCTTGGCAGGTGCCTTTTGCTCACCAGCTGGCGACGGCGGCAAAGCTGCCCCCTTCTCAACCGGATCAACCGCAACCGGCGACGGCGCGGGCGCCGTGCTTGCCAAATCCTGCAAGCGGTCGAGCGAGAGCGGCTCATCCATGATCGGGCGCTCGTTGGCCTTCTGCCCCACTTCCCAGGTGTAGGTCGCCTGGTTCGATTCCTTGCCGTTGCTCAGTGCGGTTGCCTTCATGGTGTAGGTGCCCGGTTCAGTGAACAGCCAGTGGGTGTGCAGGTGCGCCGGGGTGTCCTGGTGGATGGCGCTGCCCGGGGTGAGCTGGAACTCACCGTCGTCAGCCGCAGCCTTGAAACCACCCTTGCCGTCTGTGTTGAATGCGTGGATTTCGCCCGGGCCGGAGACCTCGTCGATGCGGATCTTCACGTCCGTGAAACCATCCCAGCGCGCCATCAACGTAGTCCAGCCAGGACGCAGCATGCCCTGGTGGTAGCCCTGCGGCAGGACATATCCGGGCTTGCCCACCTGGGGAAGGTTCTTCGTGTCCTCGGTGAACGCATCCTTGTGCACCACCATGGTGACATCTTCTGCCGGGCGCTCCACGTTGGAGCCAGTGATGTCCTCTTTGAGGTCGAGCTTGAGCTGGCCGTCTTTCGCGGTGACATTGAAGACATTCATGTGGCCGCTTTCCAGAACGAGATCCTGCGCGTTCGCTACAGGGCTACCTGCGATTGCAAGGGATCCAGTCAGGGCGACGGCGAGAGCGGAGCGGCGGACGGAGGCTGGCTGAAGAGACACGAGGAGGCCTTTCTGGAAGTCTGAAGGTCGGCTAAATCATGAATGCGGGTGACTCCAAAAGAATAACATAATGATTACAACTTCATAAAGGTCTCGCCCTTCTCACAGGATAACGCGCACGTGGGGTCACGAGAACCAGCGCGACGGCACCACAGCAAAAGACCCCGGTTCTCAGCGTGAATGCCGAGAACCGGGGTCGTGAGCGTAGAAACTACGCGGGCTTAAGCCTCGGTGTAGTTCTTCTGCACGGACGGGTCAACCGGAACGCCTGGGCCCTGGGTCGCAGACACCGTGACCTTCTTCAGGTAGATGCCCTTGGCGGATGCCGGCTTGAGGCGCAGAACCTCATCCAGGAGTGCGCCGTAGTTCTCGGCGAGCTGCTCCGGGGTGAAGGATGCCTTGCCGATCAGAGCGTGCAGGTTGGATGCCTTGTCCACGCGGAAGGCGATCTTGCCGCCCTTGGACTCGCTGACAGCCTTAGCCACGTCCGGCGTGACGGTGCCGGTCTTCGGGTTCGGCATCAGACCACGCGGGCCGAGGACGCGGGCAACGCGGCCGACCTTCGCCATCTGGTCCGGGGTCGCAATAGCAACGTCGAAGTCGATGTTGCCGGCGTTGATCTGCTCGATCAGCTCGTCGGAACCGACGATGTCGGCGCCAGCTTCCTGAGCCTTGGTTGCGTTCTCGCCCTCAGCGAAAACAGCGACGCGGACGGTCTTACCGGTGCCGTTGGGCAGGTTGACGGTGCCGCGGACGAGCTGGTCAGCCTTGCGCGGGTCGACGGAGAGACGCATTGCCACGTCGATGGTTGCGTCGTACTTATCGGAGGCAGTCTCCTTTGCCAGGGTGACTGCCTGCAGCGGGGAGTAGACCGACTCGCGGTCGATCTTTGCCAGCTGCTCGGCGTACGTCTTGGAGTGCTTCTTGGCCATGTTGAATTCCTTTGCAGTATTGATTGCTGCCGCCACATCAGGCGGCGGGAAGTGTGGTGCGGGCCTGACCAGACCCTCCCACGAGCAGGAGTCCGCGCGGACTACTTCTCCACGTCGATGCCCATGGAGCGAGCGGTACCGGCGATGATGGCGGCACCTGCCTCGATGTCACGGGCGTTGAGGTCGTTCTTCTTGGTCTCGGCGATTTCCTTGCACTGCTCCCAGGTGACCTTGCCCACCTTGTCGGTGTGCGGGACACCGGAGCCTTTCTGCAAGCCAGCAGCCTTGAGCAGGAGCTTCGCAGCCGGCGGGGACTTCAGGATGAAGTCGAAGGAGCGGTCTTCGTAGACCGTGATCTCCACCGGGATGATGTTGCCGCGCATGGACTCGGTTGCAGCGTTGTACGCCTTGGTGAACTCGACGATGTTCACGCCGTGCGCGCCAAGAGCCGGACCGACCGGCGGCGCCGGGTTTGCCATACCAGCCTCGATCTGCAGTTTGATAAGGCCAGTGACCTTCTTCTTAGCCATCGAATTACCTCATTTCCTTGGTACAGGCCCCCGCCACGATGTTTAACGGCGGCCTTCCGGATGCCACGCCAACGCCGTTTGCTTATCGACGCAGCCACCGGGGACGTTCATTACCGCACCCACCCGTAAGCAGGCACGATCGCTCAGTGTACGGGATAGACCCCGACCAGCCCAAATCACGAAAACCGGCCCCGTTAGGTTGGGAGCCGGTGATTCGTCGATAAGCAAAGTGCTCGAGCTACATGATGCGCTCGATCTGATCCGCAGTGAGCTCCACCGGGGTCTCGCGGCCGAAGATGGACACGAGCGCTTGGATCTTTCCGGTCTCCGGGTCGATCTCGTTGATGGTCGCAGAGACGGACGCCAGCGCACCGGAGAGAATGGTGACAGCCTCGCCGACCTGGAAGTCGTGCGCGACATTCGGCTTCTCTTCCTGCTCCGGCATCGCGATGACGGTCTCGCCCTCGGTATTTGCCTCGGAAGCGGTCGCCTCGCCGTCCACAGGCGCGGCCTTCGGCATGAGGAACTTCGCCACGTCGCGGTGCTTGACCGGGGTCGCGTTGCCCTCGTTGCCGACGAAGCTGGTCACGCCCGGAGTTTCGCGGACCACGGACCATGCTGCGTCATTGAGATCCATGCGCACCAGGACGTAGCCGGGAAGAAGCTTGCGCTTGACGATCTTCTTCTTGCCGTTCTTGTCCTTCTCAAAGACCTGCTCGATGGGCACGACCACGTCGTAGATGGATTCCTCCACCTCGAGCGTCTGGATACGCATGTCCAGGTTGGTCTTCACCTTGTTCTCGTAGCCCGAGTAGGACTGGATGATGTACCAGGAACCGGGAAGCTTCTTCAGCTCGCGGGTGTACTCACGCAGACGGCGCTTGTAATCCGCGTCAGCAGCCTCCTCCGGCTCAGCGCCAAGAGCGGCCTCCGGGGACACCGGCGCCTCAGCGTCAGCCTCCGTGGCATCAGCCGATTCGAGGTCGACCTCTTGCACGGGCTGGGTTTCAACCTCCGGCGCCTCGTCCTGCTCCACGTCGAGCGCCGGCTCAGCGTCAGCGTTGCCGTCGCCGACAGCGCCGCCTTCACCGATCATCTCGTCTTCTTGGAGGTCGGTAGTGGCGCCGGAGCCCTGACTGTCAGCCTCAGCGTCGTCTGCACCGGTTTCCGGGTCCGTGGACTCCTGCACCGCGCCGCCTTCGGCAACCATTTCTTCTTCGTTGCGCTCTTCAGTGGTGGCTTCGTTGTTGGTGGTGTCTTCTGCCATGACCGCTCCTTTCGTCGGGGTGTGTGGTGCGTCCCAGCCTACCTGCTGGGCCAAAAACTGATCCCGCCTTACCCTTGACGGGCGGCGGGATATTTGTTGGTCTGAAAAGACTATACCTAAGGCACCAGGATTCGCTCAACTACCCAGGCTGCGCCCTGGTCCACGCCCCACACCAGGGCGGTGAGAACAATGAGGAAGCCGAACACGATGAGCGTGTAGTTGACCATCTGCGAGCCGGTGGGCCACACCACCTTGCGCATCTCGCCGACAACTTCACCGGGGAACGCGAGTGGGCCGTCACCAGTGTTGTCCTGGTCATCGGCAGTGGTCGCGGGAGTGCGCTTTGCCTCGTAAGACTCAGAGGTGACGGAGGTGGAACCGCTCAGTTGGCGTTTACCGGTGGGCTTCGCCGTACTTCTACCTGGCTGGTTGTTAGTCACAGCTCTCCTCAAGGCTTTGGTCGTCTATGGCAGGGGCGACAGGACTCGAACCTGCAACCTACGGTTTTGGAGACCGTTGCGCTACCAATTGCGCCACGCCCCTTTGGTGCACTGCGTAAAACAGTACGCCAACCCTACCACGAGCGTAGAACCGCCCCTAGAAGGTGAGTAGCGATGGAGAGAATTGAACTCTCGACACAGCGATTATGAGTCGCTTGCTCTACCACTGAGCTACACCGCCATGTGCCTACTTCCTTCTGCCCAGTTTCCCGGTCAGATGGCAGCAAACAACAGAGCCCCCTAGCAGAATCGAACTGCTGACCTTCTCCTTACCATGGAGACGCTCTGCCGACTGAGCTAAGGGGGCGCAGCCTCTGAAGCGTTAGCCGCTTGTTTGAAGCCTTTGAAAGATTAACCTGCCATTGCGCACATTCACAAATCAGCAGGTCAATCTCTGTTTCAGCCTGTTTATACCGCTAGAAACGGATGCCGAAGAGCTGCCCCAGGACACCGTTGATCTGGTCTTTGAAAGCAGCGAAGATCGCGCCCAGCGCCGCGAGAACGCCCAGTGCAATTCCTGCTTTCGCGCCCGGGTTCAGGTTGCCGTCCGCATCGCGTGACGACGACTCAGCCGAGCCCTCTGCCGAACCTTCACCTGATCCGCCACCCGTGGTCGGCTCGCATTCCGTCTCCTTCGTGGAGACCGCGCCGCGCAGGGAAATACCGCCCGACACGCCGTCGTCAGCCCAGAGGAAGCGCGTGGTGTCGGTGGATTTCCCATTCTTGCACTGGCTGCGGGAGACGAAGGTGGCGAAGCCCTCGTTAGCGAAGTTCTCCATCTTTTCTGGCCGCGCCTGAACCTTGGACACCGGCGCGAAGTCCGTTCCGTTGTGAGCCACGTTGATGGATGCGCCCTCGCAGACCTCGTCGCACAGCACACGCAGCTGCTTGTCGACGGAGTTGTAATCCAGCGCCATCGCCCCCTGGAACGGAGACTGGTATTCCTGCTTCAGCTCGTGGGTTTCATCGTCCTTGAGGTCGACGAAGTAGACCTTGCCGTTAGCCTCCAAACCAACGGCGTACACGCTCTGATTAGGGATGTAGGAAATCGCCTCCCACCCGGCGTTCGCACCGATCTCCCCCGTGAGCGACTTCAGATCCCACTCGTGGGTGGCCTTCAGCTCTTTCTCGTCGCCACCGGGCAGTTCGTAGCGCAGGATGGACGGGCGGGAAACATCCTTCTGAGTGTTGTCGCGCTCGGTGGCCACGTAGAGTGCGCCGTCCGGGCCGACGGTAATGCCCTCGGTATCCGGGTCACCGGAACCGTCCTTGTAGCGCAGCTTCCAGGAACCGGCATTGGAATACTGCCTGGTGGCCTCGTCGTAGTCGACAGCGAGAAGCGTTCCCTTGTCGTTGTTTACAATCCACGCGCGGCCGTTGTTGTCGAAGTCAATGCCGGACATGTCCTCTTCCGCGAACGCGCCACCCAAGTCGATGTTTTGAATCTCCTGCGGGTCGAACGGCCAGGCTTCCTCCGCGGCCGGCTGCTTCTCCCCTGCCGCCTTGTTGGCCAACCCACGGGTCGCCTCACCAGTCCCGGTGAATTCCCCAGTCTTGTCCGGGATACGGCCCCAGGTGTTCTCGGCGTGGCCGTTCCAGGTGGTCTCAGCGACAAGCTCGCCCGCGGCGTTGTACACGCGAACAGAGTCGTTCCCACCCAGGCCGTAGCCCTTGGAGCCGTCCGGAGTCTGCTTCTCGGTGTAGAGGGCGAAGTAGCCGCCCGACTCGATCTTTGTGCCGTCCGGGATGACGATCGGAGCGTGCTTGTCGTTGTCATCGAGGATCTTCCAACCGGAGATATCGATGTCTTGATCATTGTTGGTGTTAGCCAGCTCTACCCAGTCAGCGACGGGGTCGCCGTTGGATTCGACCTCGTTGATGACGACGGGAGAGTTAGCTGGCTGAGCAAACGCGTGCGGCGCGACGAGCGCGGAGAAACCAAGAGCAGCGGAGACGGCAACAGCAACCGCGCTGCGGAAACGGGAGCGAGACATAAAGGACCCTTCAGGAGAGAGAACAGGACGCTCCCGAACTTAGAAGCACGAGATGAACGCTTAGCTATTTCTAAGTAAAGCGCGCGTGACCGCCCCGTGAACTCCGCCTTGTCGAAAGAAAAACGCACCGCGGGAATCCCTCGGTGCGTTTGTTGGTGCCAGGTAGAAGATTCGAACTTCTGAAGGCAATGCCGGCGGATTTACAGTCCGCTCCCTTTGGCCGCTCGGGCAACCTGGCGTGCTCGGACTACATTACAGGACGCGCCCCGAAAAAGTGCAAATCACCAGCTCGGAGCACTAAACGCTACCCGACGCGTTCGACGGTGTACCGCGAGATCTGGCGGATTGCACGGTTCGCGGGGATGTCGGGCAGCGCGTCGAGATGCTTGTCGACGTCGGCGAGGTATCCCCGGACGTCGTCAAGCGCCCGCTGACGGCCGTCCGTTTGCGCGATGAGGTCGAGGGCGCGGGCGACGTCGGCATCGTCGATAAGCGGGCCGGTGAGCATCGCACGCAGTTCCTCGCCTGCGGGGCTGGAATCGCGCATCGCGTACAGGACAGGCAGCGTGAACACGCCTTCGCGCAGGTCGGTGCCGGGGGTCTTCCCGGACTGTGTGGAGTCGGAAAAAATGTCAATGACGTCGTCGACGATCTGAAAGATCATGCCCACTGCCTCGCCGAGCTCCTTGAGCGTGCGCACGTCCTCATCTTTCGCGCCGGAGTGCGTCGCCCCGAGGAACGCGGCGGACGCGATGAGCACGCCGGTCTTTTCGCGGATGACGTTGAGGTAGTGCTCGACCGGGTCGCCTTCACCGGGGCCCACCGTCTCGCGCATCTGGCCAGTGACTAGGTCGCTGAACGTGTCGGCGAAGTGCGCGACGGTGGCGGTGTCAATTTCACTCATGATGCGTGACGCCTCCGCCAGCAAGAAGTCCCCGGAAAGAATCGCGACGGTGTTCGTCCAGCGTGCGTTGGCGGAATCGACCCCGCGGCGCTTTGCGGCTTCGTCCATCACGTCGTCGTGGTACAGCGTGGCCAAGTGCACCATTTCAACAATCGTCGCACCCTTGACCACGTTCTCCGCCTGCGGCTGATCCCCGAACTCACTGGCGAGCATGGCCATCATCGGGCGGAAACGCTTCCCTCCCGCCTTGGCCAGGTGCGTGACTTTCTCGTTGAGGAAGTCGTGCCCGCTGGACAAACGCTCAAACATGAGCTTTTCCACGCCGTCCAACCCTGCCGCAACGCGCTCAGCCAGCTCCTGATCCCCGAGGTCTAGCTGGGGTGTGCCGTTGGTCATTGATTGTCCTTGCGGGTCGTGCGGGCGGGCTTGTTGGTCCCCTTTACCGTAGTCGACAGTGTGTGAGTCTGGCACAATAAGTGCGGTGAAATCCTTCGAGTGCGTTGTCGTCGGGGCCGGTCCCGCCGGTTCCGCCGCAGCGATCGCCGCGGTGCGCGCGGGCATGAGCACGTTGCTTATCGACGCTTCTTCCCGCCGCCGCGACAAAACCTGCGGCGACGGACTCACCCCACGGGCAGTCCACTCCTTGCGCACGCTGGGGCTCGAATCTGCACTGCCTGCCTACCGCAACAAGGGTCTGAAGTTGCACGGTTTCGGCGGCTCCGTCACCGCACCGTGGCCCAACGGCTCCTACGGCACCGAGGGGTCGGCATCTCCCCGCACGCTTTTCGACGCTTCCTTGGCCGACCTGGCCACCACCACCGGCGCCACCGTCCTCTACGACTGCCCCGTCACCGCCCTCGAGCACGGGGCGGAAGGCGAGATCACGGCAGTGGTCACCCCGAAGGGAACGTTCGGTGCGCGCTGGGTGGTGGTTGCAGATGGGGTGCGTTCGCCCGTCGGAAAGCTGCTGGGCAGGCAGTGGCACCGCGGCGAGGTGTACGGCATCGCCGCGCGCTCCTACTGCACCACCCCGTTTGCCGACGAGCCGTGGATGCATTCCCACGTCGAACTCCGCGACTCTAGCGGCGAGATTCAACCCGGCTACGGCTGGATCTTCCCACTGGGACGCTCCGCCCCAAGCGGAAAGGGAGAGGCGAGAGGAACCGTGAACCTGGGCTGCGGGGCCCTGTCCACCGACACTCGGCCTGCCAAGGTGAACACCAAAAAGCTGCTCGTCGAATACGCCGACCAGGTCCGCGACGAGTGGCAGCTGGGTGAACCAAGCGACATCGCCTCGGCGCTCCTACCCATGGGCGGGGCTGTATCGAACGTCGCCGGGCCGAACTGGATGCTCATCGGCGACGCCGCAGCCTGCGTCAACCCCCTGAACGGTGAAGGAATCGACTACGGGTTGGAGACCGCCATCATGGCGGTCGACCTGCTCACCGAAGCAAGCGCGGGCTCACGCGACCGTGACCTGACATTGGTCTGGCCGCACGAACTGCGCCGCCGCTACGGCGAGGCCTTCGTGCTTGCTCGCACCGCTGCCCGTCTGCTCACCTACCCGCAGTTCCTGCCCCTGGCTGGGCCCATTGCGTTGCGAGGCCTCGGCGGCCGCTACCTCATGCCCGCCGCCGCCCGCCTGATGGGCAACCTCATCAGTGAAGAAGACAAGGACCTCGTCGCGCGGGCGTGGCGCGCGGCCGGGTCCGTCGTTTCAGCTTCAGCGATCCGCCGCGGCGCGCCGCTGTGGGATGCCCGCTAGGCTTTCTCAGCGTTTCTCAGCGCTTCTCAGCGCGGTGCAGCGCGACGATGCCGAAGGCGAGGTTCTTCCAGGTGGCACGCTCCCAGCCGGAAGCGTTGATGGCGCTGGCCAGCTGCTCCTGGGCAGGCCATGCCTTGATGGACTCTGCAAGGTACTCGTAGGCGGGGGCGTTGGAGGAGAACACCTTGCCCAGCAGCGGGATCATCCGCGGCAGGACAGTGCTGTAAATGGTGGAGAACACCGGGATGACGGGGGTAGAGAACTCGTTGACCACCAATCGGCCACCCGGCTTGGTCACACGCGCCATTTCGCGCAACCCGGCTTCGAAATCGTGCACGTTGCGTAGACCGTAGGAGATGGTCACAGCGTCGAAGGTCTCATCGGCGAACGGCAGGTGCATGGCGTCGCCAACGACCTTCGGCACGTTGCGGTGCGCGCCGGCGGCGAGCATGCCCTGGGAGAAGTCGCAGGCCACGCACCACGCACCGGACTTCGCCAGCTCTTCGGTGGACACTGCCGTGCCGGCGGCCAAGTCGAGCACCCGCTCGCCGGGCTTCAGGTCCAGCAGTTCGCGGGTGCGGCGGCGCCAGCGGCGGTCCAGGCCAGCTGTCATCACGGTGTTGGTGATGTCGTAGTTCTTGCCGACGTCATCGAACATCCCCGCCACGTCGTGCGGGTTCTTCTCCAGGTTCGCCTTGGCCATAGGAAGACAGTCTACTTCGCCTTACTACGCCGGCCTTTGCGCCCCTTGTACGGGCTGGCGTCGATTGCTTGCTCGTAGTAGCCCAGGAGCTGGTCGCACAGCGCCGACCACGTCTTGTTCGCAACCGACTCGCGGGCGTTGCCGCTCATCTGCTCCAGGTTGTCGTCGGCGAGGATGGTCGCAGCGGCGGCGGGTAGGTCGCGTTCGAAGGTGGGGACGTCGAGAAGCTGGCCGTTGTAGCCGTCGACGATCGTGTCGATGGGCCCGCCCGCGCGCGGCCCGATCGTCGGCGTGCCGGAAGCCTGCGCCTCCTGCAGCGTTTGCCCGAAGGTCTCAAACTCGCCGGTGTGCACGAACAAATCCAACGACGCGTAGGCCGCCGCGAGCGCCTCCCCGCGCAGCTCACCGGTGAAAATCGCATTCGGCATGAGCTTGCCCAAGTCGCGTCGCTCCGGCCCGTCACCCACGATGACCAGCTGAATGCCTGGATCCCCGTGCAGGGCCGCAAGGCGCTCGACGCCCTTCTCCGACGCGAGGCGCCCCACGAAGCCGACGAATTTCTTCGTTCCCGTCGGGTCCCACTTCGCGCGCAGCTGCTCGCTGCGTTTCGACGGGTGGAACAGCTCCGAATCGACCCCGCGCCCCCACTTGTGCACGTTTTCAATGCCGTGCTTCTCAAGCTCCGCGATGGTCACTGACGACGGGGCGAGCGTCATCTGGGTCATGTTGTGCAGCCTGCGCGTCCACAGCCACGCCGCCTTCTCCAGGAAGCCGAGGTGGTACCGGGCGCTGAATCCCGCGACATCGGTTTGGAAGAGGGCGACGGCGGGGAGCTTCAAACGTCGACAAGCAATCGCTCCGACACCACCAAGCACGAACGGGCTGGCCAGATGCACCACGTCGGGCTGGAACTCTCGCAGCGTGTTCCACAGCGTCGTGTTCGGAATGCCCACCGGCAGTGAATCAACCAGCGGCACCATGATCGTGGGCACACGCACGACCGGGAAGCCGGCGTAGGACGGGACCTCCTCCTGGTTCGACCGCGCACCAGGAGCAATGACAATCGCCTCGTGGCCGTTCGCCTCCAAATGCTCCAGCACACGCAGGACGGAGTTGGTTACTCCGTTGACGTTGGGCAGGAAAGCTTCGGCAACAATGGCGACACGCATTGCACCATTATGTCTTTGGCCTGCTAACTGTTCGCGTCTTTCTCGGTAACGGCAGGTGAATTTTCACGCCGTCCCGCCCGCGACACGGCCAGCCATCCCGCCGCCGCGATGAGCGTGGACATGAGCGCCACCGATAGCGCCGGAATGATCGCAAGGGGCCACGAGCGGCCTTCCACCTTCACAATGTCCGGGTCCGACTTCGCGTACGTCACCCACACTTGCTGCCCCTCCCCCAGCCCCGAGGGGTAGAGCAGACCGTGGGGCGGGAAGTGCACGCGCCCGGTTTCGTCCAGGTACTCGACGGAGGTGCGCAACCACGTCACGCTGGTGACGGTGGCAATGCCGCGGCCGGGGTCGCGGGAAATGGTGGCATCGTTCATCACGGGCCCTGCGACCATGGCCACGCTGCCGAGCATCGCGCACAGGTATAGCGCGATGATCAGCTGGTGCAGGCGGCGCTGAATCACTTCTTCAGCTGCTCCGCCAAATCGCGCCTGGTCGCGCGCGTGGTCACGGCCTCAATCACAGTCACGGGCTCGTGCTTATCGACGCCATCGACCAGGCACTCCACCAATTCCTGCGTCGTCTCGGCCCGGCGGTACGCGACACCGTATGCGTCTGCGAGGGCGGCGATGTCAACGTCGTGAGGCGTGCCGAACGCCATCTCGAAGTTCTCGCGCAACGGTTCAGCACCGGGTTCGAGAGCCTCGAAGATCCCGCCGCCGTTGTCGTTGGCCACAACGATGGTGAGGTTGCTCGGACGCGGCTGCGGCAGGTCGTGGCTGCCGATGAGCAACCCGCCGATGTCGTGCAGGAAGGTCACGTCGCCGACGAGTGCGACCGTGCGCGGGGCGCGCAGCTCATCCGGGTGCAGTGCCTGCGTGGCCAGAGCAATGCCGACTGCCTGGGACACTGTGCCGTCGATGCCGGCAGCACCCCGGGCGGCGTAGGTGGACACGCCGTCGAAAGGCAGGCCGACCAAGCTGGCGTCGCGCACCGGGTTCGACGACCCGAGCACCAACGTGTCCCCCACCGCTAACGTGTCGCCCACCGCTGCGGCGGCATGCAGGCCGGTGAAACCGTATTGCTTGTCCTCGAGAGCGTCGCGGACTGTCTGGGCGCCGACGTCGCCAGCAGCCTCGCAAATCTTGAGCCACTGATCGGTCGGTTGTCCGGTGACGTTCACTCTGCTGCCGCGGCGGGCAGGGTTGCCCGTGAACGCCTCCGTGCGCGACAGCCCGATGACCTCAATGGTGTTGTCCGCCATGAGCGCCAGCACATCGCGGTGCAGCGTTGGGTGGCCGACCACAATGACCTGGTCCGGCTTTGTCGACGCGGCGAAGTCCCCGCCGTCGTGGCTCACCGCCACCTCATCCTGAGTGAAAAACCGCGCCGCCAAGGGGTGCACCTGGTGGAATGGGGTCGGGGCGGTCGGTTCGGCAATCGTGGGTATGTGCTCAAGTCCGGGGACCTCCCAGGCCTCGTCACCGGCAATGACCAGTGTGTTCAAAGTCAGGTCGACATCGACCGCGCCGTGGTCGACAAAACCTGCCCCGCCCTGCAGCCGCCCAGGGCCGACAACCCGGCGCGGCGTCCCCACCGGTTCCGCCAGCGCCTCCGGCACGAGCGGGGTATCCAACGCGACATTGATATGCGCGGCGCTGCTGCCGCCCGCGTCCGCGTCTAGCTCGATCGGGTCACCCACCGCGGCGACCTGCTGTGTCGCGGCGTAGCGGCCGAAGATGCCCTGCTGCCAGATCGTCTGCGATGCGCCGGTGCCCACCAGCCGCTCCGGCCGGTCCGCACTGACCACGAGCAGCGGGGTGTGCGACATGTGCGCCTCGATGACGGCCGGGTAGCAGTTCGCCACCGCAGTTCCCGAGGTCATCACCACCGCCACCGGCCTGCGTTGCACACGCGCGAGGCCGAGGGCGAGGAAGGAGGCGGCGCGTTCGTCGATACGCGAATGGACAGTGACGTCCCTGCGCGCCAGAAACGCGTACGCCAACGGCGAGTTGCGCGAACCCGGGCACAACACGACATCCGTGACATGCCCGGCGACCTCTTCCGCGACGTAATTCGCGACGGCGATTGCCTCTACTGCAGAATCCGCCATTACTGCCCCGACCCAAACAGATCGTCGAGGAAGCCCTGGATCTCGCTAACGACGCCTTCCGCCTCGTCTTGCAGCTCAGGCGGAATCTCAGTCGGAACCTCGGAGGGAAGGTCATCCGGCAGGTCAGACGGGATGGTCACCTGGGGATCACCGTCGGAGTTGCGGCCGAACAGGCCGTCGAGCAGACCCTCCGGGGTCGTCGTCACTGTCTCTGTCTCCGTGAGGGTCACCGGTGCCGGCGGCGGCTGGTTCGCACGGCCCTCCGCCCCGCGCCACAAGAAGAACAAGACAAGGGCTGCCAGGGCCAACAGCAACGCGGTGATGCCCATGGCGACGCCGCCGGCCCTGCCGCCGCGCTGCGGCTGCTCGTAGGGCTCGGGATCGCTGTAGGCCTGGCGGTCGCGCGGCGGGCGGTACGGCTGCTCGTAAGGTTCGGGATCGCCGTAGCCCTCGTAACCTTCATAGCCGCCGTATCCGTCGTAGCTGTCCTGCCCGCCGTACTGGGTGTGGCCGCCGTACTGCGTCTCCGGGTACGCAGCCTGGTAGGTCGTCTCATCCGGCATGTACTGCCGTGGCCCCTTCTCGCGGGGCTGGAACTGTGCAGTGCGGTCGTCGGCGCCGAGGAACTCGGTCTCATTATTCGAGCCGTCGCGGCGGGTCTGATCATCCATGGGCCACATCGTAGTCCCCCGGCGATCTGAGACCTACCGCGGTGAAGCGGCGGCCTACAGCACCAGGCCGAAGACAGGCACCGCCAGGAAGTAGGTAGCCAGGGTGATGATCACCACGGCGATGACGTTGAGCCAGATACCGCCCTTGATCATCTGCCCCATGGTGACGTAGCCGGAACTGTAGGCAATCGCGTTCGGCGGGGTGGCCACCGGAAGCATGAACGCGCATGTGGCGGACAGGGCGACCGGGATGGTCAGCAGCATGACGTTCATGTCCCCGCCCGATGTCAGGCCGATGCCGGTGGCGACACCGCCCATGATCGGCAAGAACGTCGCGGCCGTCGCCGTGTTGGAGGTCAGCTCCGTCAGCAGCAGGATGAGCACAGCCACTGCGGCGATGAGCAGGATGACCGGCAGACCTGCAAGAATCTTCGCCACTTCACCGACCCACAACGACAGGCCCGTCTTGGTGAACATCGCCGACAGCGACAGACCGCCGCCGAACAGCAGCAGCACATCCCAGGGGATGTCCTTGGCGGTCTCCCAATCCAGCAGGCGGATGCCGTTGAGTTTGCCCGGGATGGTGAACAGCAACAACCCGGCGATCATGCCCACGCTCGCATCGGTGTAGGGGAAGTCCCAGCCGAAGGTCTCCATCCCCAGCGGGATGAACACCCAGGCCAGCGCTGCAGACACGAAGATCACACCGGCGAGGATTTGGCCGGGGGTCCAGCGGCCGATCTTCTTCAATTCGTCGTCGATAAGCTCTTTGCCCCCGGGGATCTCGTCGATCTCGGGCTTGAACACATTGATCAGGATGACCCACGCAAGCAGCGTGAACAGCACCGCAATGGGCACACCGAACATCATCCACTTGCCAAAACCGATCTCGATACCGTGCGATTCCTTCATGTAGCCGGCCAGCAGCAGGTTCGGCGGCGTACCGATCAGCGTGCCCAGCGAGCCTGTCGACGCCGAGTACGCAATGCCCAGCATCAGCGCCGTGGCGAAGTTCTTCTGCTTGTCCATGCTGCCCAGCTGCTCCGCGGTGAGAGTGAGCACGGAAACACCGATCGGCAGCATGACCACGGCCGTGGCGGTGTTGGACACCCACATCGACAGGAAGCCGGTGGCCACCATGAAGCCCAGGATGATGCGCTTCGGGGACGTACCGATGAGCTTGACCACCCACAGCGCAAGCCGGCGGTGCAAGTTCCACCGTTGCAGACCCAGCGCAATCATGAATCCGCCCATGAACAGGAAGATCGTGTCGGACGCGTACGGGGCGCTGACTTCCTTGAACTCGGCGACGCCCATGATCGGGAAGATGGCCAACGGAATCAGCGCAGTGGCGGCGAGCGGGATCGCCTCCGTCATCCACCACACCGCCATCCACACCGCGACTGCAGCCACGATGCGCATTGCCTGCGCGGAGTACTCTTTCTCAGCGTCAGCACCGGCGGACCGGGCTACGGTGTCAGCGGCGCCGTCCGGGAACAACAGGTAGATGACCACTGCCGCCGCAAGCCCGACAAACAAGCCGATGACCTGGCGGCGCCAGTCCTTGCGTTCCGGCGCGGTGGCGATGTCGCCTTCCGCGAACTGAGTGGAATCGTGAGTTATCGCTGTTGCTGGCATGAATCAAACATATGCCATACAGCGCCTCAGACGATAAAACCACCAGTCTTTTCTTATCGACGACGCCCGCAAACCCGCCACCCTATCCGCATCCGGCGCGAACAACTCTGTCGGATTGATACTGATGCGCCCCTCCACGATGGGGAATGGGTCAGCGACATCCTCAATGAACAGCCGTTGCGTGGCCAGCCCCGCCGCCTGCGAGCCCACCGCCGCCGCGGCAACGAGCCCGGCGTGAATCCCCACCGCAGTGTCCAGGGCAGAGGCCACCGTGATCCGCAGGTCTAGGTCGCGGGCGATCCGCGTGAGGTTGCGCACCCCGCCGAGTGGTGCGACCTTGCACACCGCCGTATCCGCTGCCGCCAGCTTGACCACGCGGTACGGGTCCGCCACCTTCCGAATCGACTCATCCGCCGCAATCGGCGTGCTCACTTTGCGGCGGACTTCTGCGAGCTCCTCCGCGGTGCGGCACGGCTGCTCGATGTATTCCAAATACCCGCCGCGCGCGGTTCCGGTCGAGCCATCCGACGCGCCTTCCCCAGGCGGGAGGATCTCTTCGAAAGCCCGCGCGGCGGCGATCGCTTCCTGCACGGTCCAGGCGCCGTTGGCGTCGACACGCAGCACGGCATCGGGGCGCAGCTCGTGGACGGCTCGAAGACGCGCGACATCGTCCGCGAGCGCCTGCCCAGGCTCAGCGACTTTGATTTTGAACGTGCGCACGCCTTCGAAGCGGGCGAGGACGTCAGGCACCTCGTCGGGTGTCACCGCGGGAATGGTGCCGTTGACCTCCACTTCGCTAGGGCCACCCAAACCCTGGTATCCCTCGTAGGCGGCTTCGAGCCCGGCGCGCAGCCAGGCCGCCGCTTCCTCGTCGCTGTACTCGAGGAAGGGGGAGAACTCGCCCCAGCCTGCGGGGCCGTCGATAAGCAGGGCTTCGCGCGTGGTGATGCCGCGGAACCGCACCGCCATCGGCAGCGAGACAACGTGGGCGCGGTCGAGAATGTCGTCAGGATCCGGCAGAAAACTATTCCCAAGCACCGATTTCGTCTTCCGGCAGTGGTTCGAAGAAACTGTCGGGGACTTCGTAGTCAACGAACCCCAACTGATACCGCTCATCCTGACCGTTCTCAGTCATGGCAGCACCTTCCTGCTATGGCCCATATTCATGGCTAACTGTACCCGGGATCCGCGGGCCGTTTGGTCAGCACGAGCGCAACGGGTCCGCTCGGACGGTCAGTGCGGTTCGCCGATGCGCAACCACCGTTCGGGGCCGCCGCCACACAGGACGAGCACGCGCCGCCCGCGCACGACGACCCGATCTCCTCCAGCGTGAGCCGGCCGACGCGTTGCAAGTGGTGCACCACTGCGTCGACAGTGCTGGGGCTCAGGCCGGTCATGGTGCGGATCTCAGCGCGGGACCGCGCTCCCCCGCGGATTGCAGTGACAACTGCTTCCATCGGGCGCAGGTCGCTCTCGGGTGCTGCGGGTGCAGGCGCTGCTTGCGGCCGGTTGTTTCTTGTGAAGAATCCCATCGTTGTCCCTCTCTAGAGCACCAAGCTCAGGCCCTGGAAGGTGGCCACGGCGAGCAGCCAGGCGAGTGCTAACTGGCCGACGAGGCCGATCGCGGTCCACTTCCATCCGATCTCGCGACGTTGCGCGGCCAACGTGGCCACGCACGGGGTGTAGGCGAGCAGGAAGATCATGTAGGCCCACACGGCGGCCAGGGTGTTGCCCCCGGAGGTCTCTTCGAAGTCCGCGCGCACGGCCTGGGCGAGCGGGGATGCGCCCTGCTCCTCTGGGGCCGCGTCGGTAACGTCCTCGAGGTCGTAGGTCTGGGCCCACGTGGCGATGAGAGCCTCTTTGGCCAGGAAGCCGGTGACCAGCGGGCCGGTGAGCGACCACGAGTCGAAACCGGCGGGCTCGAACACCGGCGCCATGGAATCGGCGACAACGCCGTAGAGGGAATCTTGGGGCGCCAAGTCCTCATCACCCCAGCTGTGCCCCGGCGCAGCGGGGGTAGACAGGAGGAACCAGATCACCACGACCGTGGCCACGATGATCCCGCCCGCGGTCTGCAGGAAGCCTTTCAGGCGGCTCCACATCACCGAGAAGCTCAAGCGCGCTGTCGGACACTGGTAGACGGGCAGGTCAATGACCAGCGGGTCGGAGCCCATCGTGCGCCACAACGTCGTGCGCAACAACAGCCCGGAGGCCACCACCAGCGCGATCGAGATGACGTACATGGCGAAGACGACCAATCCGGCATGCTCCGGGAAGAACGTCTGCGCCAGCATCACGTACACCGTCGAGCGCGCAGAGCAGGACGTGAACGGCACCAGTAGCGCGGTCAACCTGCGCTGTTCCGGGGTGGCCAAAACGCGCGTGGCCGAGATCGCCGGCACGTTGCAGCCAAAACCCACGATAAGCGGGATGAACGCCTTGCCCGGCAACCCGATCGCCCGCATGAGTCGGTCCGCGACGACCGCGGCCCGAGCCATGTAGCCGGAGTCCTCCAACACCGCCAAGCAAAGGAACATCAACGCCATCAACGGCACGAAGGTGAGCACCATGCCGACGCCGTTAATGATGCCGTCGACAAGCAAGCCCTCCACGAACGGGTAATTGAGACCGACCGCAGCAAGCCCGGCGCGCGCCCAATCGGAACACGGGCCCAGCACGAAGTCCTCGAGCAGGCTTTGCAGCGGCGCCGCCACCGTCGTGGTGATTTGGAAGACAGCGAACCGCCTAAAACTAACTCCAAGCTCTACGATGGCGCCATGACCTACACCACAGAACAGCCCTTCGACCCGTCGCAGTGGCGCAGCGTCGGGGAGTTCACCGACATCACCTACCACCGCCACGTGGGCGAAGGCCGCGAAAACGGCATCGTCCGCATCGCGTTCAACCGCCCCGAGGTACGCAATGCGTTCCGTCCGCACACTGTCGACGAGCTGTACCGCGCACTCGACCACGCGCGCCGCGACCCTTCCGTAGGAGTGGTGTTGCTCACCGGTAACGGGCCGTCGCCGAAGGACGGCGGTTGGGCGTTCTGCTCCGGCGGCGACCAGCGCATCCGCGGCCGCAGCGGCTACCAGTACGGCGACGACGACAACCAGGTGGACACCGCGCGCGTCAAGGCCGAGGGCGGGCGGTTGCACATTCTCGAGGTCCAGCGCCTCATCCGCACGATGCCGAAAGTGGTCATCGCGGTGGTGGGCGGCTGGGCAGCCGGCGGCGGGCACTCGCTGCACGTTGTGTGCGACATGACCATCGCCTCGCGCGAGGAAGCCCGCTTCAAACAGACCGATGCCGACGTGGGCTCCTTCGACGGCGGCTACGGTTCCGCCTACCTGGCAAAACAGGTCGGCCAGAAGTTCGCGCGCGAGATCTTCTTCCTCGGCAGGGAGTACTCCGCTGAGGACATGCACCGCATGGGCGCGGTCAACATCGTGTCGCCACACGGTTCGCTCGAAGACGACGCCATCCAGGTCGCCCGCGAAATCAACGGCAAGTCGCCCCAAGCACAGCGGATGCTCAAATTCGCATTCAATTTGCTTGACGACGGCCTCATGGGCCAACAGGTCTTCGCCGGCGAAGCCACCCGCCTGGCCTACATGACCGACGAAGCCGTGGAAGGCCGCGACTCCTTCCTACAAAAGCGCCCACCGAACTGGGAAGACTTCCCCTTCTACTACTAGCGCCGCGCCGAGCGGTTGCCGGTGAGCTGCCACCGGGCCGCGACCCAGCTGCCCGCCGCGAGCGCTACGCCGAGAACCGCCGCGGCGGCATACCGCACCGGCGTCGTCGCGGTGTACGGCCATGCCTGCGGGGCAAGGATCCACAGTGGCGTCTCGGCAAGCACGTCCCCGCCGATGGTGACACCGAAGATGGTCCACACGATCGTCAGTGCGAGCGTCCACGCCACCCCGAACCGGGCCGTGACGAAAAGGGCGAACAGCACCATCGCCGTGCCGACGAGAAGCGCGAGCACACCGCCGGCAGCTGGCGTGCCGGTGAGCACCGCAAGAAGCGTCACCAGCGCGACGACCGCCACGCACCAGGTGCACAGCGCGCTTCGCACGCGCGGATGCTCGATCTGCATGAGCGCCCACGCGGGGTGCAGCCGCGGCCAGACCAGCGCAGGCAGCACGCCCGTGCCGACCGGGAGGATGAGGAACGTGAACACTCCCTGGCGGACATCCGGGGAGTAGCGCACCGCGGCAAGCATCACCAGCCCGGTGAGCGCGAGGCATGCGTAGACGGCTGACGTCGCCGCCGCCCGGTGAACGCCGATGAGAGCCGAGCCGGGCTTCGCCGGGCGCGCGACGGCAGGTCCCGCAGCCTCGATCGGAGTGCTGACTGCGTGCACCGTCTTCTTCCGGGGCCGTGCGCGGCGGACAGGAATGAGAACTGCGCACACAGCCCCCACCGCCGCGAGCAGCAGGCACAGAGCGAGCGCCGCCCACGGTGCCTCGCCGTGCATCGGCGAGTCCGGTTCGAGAGGAAGCGCGTTGAACTGCAGGCCCATCGTCGGCAAGACGAGGCGCAGCGGCCACGCACCCGGATTGAGCCACCACCAATCGCGCTCGACGAAGTAGCCGAGCCCGATCTGCCACACCACCGACACCACCAGCGTGGGCAGCAGGCCGACGCGCCGCGTCAACCCCGCTGCCAGTCCCGCCGGGCCGAGCGCACCGATCCACACGAAGAACCCGACGAGCAGCACCACGCCCGCCCGGTCAAGACCGAGCAGAGAAGCGACCGCAGCCGTGACACCGAAGTCCAGCAGGAAGAACACGCCGAGGGCAGCCCACACGAACGCCAGGCGCGCTGCGCGGGTCGCCAGAGGTGAGACAGGCCGCCACGCGGTGCCGCCATTGCGAGCGTCGCGCTCGCGGTTCTCCGCTGTGCCGGCAAACAATGCGGCCAGCGGTGCGGCCATCCCCGTGACCAATAACGCCTGCCAGCTCAACAGGTCTGTTGCGGCCTGAATAGCGCCGGCAAACCCGAACAGCGTCAGCACGCCCCCGAGCAGCAGGCCCGACAGGGCGAGCCACCACAGGACCGACCCGCGCGACCGGATCGCCTCGGCGCGAAAGTACCTCGCCGTTGTCATTGCGCGACTCCGCGGGTCAGGTGGAAGAAGGACTCCTCCAGGTTCGGGCCCAGCTCGCGCAGTTCGCCAGCGAAGCGAACGGTGCCTCCGGCGATGACGGTGGCGTCGTCGGCAAGGTGGAGGACTTCGCCGAGCTGGTGGGAGCTGACCAGCACTGTCCGCCCGGAACGCGCGTAGTCGCGCAGGTAGGTGCGTAGGTGGGCGATGCCTTCGGGGTCGAGGCCGTTTTGCGGCTCGTCAAGCACGAGCACCGGCGGTTCGCCGAGCAGTGCCTGGGCAAGCGCGAGGCGGCCTTTCATGCCGGTGGAGAACGTCGAGGCACGCTTCTTCCCCGCCCCCGCAAGACCGACAAGCTCGAGCACCCGGTCCGCTTCCGAGTCTGGCAGACCGAGCAGCGTCGTGTGCACGCGGAGGTTATTGCGCGCGCTCAGGTGACCGTAGAAGGCAGGGTCATTGATCGACGCGCCGACGTTGCGCAGCAGCGTCCGGTCGAACGGCTGCCCCATGAGCGTGACGGCGCCAACGTCCGGTTCGATCAGCCCGAGCATGACGGACATGAGGGTGGATTTACCGGCACCGTTGGGTCCGAGCAGCGCGTGCACGCGCCCGGGCTGGGTGGTCAGGGTCACGCCGTCCAGGACGCGCTGTGCGCCGAACGACACGGAAACATCGCTACATCCGAGGTGAGTCATGCGGTCATTGTGGCGCGCGGCCCGGCGCGTGTGATCCTCCCTCAGGAGGAAATTCCGGCGCGGTGCGCCAACAGCACGAGCGCGACGCGGTCCCGCGCACCCAGCTTGACCAGCAGGTTTTTGACGTGCGTTTTCACGGTCGTCGGCGCGATGAACAGCCGCTGCGAGATCTCCGCGTTCGTCGCCCCGGCGGCGATCTCGGCGAGCACTTCCACCTCGCGCGCGGTGAGCATGGACAGCGCCTGCCGCTCGTAGTCGCTCAACGCATTCCGCTTATCGACGCCCCCACGCACCCACTCCAGCACCGCCCCCGTCACCCCACTCGCCAACACGGATTCACCCCTGTCGACGGCGCGAACGGCATCGGCAAGCACGTCCGGGTCAGCATCCTTGAGCAGAAAGCCGTGCACGCCGGCGGTGATGGCGGCTTGGACGAGCTCGTCGTCGTTGAACGTGGTCAGCATGATCACTTTCGGTCCGAGCGGCATGATTTTCTTCGCCGCGGTAATGCCGTCCATGACCGGCATGCGAATGTCCAGCACCGCGATATCGATCCCACCCGCGCCAGCCTGTTGCACCCTGTCCACCGCGTCCACCGCTTCTTGCCCATTCGTGGCAGTGCAGACCACGTCGATGTCCGGCTGGGAATTCAGGATGGTGGCGAGGGCGGAGAGGAGGAGGGGTTGATCGTCGGCAAGCAGCAGGCGCATGTCACACCCCCAGCCGCGCGTTGACTGTGACCGTGTCCCCGTCGTACGTGACGTCGAGGGTCCCGCCGGTGGCGCGCGCACGCTCACGCATCCCCTCAATCCCGGCACCCGCGCCCGGCTGCGGCGCGCGGCGGCCCGTGGAGACGACCGCGACCGCCACACCGCCCTCGGCCGGCTCCACCGTCACGTGAACAACAGGATCCACCTGGTGCTTCGCCGCGTTGGTGACCGACTCCGCAACAATCCGGTGCGCTGCCAACCCCGTCACCGCCGGCACCGAGACCTCGCTGAGATCGAGCGTCACGTTGAGCCCCGCGTCGCGGAAGCGCTCGACCAGCTCCGGGATATCGCGCAGCCCCGGCGCGGGCTGCAGCCCCGCGTTCTCCTCTCGCAAATCCCGCACGAGCCCACGGATGTCGGCCAGCGCGTCGCCGGCCACCGCCTGGATCGTCTCCAGCGCCTCGCGCTCGTGTCCGCCGGCCAACCCCGCGTTCGCCTGCACCTTGATGAGGGTGAGGGTGTGGCCCAGCACGTCGTGAATCTCGCGGGCGGTCTCGCGCCGCTCCTCATCGCGGGCGGTGACAAGTAGCTGCTCACGCATCCGCGCCTCATTCGCCCTGGCCGCCTGCTCCGCCACCAGGTTCTTCGCGAACAAGAACGCCACAGCTATTGCCGCCCAATGCAGCGCCAACGAGATCACCGCGTCCACCGGCGTCCGGTAATACAGGATGAAATCCTCCCCCCAGGTCCACATGAACGGCGAGGCGAACGACCACACCAACGCGGCCGCCGACACCCCGCGGCTGAACGGCGTCGAACACCACCGCCGCGCCGTGAACACACCCAGCGGGACCAGCACGACCCACAGCGTGTAGCCGATGTTGACCGGTGCGAGGATCCACAGCGCAGACCACGCGGCGTTGAGCCCCACCATGAGCCCAGCGGACCACCGCGGGTGGGAACGCCACACAGCGAGCGCGCCGACGAACCCCCACGACAACACTGCCTGCGCCCAATCGGCAGCGCCTGCCCAATCGGAGAACAGCACTCCCGTGTGCATGATCGCCAGCACGGCCGCCAGCGCTGCCACCACGAGATCACCGTTTTTCACACGCATCCTGCTCAGCGTATCCGCTCCGCCCACGCTGCGACCTCCTCCCGTGGGAGGAGACTGACCCCCGTAAGCTTGCCAGCGTGCCCCACATCCTCGAACTGCTGCCCGTCGACCTCGCCGACCCGCTGGCGATCATGCCTGACCTGGAGGCCGCGATCAGCGGCCAGTGCGCGGTGCTGCCCGTCCCCAAGGACGACCCGCGGCGAGCGGACCAGCTGCGCACGACGATGCGCGCGGGCCAGTCGATCGCAGACGAGATCGCCGTCGTCGTGGCCACGTCCGGTTCGACCGGTGTGCCAAAGGGCGCGCAGCTCACGGCGGCGAACCTCATCTCCAGCGCGGATGCGACGCACCAGGCGCTCGGCGGGCCCGGCCAGTGGCTGCTGGCCATGCCGGCCCACCACATCGCGGGGCTGCAGGTCCTGGTCCGCAGCATGGTCGCGGGTGTGGAGCCAGAGTTCGTCGACCTCTCCAGCGGCTTCCACATCAGCGAATTCGCCGCGCGCACCCACGACCTCGCCGACACCGGCGAGCGCATGTACACCGCGATGACGCCGATGCAGCTGGACAAGACGATGAGCACGCTCGCGGGCATCGAGGCGCTGCGCCTGTACAGCGCTGTGCTCGTCGGCGGTGGCGCCATTCACCCGAAAATTCTTGAGGCTGCGGGCAAGTTGCGCATCCGCGTGGTCACCACGTACGGGTCATCAGAGACGTCCGGTGGCTGCGTCTACGACGGTCGCCCGCTCCCCGGCGCGCAGATCACGCTTATCGACGGCCGCATCCACCTCGGCGGCCCCACCATCGCCCACGGCTACCGCAACGTGCCCGATCATGCAGCGTTCGCAGAGCCGGGCTGGTTTGCCACCTCCGACGCCGGCGAGCTTATCGACGGCCGCCTGACCGTCACCGGGCGTCTGGACACCATCATCGATACGGGCGGGTTGAAGCTGCACCCCGAAGTGGTCGAGTCGTTCATGCTCGGCGTCGACGGCGTGACTGCTGCGTGCGTGGTGGGGGTGCCGGACGTGCGCTTGGGCAACCGCGTCTGCGCCGCCTACGCCGGCTCAGCGGAGGTCGCCGACCTGATGGAGGCTTTCGACGACCTGCCCCGCTGGCAGGTGCCCAAAGATGTGCGCCACGTGCGCACCCTGCCCACAACGGGCCCCGGCAAGCCGGACCGCACCGCCGTGCGCGAACTGTTCGCCTAACCGTCAACGCCGCGCTAGGACTCGACCGGCGCAGCGGCGAGCAGCTGCTCCACGTCTTCGCGGGTATAAGTGTCGGCGATTTGCACGTCGTTGCCGCCGCGCCAGTGGTTGCGGCGCACCAGCGCGCCCTTCTGCGAGAACGGGATCATGGAGAACTCGCGCGGGTGCGGGTAGACCTGCCGGACGAGATGGCCGGAGCGAAGGGCCAGGTTGTTGAGCCAGACATCGTCGGCGAGCGGGGCCTTGCCCGTGAACTCCGTGCCGTGCGAAGCGACATAGTCCACCATCGACGCTGGATACAGCACGCCGGAGACCCCCGTGGCGAAGTGCCGCGCGGACGGTTCCGTCGTGTACGTCGCGCTCCACTCCTTGTACGGGGCCATGCCGTCCGCGTTCAACTCGATCGTGTGCGCGCGGTACGCCACAATGCAGCCCGGGCTCGCACCCGCCGAGTTCAACAGCTTATCGACGAACCACCGCGGATACATCATGTCATCATCCACCGTGATCACCCGCGTGCCCGTACCCTGGAACTCCTGGAACGCGCCGTAGTACTTCGTGTGCGGGCCGTAATGGCCGTCAGAACACCGCACCTGCAGGCCACGCTCCTTCAGCCGGGCCAGCGCCTTCGGCCAGGGGCGGTAGTAGTCCTCCTTGTCGAGCCAGAGGTACACGGGCAGGCGGTGGGTGCCGGTGAGGAGGGAGGAGATGCAGTACACCGCCGTCGATAAGCGTCGGCCGTACGTGGTCAACGAGATGACAGTGTCGCCGTCCTGCGGGAACGACAAGTGCGCCGCATGCGTGGCCAAGCGCAGGCCGGGCTGGCGGGCGAGTGTCCCCGCGGTGTGCAGCACCTGGCGGACGGCGTAGTCGATCCACATGAAGCGATACTTTAGCCGAGCTTCGCCACCGACCTATGATGAAGCTCATGAGCTTCAAGGATTGGTGGGACGCGGCGCGCCCGCACACCTGGTTCAACGCGGTCGCTCCGGTCGTCGTCGGAACGGGCGCCGCGGCGTACGAATTCATCCCGTCACTGCCGGCCGCCCTGCTCGCCCTGATCGTGTCGATGGGGCTGATCGTCGGGGTCAACTACGCCAACGACTACTCCGACGGCATCCGCGGCACTGACGACGACCGCACCGGCCCCACCCGCCTGACCGCCTCGGGCCGCGCACGGACGGAGCAGGTGAAGCTCGCCGCGTTCATCGCCTTCGGCGTTGCCGGTGTCGCCGGGCTGATTCTGGCGGCGTGGACGGCGCCGTGGCTAATCCTCGTCGGTGCGCTGTGCATCCTCGCGGCGTGGTTCTACACCGGCGGTGAAAACCCCTACGGCTACCGCGGGCTTGGCGAGGTCGCCGTCTTCGTCTTCTTCGGCCTCGTCGCCGTCCTGGGCACCCAGTACACCCAGATCGGTTCCATCTCCTGGGTCGGCCTCGGCTGCGCAGTCGCCGTCGGCGCCATCTCCGCGGCGATCAACCTAGCCAACAACATCCGCGACATCCCCTCCGACACGGAGGCCGGCAAGATCACCCTCGCCGTCAAGCTTGGCGACGCCAGCGCCCGCACCCTCTTCACCATCCTCACCCTCACCCCCTTCGCCATCACCCTGCTGCTCGGCGCGGCCTGGCCGCCGACGCTGCTGGCGTTGGCGGCGTTGCCGTGGGCGATCGGGGCGGTGCTCGTCGTCAAGCGTGGCGCGCAGGGCCCCGAGCTCATCCCCGTGCTCGGCGCGAACGGCCGCGCAATGCTCATCTGGGCGCTCATCACCGCCGGCGCGCTCATCGCCGCCTCCCCGATGTGGCACCTGGGCGAGACCATTCCCTACGGCGACTTCGGCTACAGCCGCCACCTGCCCGCGCCAGGGATGTAGTTGTGCTCGACGTTCTCACCGGCTTCGCCATCATCTTCGTCGTCATCGGGGCGGGCTACGTGCTGGCCCAACGCGGCGTCATCGGCGACGGCGACCAGCGGCTCATGTTCAACCGGGTCGCCTACTGGGTGGCGTCGCCGTCGCTGCTGTTCACCACGGTTGCCACCTCCGACACATCCACCTTCCTCTCCACTGTCGTGGTGGTCGTGTTCATCGCCACGGTGGTCACCATGGCGATCTTCTGGGTCATCTCCCGAGCATTCTTCCGGGCGGACGTGGCCACGCGCATGTCCGGCGCGGCGAGCGCGAGCTACTTCAACTCGGTCAACATTGGCCTGCCGATCGCCATCTACGTCATTGGCGACCCCGCCTACGTCCCGCCGGTGCTGCTCATGCAGATGGTGATCATCTCCCCCATCGTCATCGCCGGCCTCGCCGCCGACCCGACTGCCGGGGGCTCCCGCGCACGAGCCGTCGGTAGCGCCGTCACAGCCGGCATCACGGCCCCGGTGGTGGTCGCGCCGCTGCTCGGCCTGATCGTGTCTGCCAGCGGCTGGACGGTTCCCGACCCGGTGATGGCGCCGCTGGAGATCCTCGGCGGGGCATCCATCCCAATGATCCTGATGAGTTTCGGTGCCTCGCTGAAGGGCAGCTCCGTCCTCGAGCCCGGCCCGGACAAGCCGGCCACCATCACGGCATCCGCGCTCAAACTGGCGGTCATGCCGGCCATCGCGTGGGGTGTCGGCGCACTCATGGGGCTTCACAGCGACGCCCTCTACGCCGCCATCATCCTGTCTTCCCTCCCCACAGCCCAGAACGTCTACAACTACACCGCCAACTACCGTGCCGGGGAGACAGTGGCACGCGACACGGTGCTCATCACGACCTTCGCGTCGCTGCCCGCCATGGCCGTGATCGCTCTGATCTTCGGCGCCGTTTCCTAGCGGTCGGCGAGCTCCTCATTCACCCACTGCTTGCGGGCCCGACGCTGCTCGTTCCAGGCCGCCATCGCCTCTGTGGCCTCGACGCGTTGGCGCGGGAAAACCAGCATCGACAACGGGAACGCGACGATAAGCGCCAGGAGGGCGGACATGACGAGGGGGACGGGGGCGTCGATAAGCAACGCCAGCGCCTGGATGACCACCGTGAGAACCACGAAAAGCGCAAGCCGCAACCCGCCGTAGATCAGGGCGGCGCGGTTTGCGCGCTTGCGTGCGTTGGGGTCGAGAGCTGGCTGCTGTGTCACAACCAGCTATGTTAGAGGTATGGGACGCCTCCTGTTAATCGTGTTGGTCATCCTGGCCCTGTGGCTGCTGTGGCGCGCGTTCGGCCCCGGCAGCAATGACCGCTACGGCCCGCTGCGCCAAAAACAGCAGCCGCCCGCGATCAAGGGGCCGGATGATGACGAGGAGTTCCTGTGGAACATCGAGAAGAACCGCTTCAAAGAGCGGCGCGCACGCGAGGAGGCGGAGCGCAAAGCCCGCGAAGAAGAGGAACGCCGCAAAAAACGCCAAACGCGTGACGACGACCCCAGCGACCCTACGTAGCCGCCTGCTCCGTCCAATCAAGCGACAGACCCAACGCCTGCGCCACCGCAACAACCTTCTCCCAACGCACACCCGCACCGCCGTGCTCAATGGTGTGCAGCGTCGACCGCGACACCCCCGCCGCCGTAGCGACCTCCTGCTGCAGACGCCCTGCATCACGACGGCGCTGCGCCAACGCCGCACCTAACTCGAGCAGGACCGGAATGTCGCTGGCAGGCTTGCCTTGCTTGTTGCGGGGTGCGGGCACCGGGGGGCTCCTTCGCGGGGTCAGTAGAGTGCTAACAAAATTGTTAACACAATCTACCCTAGTTCAACCCGGCGTAGGAGTGGAGCCCCGAAACCACCATGTTGATGAAGAACAGGTTGAACACACTTGTCGCGAACGCGGCCACATTGATCCAGGCGGCCTTGACGCTCTTCCAGCCGGCGGTTGCGCGGGCGTGGAGGTACGCGGCGTAGAGAATCCAGGTGATCAATGCGACGGTTTCCTTCGGGTCCCAACCCCAGAAGCGGCCCCATGCGACCTCACCCCAGATCGCGCCGAGCATGATGCCGATGCCGAAGACCGGCAGCGTGATGATCGCCGTGCGGTAGGCGTAGGAGTCCAGCTTCTTCGCGCTCGGCAGCGGCTTCGCGATCGCGCCGAAAAAGCCGCTCTCCTCCCCGCGCGGGTGGCGGATGCGCAGCAGGTAGAGCATCGAGAAGATGCCGGAGATCAGGCCAATGGACGCGCCGATGGACACCACGGAAACGTGGAACGGGTACCAGAAACTGCGCAGGGCTGGAACGAGCGGCGCAGCCTCAGCGTAGAGCACCGTGGCGTCGAGGAACAGCAAGATGATGATCGGGGTGAGCACCCACGGCCACATCGTGTGCCAACCCTTGCGCTGGATGATCACGGCAGCGACCACCATGGACACCGCGGTGAAAGTGAGCACGTATTCATACATGTTGCCCAGCGGGAAACGGCTCACCGAGAGCCCACGCGTCACCACAGCCACAAGGTGGAAAATGATGCCGACGCACGTCAGGTACTGCGCCATGCCCGCCATCGAACGCGCACGGTCGCGGGCGGTGTCGAAGGCGGACTGGTCAAATGGGGCGTCGTCAAGCTCGGGGGAGCGCGGCGTGACCGTGGTGGAACCGCCGTCGCCGACCGCGACCAATTCGTTCGCGGTTGCCTCTGCCTGCGCGAGTTTGTCGCGGCGCATGTCAATCACGGTCTGCGCACGCATGTAGTGGATGCACGCGAGAACCAGGGAAACGATGTACACCGCAAAGGCGGTGCGCAGGGTCAAGTCCGAAATACCGGCGAGTGTGGTGTTGACGGGCAGCATAGATCAACCCTACTCCACACGGGGTTTTCCTCAAAGGTCATCGGGGGTGGTCAGTGCCACTCTTCACCGTCGTCGAGCGCGTCGTCCGCTTGCTTATCCGCGCCCCTTTGCGCCGTCACCTCATCCACCACGTCATAGAACTCATTACCCCAGCCGGCGCGGTCGGTGCGCGCCAGGCCGGCCATGTCAACGTGGGTGGTGCCGTCCACGTTCGGAGTGAGACGCACCCAGATGCGGCGGCGCTTGATGGTCAACGAACCGATCAGGCTGGCCAGCAGCAACGACGTAGTGATCAGCGCCCACACCTGCGTCGGGTCGCGGGAGATTTGGTAGTTGGCGTACTCGGCGGCGCCGTCGAAACGCACTGTGAGCTCTTGGCCGTTCGCCGTGATCTTCTGCTCCTCGCCGGCGGCGAGCTGGATGCGCTCGACGCGCTGCAACTGACCGTTAGCGATGAGGTCCTGGTCGAGCGAGAACAGGTTCTGCGGCCGGCCAGTGTCCAGGCCGGCATCGCCGACATAGACGTCGAGGGAGACCGCCGGGCCATTCATCGCCGGGAAGGCGGACTGGAGCATGTCGCCGTTCGGGCCCGACCACTCGGCAGTCGGGGCGAAGACGCCCTCGATGGCGAGCTGGTTGTCGCGGCGGTCGGAAAGGTCCGGGTACATCCCGGCGGGCGGGTCGAACCGCATCACACCGTTGGACAGGAAGAACGTCAAGTCCGACGGGCGGTACTGAATCATCTGGGTGCGGGTTTCCCCGTTCGGCCACGTCACCGTGATCTGCGGGGCAAAACCGTGGCCCTGCAGGTAGACGCGGTCGCCGCCGATGCGCAACGGGTGGTTCACACGCAGGGTGTAGTCCTCCCAATCACCGTCGCCGCCGGCTGTGATTCCCTCGCCTTCCACGTAGGAGACGTCCGACGCGAACGACTCCGCCTGACCGTTGGGCAAGTAGTCAGCGGTGAAATTGTGGGAGATGAAGCAGAAGGGGGTGAGGCCGGTGCCGTCGAAAAGCGGGCCGGCGCGGAAAGTATCAAAGTTCGCAGGCGAAGTATTGCAGAACTCGCGCGACTGCTTGACTGGCACCGCGAACTCGGACTCCGAATTGGTCACCACAATGACCTGGCCCTCATAAAACACCATGCGCCCCAACGCGAACACCGCGATCACAGCGACGATGGCGACGTGGAAAATCAAGTTCGCCAGCTCACGGGCATAACCCCGCTCCGCCGACAACGACTGCGCCCCCGCGCGGTCCTCCTCCGGCGTATACACCGCCACGCGCCACCGGCCGAGCGCTTCACGCGCACGGGCCTCCACCTCCTCGGGCGGCGCGTCCACATCCGCTTCGCGGTGCAACGGCATCCGGTGCAGAAACTTCGGCGCACGCGTCGGCTTCGCCTTGTACGCCCGGTAATGATCAACCGACCGCGGAATGATGCACCCGATCAACGAAATGATCAGCAGGGTCAACAGGGCGGCGAAGATTGGGGAGGAGAAAACGTCGAAAAGCGAAAGGCGGTCGTAGATGCGACCCATCGTCGGGTTAGCCGCAATGTACTCGTCGACCTGCGACTGGCTGACTTCGCGCTGCGGCAGAAGCGCGCCCGGCACCGCGACGAGCGCAAGCAGGAACAGCAGCACGAGCGCGGTGCGCATACTCGTGAGCCAGTGCCAAATACGTTTCAGAAAAGTCATAGCAAAGTGGTGCCGAAGCCGTCGACGAACTGGCGGGTCCAGCTGATGAAAACGTTCCACGCGCCGGTGAGCAGCAGGATGCCCACCAGCACCATCGCGGCCCCGCCAATGATCTGGATGGTACGCGAGTGGCGCCGCAAGAAACCGACCGCCTCCACCGCCTGCGCGGAACCGAGCGCCACGAGCAAGAACGGGACGCCCAAACCAAGGCAGTACGCGACGACGAGGAGAATGCCCCGCACCGCCGTGAACCCCTCCGTGCCGACAGACACCGAGACCACGGCGCCGAGGGTCGGCCCCAAGCACGGCGTCCAGCCGAGCGCGAACACCCCGCCAAGCAGCGGCGCACCCAGCCACGTCGCCCATTTCTTCGGCTGCATGCGGGTGTCGCGCTGGAGCGCGGGGACGGCGCCCATGAAGACCAGGCCCATCACGATCGTGACCACACCGCCGACACGCATGAGAGTGTCCGCGTTAAGCGCAATGAGACTGATCGCCCCGAACACAGTCACTGTGGCCAGCAAGAACACGACCGTGAAACCGAGGATGAACAACCCCGCCGCAACGACCACCGCCCACTTGCGGCGCTTGCCCACCGCCACTTCGCCGTCGCGGAAGTCCAGTTCCCCGCCGACGATGCCCGTCAGGTACGACATGTAGCCCGGCACCAGCGGGATCACGCACGGCGACGCGAACGACACCAGACCAGCCACCGCCGCCGCGAGCATACCCAGCAGCAGCGGGCCGGACGCAGCGAGATCCGCGAAGGTCTCCCCCATCTAGCTGGCCCCTTCCGTGGCGAGCCGGTCGGTGACCTCCAGAATGTCGGCAGCTGTGACCTCCCGGAGGAACACGGCGGCAGGGCGGTGCTGCTTGTCCAGGATCACGGTGGTGGGGATCACTGACGTCGGGATGCCGCCGAGCGCCGCGGCGGTGCGGAACGGCGGGTCATAAATGGACGGGTACGTCACGCCGTTATCTGTGACGAAGTCGCGGGCGATCTCCGGCTGGTGGTCGCGCACGTTGATGCCCAGGACGGTGCCCTGGCCAGATTCGGTCAGGGCGTCTTGGACTTCCTGTAGGTCGTCGACTTCCGCGCGGCACGGCGCGCACCATTGGCCCCAGGCGTTCAGCACGACGATCTGCCCTTTGAAGTCGTCCAGAGAGATCTGCTCGCCCGGCTCCATAAGGGATTCGCCGGAGAAGGTGGGCAAGGGGGCGCGGTCGGCTTCGTCGTAAAGTATTTCGACCTGGCCGCCTGGCGAGTGGAACGCGAACGTATCGCCGGAACCCGTGTCTGCGCATGCGGTGAGCGCGACGGCGGCAGCGATGACGACTGCGGTGAAACGGCGCACCTAGATCCCCCTCGCGGGTTCGTCGTAGGACCAGGAGACAAGCCGGTCGCCGTCGAACATGAGTGATGTCACGCTGGCCAGCTCGCACTGGCGCTTCGTGGGGTTGTGCGGCAGGCGTTTGCCCTGGATGGAGCGTTGCATCATAACGATCGGCAGCTGGTGCGACACGAGCACCGCCTCATGGCCCTGCGCATGCCGGCGCGCCTTATCGACGGCCCGTTCCATCCGCTGCAGAATCTCGTCGTACGGCTCACCCCAGCTCGGCTCAAACGGGTTGGTCATGTGGCGCCAGCGGACAGGGTGCACCAGCTGGGAGCGCAGCCCTTTGGTGCGCAAGCCCTCGAAGACGTTGTCGGATTCGATGAGGTCGTCGTCGGTGTGGATCCCCATGCCGAGGACATCAGCGATTGGCGCGGCGGTCTCCTGCGCCCGCTCGAGCGGCGAGGCGGCGAGGTACGTGACGTCGTGGCCTTTGAAGCTGACGGCGGTGCGCGCAGCCATCGACTGCCCGCGCGAGCTCAAGTGGAAACCAGGCAGGCGGCCGTAGAGGAGCTTTTTCGGGTTGTGTACCTCACCGTGGCGCACGAGATGCACGACGGTTTCGTTGGACCCTGCCATGGCTGCCTCCTACTGTGTCCTACTCAGTCGCGCTTGCTGCCGCGCGGGCAGCGGCAGGCAATGCAGTCTCGATCTTCTCAAAGTCTGCATCGGTCAGGGCGGTCGACACAAACCAGGTTTCGAAGGCGCTGGGCGGGGCGTAGACGCCGGCGGCCAGAAGCGCGTGGAAGAACGGGGCGTAGCGGAAGGTGTCGGCGGCCTTCATGTCGGCGAAGTTGTGGCCTGCACCCTCGGCGAAGCGGATGGAGAGCATCGACTCGGCACGCTGGATGTGGTGCGCGACACCTGCGCTGGCCAGGGCGTCGCTAAGCAGCGCGGCCAGGCGGTCGGCGTTGGCGTTCAGCTGCGGGTAGATCGCCTCTTCCGCGATGCTTAACGACGCCTCCCCCGCCGCCATCGCCACCGGATTCCCCGACAACGTACCCGCTTGGTACACCGGCCCGCCCGGCGCGAGGTAGTCCATGATGTCGGCACGGCCGCCGAACGCCGCCGCCGGCAACCCGCCGGAGACGACCTTGCCGAACGTGGTCAGATCGCCGGCCACACCGTCGACGCCGTACCAGCCGCCGTAGGAGGTGCGGAAGCCCGTCATCACCTCGTCGATGATGAGCAGCGACCCGTCGGCATGCGCGATGTCTTTGAGTGCTTGGTTGAACCCGACTCCAGTGGAGGACGTCGCAGGGGCGACGGTGCCCATGTTGCCCGCGGCGGCCTCGGTAATGATCGCGGCGATCTCACCGGGATGCGCGGCGAACGCCTCGCGGACAGCCTCGATGTCGTTGTACGGGACGACGATGGTGTCTCCGGCCTGTGCGCCCGTCACGCCGGGGGTGTCGGGCAGACCGTAGGTAGCCACGCCGGATCCGGCCGCAGCCAAGAGCGCATCGACGTGGCCGTGGTAGCAGCCCTCGAACTTGAGGATCTTCGACCGGCCGGTGAACCCGCGCGCGAGACGCACCGCACTCATTGTCGCCTCCGTGCCGGAGTTGACCATGCGGACCTTCTCCACGCTCGTGCGCTTCACGATCAGCTCCGCTAGGCGCACCTCAGCCTCGGTGGGCGCACCGAAGGACAGCCCGTCCTTCAAGGCTTTCTCCACCGCTTCGACGATCTGCGGGTGGGAGTGCCCATGGATCATGGGACCCCAGGAGCAGATGAGGTCGGTGTAGGGGTTTCCGTCGGCGTCGATAAGCTGCGAGCCGCTCGCGCGCTCGATGAAGCGCGGCTGACCCCCCACGGACCCGAATGCGCGCACGGGCGAGTTCACCCCGCCGGGTGTGACAGCTTTCGCGCGTTGGAAAAGCGCGGCGGAACGGGATTCGGAATGATCGGTTGATGCAGTCATGTCCCCCAGTCTAGGGACTGCTGCATTGGCTAGGTTCCGAAGAGCAACCTCAACGCCCCGTACGGGTGCCGGTTGTTCGGCATCGGGTAGCCGCGCGGCGACACCCACGTCGGCGCACCCCGGATGTTCTCGATCCGGCCGCGGCGGGCCTGGTCATCATCGTCGTTCGTGCGGTTGTGGTAGCGGCACAGGGGCGCGAGGTTGGCCAGGTTGGTCTGGCCGCCGTGCTTCCACGGAGTGATGTGGTGCATCTCGCACATGTCGGCGGCGTGGCGGCAACCGGGGACCGCGCAGATCGGCTGAACCATGCTGACCAGCGTGCGCTGCTTCGCGTTGGCGAACCGCTGGCCGCGCAGCAGGTTCACCGCGCCCTCCTGCGGGTGGAAAACGGCGACTTCCAGCTGGTCGCCGAAGTGCTCAGCCACCAACTCGGAAGCGGTCATGGTGGTGCCGTCGGTCAGGCCGAGGACAGTGTCATCGCCTTCGCCGCCGAGAATCTTAACGGCTTCGTCCACGGGCACCATGACGATGGGGCGGGGTACGGAACGGGGGACGCGGGGGCCGTCGTCACGCAAAAGGTCCAAGAACTTCTCCAGCTTCTGCGGCGACTCCGGCCGCTCCGGGTCAAGCCCGGCCGAGACGGCCTTCTCCAGGTCAGCAAGCTCTCGCTCGGGCCCTGTGATGCTCACCGAGCGGACGCCATCGACCGAGGCGCTGAAGCGGATCCCCGGTTTCGGCGGCTTCTTCTCCTTCGGCGGCACGATCGCGGCGGCCTTGCGCTTGACCGCGTCGTAGTTGCCCCGCAGGGTGAGCAGTTCGTGGCGCAAACGCCAACGCTCGCCTTCGTCGCCGATATGCCGAATGCGTTCCTCGATGAGCACGAGCTGGGCAAGAGGCACCCCGCGCGCCTTATCGACGGCCACCGCCTGCTTCCTCGACCAGCGTGTCTTGCCGAAATACACCTCGCGGGCCTTGGCCCACGTTCGCACCTGGTGCGGCGGGAAGCCAGCGTCGAGGGCGACATTGCGGTCGAACCCCGCCAAAAAGTCGATTCCCTGCGACATCGCGCCGACTGCTTCCCCGAATGCGTTCATGGCTTGAACCGTATGGCCGCATGCACGCGCGGTAAAGGGCAAGGCGAAAACCCTGTGGATAACCGCGTTGACACGTCACCAACCGCGCTGATTTATCCACAATTCCCAGGAAACGATTCGCCCTGAGAGCACATAACTATTGGGCGGTCACCCATGATTGGGTGTGGCATTTTTCGGTACGAGGGCAGGAGAACGATAATTGGACTATGGATGCTGACGCGATCCCAGAAATAGTCCTCGAGCAGGGCAACGTGCGGGCAGTCATCACTGCGTCAGGTGCCGCCGTACGCGATCTGCGTGTCGACGGCCGCCCACTCCTGCGCTCCTTCGAACCCGCCAAGCGTCCCCCTGGGGCTGCGAACATCGTCCTGGCCCCATGGCCGAACCGCGTGAACAACGCGACGTTCCGTTTCGACGGAGAAGATCACCGCCTCGACATCACCGAACCAGAGTTGGGCCACGCCCTGCACGGGTTCACGTGGGGGCGGATCTTCGACATCGACGCCGACACTAACGACGGGGCGGACCGCACTGACCGCACTGACCGCACTGAAGCGACGCTGCGCACTGTGCTCGGCCCCGAACCGGGTTGGCCGTGGGAGATCGCGCTGACTGTGCGTTACCGGCTCGTCGGCAGCCAAGACGCGGCGGCCGGCGCGGGCGCTGGGATCGAGGCGACAATGACCGCCGAGAACATCGGCGCAGAAGCGGCACCGTGCGCGCTCGGCGTGCACACCTACCTCGACCCCCAGGGCGCACCGCTCGACGAGTGCACGCTGCACCACGGCCTGACGCAGCGCCAGCCCCTCGACGAGCGCAACATCCCGGCCGGCCCGCGTGAACCGTGGCCAGACAACCCGATCGACATGGCTGGCGCGTGGCTGGACGACCCCAGATTCGACCCGGAGTACCGGACCCACACGGCAGTTCTGATGGATCGGGCTGGCAAGGGGGTGGGGCTGGATGCGTCGATAAGCATGCGATGGTGCCAGCTTTTCACCTCGCCGCAACGATTCCTCGCGGTTGAACCGATGACCGCACCTCCAAACGCCCTCGCGACCGGCGAGGACCTCATCGTGCTCGAACCCGGCGACCGCACCAGCGTGCGCTGGAAGGTTCGGGCCGTCTAAACAGAAAGCGTCTTCATGGATACAGCTCTCAGACTCGACGCCACCTGGGTCGACTTCATGCTCGTGGCGGTGTTCTTCGCCTTCGTGCTGGGCATTGGGTGGGCCGCGAAGCGCGGTGTGTCGTCGTCAATCGACTTCTTCCTCTCCGGGCGCGGCCTGCCCGCGTGGATCACCGGTCTGGCGTTCATCTCCGCGAACCTCGGTGCGGTGGAGATCATCGGCATGTCCGCCAACGGTGTGGAATACGGCGTGCAAACGATGCACTACTTCTGGATCGGCGCCGTGCCCGCCATGATCTTCCTCGGCATCGTGATGATGCCGTTCTACTACGGCTCGAAAGTGCGCTCCGTGCCGGAGTTCATGCTCAAGCGCTTCGGCCCGGCGGCGCACCTGGTCAACGCGATCTCGTTCGCGGTGGCGCAGCTGCTCATCGCCGGTGTGAACCTGTTCCTGCTGGCCACCGTGGTGGAGGCGCTGCTGGGCTGGCCACTGTGGGCGACGCTTGTCGTCGCTGCGCTCATTGTGCTGGCGTACATCACGCTCGGCGGCCTATCGGCGGCGATCTACAACGAGGTGCTGCAGTTCTTCGTCATCATCGCCGCGCTGCTGCCGCTGACGATCATCGGCCTGCGCCACGTCGGCGGCTGGAGCGGCCTGAAAGAGGCAATCGGCGACCCGAGCCACTTCTCCGCATGGCCCGGCCAGGACCTGTCGGGCTTTGACAACCCGGTCTGGTCTGTCATCGGCATCGTGTTCGGCCTGGGCTTCGTGCTGTCGTTCGGTTACTGGACCACGAACTTCGTCGAGGTGCAGCGCGCGATGGCGTCAGACTCCCTCGCGTCCGCGCGGAAAACGCCGATCATTGGCGCGTTCCCGAAGATGTTCGTACCGTTCATCGTGATCGTGCCCGGCATGATCGCCAGCGTCTTGGTTTCCCCGATCATGGAGGGCGCGGCGAACCCGAACGACGCGGTGCTCTACCTCATGCGCGACTTGCTGCCGAACGGTTTGCTCGGCGTGGGCATTGCGGGTCTGCTCGCCGCGTTCATGGCGGGTATGGCCGCGAACATTTCCTCGTTCAACACGGTGTTCTCCTACGACCTGTGGCAGACGTACCTGATCAAGGACCGCGAGGATGACTACTACCTGCGTGTCGGCCGCCTGGCCACCATCGGGGCGACCGTGATCGCCGTGTTCACCGCGCTGCTGGCCGCGAACTTCGGCAACATCATGGACTACCTGCAGACGCTGTTCGGCTTCTTCAACGCGCCGCTGTTTGCCACGTTCATCCTGGGTATGTTCTGGAAGCGCATGACCCCGCACGCCGGCTGGTCCGGCCTGGTCGCCGGTACCGCCGCAGCCATCGGCTTCTGGGCGCTGTCGCTCGGTAGCGACCCGGTTGTCTCGCTGCCCGGCCAGGGCACCGCGTTCGTTGCCGCGGCACTCGCGTTCACTGTCGACATCGTGGTCAGCGTGATCGTCTCGCTGTTCACCGCGCCGAAACCGGATCACGAGCTTGTCGGCTTCGTCCGCTCCGTCACGCCGAAGGAGCAGCTTGTCGACGCCTCCGAAGCCGCCCTCCCCTGGTACCAGCACACCGTTCCGCTGGGCGTGATCGCGCTTGTCCTTGTCATCGGCCTCAACCTGTTGTTCCTGTAGGAGGGAAAATGTCCACCACAGCACCTCAAACTGCACCTAAGAAAACGTCTGCCACGACCTTCGACATCCGCAACGTCATCGGAGCGCTGCTCGGCTTCTACGGGATCGTCCTGGTGATCTGCTCCTTCGCGCTCGACCCGGGCATGAACGTCGACACCGGCCTGCCCAAGGAATCAAGCGATAACCTGTGGGTAGGCATCGCCTTGACCGTGGCCGCTGCGGCCTTCTTCATCTGGGCGCGCCTGAACCCGATCGAATTCGACCCCGACACGCTAGAGGCAGCTGACTAAATTGAGCGACATCCGCATCACACGCACGACGCTTTCCGACGGCCGCGAGCTCATCTACTACGACTCCCCCGGCAGCGGAACCGCCGAGGTTCCGCCGAGAACAGCTGTAGACGAGCGCGGCCTGCCGGAGGTGCACACCGACTCGTGGATGCGGAAAGACCCCTTGACCGGCGAGTGGGCCCTCTACGCCGCCCACCGCCAGAACCGCACGTTCCTCCCGCCCGCGAACGAAGACCCGCTCGCGCCGACCCGCCCTGGCCAGAAACCCAGTGAAATTCCGGAGTCGGATTATGAGGTGGTGGTGTTTGAGAACAGGTTTCCGTCATTAAGCATGGGCATGGAAGGCCGCGACGGTCACCCCGCGGTCGGCCGGTGTGAGGTAGTGTGCTTCACGCCCGACGCCGACGGTTCCTTCAAAGATCTGCGGCTCGAGCGCAAGCGCACGCTTATCGACGTCTGGGCCCACCGCACCGAAGAACTCTCCGCTTTTGAACCCGTGAAGGCCGTGTTCCCCTTTGAGAACCGCGGCGAGGAAATCGGCGTCACGTTGCACCATCCGCACGGGCAGATTTACTCCTACCCGTTCGTGCCGCCGCGCATGGCGGCGATTGCTCGCTCTGCCCGCGAGCGTCGCGAGGCAGGTGGGAACCTGTTCGACGAGGTGCTGGCCGCTGAGCTGGACGCCGGCGAACGCATCATCGCCGAAACCGAGCACTTCGTCGTGTTCACCCCGATGGCCGCGAAGTGGCCGATGGAGGCCATGGTGATGCCCCGGCGCGACGTGCCGTCCTTCGTCGAGCTCACCGACGACGAGCGCGATGACCTCGCCGAGGTGTTGCACCGGTTGTTCGCTGCCGTCGATAAGTTCTTTGCGGGCGTTGATCGCACGCCGTACATTGCGGCGTGGAACCAGGCACCCGTCGATACGCCGGAGGACGGCCGGCTGCACCTGCAGCTGTTCTCCCTGATGCGCTCGCCCGGCCGGATGAAGTTCCTGGCCGGCAGCGAATCCGGCATGGGCGTGTGGATCAACGACACCACCCCTGAAACCATTGCCGCGACACTGCGGGAGGTCTACTGATGATTGTCCCCACGACCCGCACGCCCGAGGAACTCGATCGGGACGCCCGTGCGTTCTTCGCCGCGCACCTCGGCGGCGAAGCGGACGGCGTGTGGCTCGCCCCTGGCCGCGTGAACCTCATCGGCGACCACGTCGACTACGCCTATGGTGTGTGCCTGCCGTTCGCGACGACGATGGCCACTGCCGTCGCCGCCTGCCGGCGTGAGGACGCGACCGTGCACATGGTCTCCCAATCCCCCACCGGCGAGATTCTCGATGCCTCCGTCGACCTCAACGCCCTTGACGCCGCGAACTCGGCGCCCGGCTGCTTGCCCGACTGGCGCGGGTACATCGCCGGCACGGTCGACGCGCTGCGCGTGCACGGAGCCCCGCAGACCGGCGGGCTCGACCTCGTCGTTGTGTCCGACGTGCCTTTAGGCTCCGGGCTGTCCAGTTCAGCTGCACTGGAGTGCGCTGTGGCTGTGGCGGCCCGCGACCTGCACGGACTCGACGCCACCGACGAGGACATCATCACGGCCACCATGCGCGCCGAGAACCACTACGTCGGCGCGAACACCGGCGGGCTGGACCAGAATGCTGTCGTGCGCGGTAGGGCCGGCCACGCCCTCGCTCTGGACTTCCTCGCCGGCACGCACGAGCAGGTGCCCTGCAACTGGGACGATTACCTGTTGCTCGTCGCCGACAGCCACGTCGAACACTCGCATGCTACAGGCGGTTACGGTTCGCGCCGGGGGCTTATCGACGCTGTGGCCGACGCGTTGGGGTGCACGTTCAGGGAAGGGGACGTCGTCACGCGTGCTGTGGCGTGGGCCGAGACGTCGGATTATGACCCGGAGACCGTGCACCGCCGCGTGCGCCACGTCGCCACGGAGACAGCCCGCACCATCGCAGCCGTCGACGCGCTCAAGGCTGGCGACATCGAACAGTTCGGCGCG